>JAQGLT010000069.1 GCA_028292745.1 Polaromonas sp. | reverse complement strand
GTTGTAAATTAATCCGTGATTTTACCGCGTTAGGACTCGCTTCCTAAGCACCGGGCTGGACGGATAAAAGCCAGCTTCGATTTCCTATATTTTTATCATTGCAAGGCTGCTGTTTGTATAGCATTTTGCAAGAGCCACAATCGTTAGCTCCTGTCACATATACATGCCGCCGTTAACATGAATTTCCTGCCCTGTAATATAGGCAGCCTGCGGACTGGCTAAAAATGCGACGGCATGGGCAATATCTTGCGGTTTGCCCAAATGCCCCAAAGGAATCTGTCCAAGCAGGGCTTTTTGCTGATCTTCTGGCAAGCGGGAGGTCATGTCGGTTTCGATAAAACCGGGGGCGACGCAGTTAACCGTGATGCCTCGTGAACCAAGCTCACGCGCCAACGCGCGCGTCATTCCAGCCACACCGGCTTTGGCAGCTGCGTAATTGACCTGACCCGCATTGCCTGAGGCACCCACGACGGAAGTGATATTGATGATGCGGCCATAGCGCTGCTTCATCATGCATCGCATCACGGCACGGCTCATACGAAACACGGCCTTTAAATTGGTGTCAAGTACCGCATCCCAGTCCTCATCCTTGAGCCGCATTGCTAGCATGTCGCGCGTGATGCCGGCATTGTTCACCATTACCTGCAGTCCACCATGTTCCTTAACGATGCTGTTGACCAGTGCTTCGGCAGCAGTTGCATCGTTGACATCGAGTTTTCTTCCTGAGCAACCCGGATAAGCCACCAGGGTACGGCTGATTCTTGCGGCACCATCGTCTGTAGTGGCCGTGCCTGTGACGCATAAACCTTTCTTAGCCAGTTCCAAAGCAATGGCCGCGCCTATTCCTCGGGAAGCGCCAGTTACCAACGCAGTTTGTCCTTCGAACTTTATTTCACTCATACCAGCATTTCCTTCACAGCAGCCAAGGAGGCCGGATCAAACATGGGCACACCCGTGAGCGCCGGATCAATTCTTTTAACCATGCCGGCAAGCACCTTGCCTGGCCCACATTCGACAATCACATTGATGCCCCGAGCCTTAATGGCCTGCACACAGTCAACCCAGCGTACCGGGTAAAATGCCTGACGATAAAGCGCTGCACGGATGCGCTCCGCGTCAGTTTCAGCGATGACATCAACGTTGTTGACCATGGGAATACGCGGCATGGCAAATACGATATTGGCCAACCGTTCCTTGAGCCGCTCGGCAGCTGGCCTCATCAAGCTCGAATGAAAAGGCGCTGATACAGGCAAAGGCAAGGTTCGTTTGGCACCATTGGCCTTGAGAATTTCACATGCCTTGTCTACGGCAGCCTTGGTCCCAGCAATCACGGTTTGCATCGGGTCATTGAAATTGACCGCTTCCACAACCTCAAGCGTTGCAGGACCGAATGCCTGGACAGCTTCAGCACAACCCTCAACTACTCGAGTAGCATCCATGCCTAGGATGGCAGCCATTGCGCCCACGCCCACCGGAACTGCATCCTGCATCGCCTGCGCCCGAAAACGCACCAGCGGTGCCGCCTGTGCGAGGCTCAGCACGCCTGACGCAACAAGCGCCGCATACTCACCCAACGAATGGCCTGCAACAACCGTTGCCGGCACGCCGGTTTCAGCGATCCATACGCGGTAGGCTGCGACACCGGCTACCAGCATCACCGGCTGGGTATTGGTGGTCAAGGCCAGCGCCTCCTTGGGGCCATCCTTGATGAGCCGGCCAATGTCTTCAGCCAGCGCGTCAGAAGCCTCGGCAAGGGTGTCTCGGACGACAGGATGATCATTCCATCCATCGAGCATTCCTACGGACTGGGAGCCTTGTCCAGGAAAAACAAAAGCAGATGATTTCAAATGATGACTCCGATTTATAGGTTGTAAAAATAATTGTGCTTTATTGTAGAAATCACTGGTCTACCGTATTCATACTTGTTCGATCCTTTGTCAATCATCAGAGGTTTTGCAACCCAAGTGGAAGGCGGTGCCGATGCACCAATGCTTGCACACCGACTTTTACGCATTGAACCAATGCAGCAATAGCCAGCCAGGGGTCAACAAGGTAGTCCCAAAGGTTGCTTGATTCCATCAGGCCGGCGGCCCATCCAAGCAGAGCCAGGCCAATCAAAACAGGAAAAACTCGTAGCCCGCTGAACCATGCCCCGCCCGAAATCGCCAACAGACTGATCCACAGGCCGAACGAGCCCCAACCCAGCCGATAAGCATCCCAATCACCCCATCCCAGGGCCAGCGGATACAAAAACACAGCTGCCACAACAACAAATGCGTTAACACCCATAGTTTCGCGCCAAGCCATGGGGGGCAGCCGACAGATGCAGCGCCATCCGTTTAAACAAGCCAGGACAACCAAGGTGATACTCAAATCCGACGTAACACCTCTGACATAAGCCAACATCGGTAAATGCGATGGTCCCACCGGAAGCCATAAAAACACAAAGAAAATCGCTACAGCCCACTTCACTTGCCAGGTAGCAGCAAAACGACCGGTCAGCAAATGCAAGACAGCCCCGCATAAAACAAGATCAATGCCCAGTAGGGCCATCAGGTCAGTAAGCGAAGGAAGCGACATGGACGCCAGGCGGCTCCGCCCCGTTAAACGAAAGAACTTGAAAAGGATCAAGACGGATATGCTTGATGCGACTGCGATGCCATGTATAGATGAGATGCAGGTAGCCATCTTGGCTTTGCAACAAGTAGGGGTATGAGAATTCCTGCACGCAGGTTTTTGTCCCGCACAATTGGCGTTTGGCGCTGCCTACATAAGCCTGTATCTGCATTTCGCTCGCACCATGCGTCCTGAGCTCCCTGCTCAGCAAACGTTCGTAATCGATGACCGATAGCAGTTTTTCGGGCGCAGGAGTCGCCTCCACAATCCAGGGCCTAACGCCATCAAATGAGCCGGTAGCGGAAGCCCTCAGCAATGCCAAAACTTCACGGTTTTTCCGGCTTGGATTTAAGGCCAGCCATTGCTGGCCCGTACCGGTGACCACGCCAGCCAGTGCCGAGTCGGGATTGGCATTGCGAGTGGGTTGTGTAAAAGACCATGTTTGGCCTGCATCGCCTGTCGTTGACATCATCACGGCCGTGCTGCTGCTCGAACGCATGTACATCTGTGCATTGCTGGATCCCGTAACCAGAATCACCGGTTGCAGACTGGTCTGACTCCCTGGAATGCGGGTTTTATCCACCACTTGCCCTTGAGCATTTATGCGAAGGACCTCAGAAAATTTGGTCACAAACTCGTGATAAACCGGCAATCCGAAGTGACCGTTGGCGTAAAAAAGCGGGGCGCCCTTGACAAGGGTGCTGATATTGAGAAAGGGTGAAGTCACCAGCCTTCGTGGAGTGCTCCAGCTGGTGCCCTCGTCAGTAGAACGAGCCCAGGTGATTGAACTGCCAGCCCATCCACCTATAGAAACATTCACCATACAGATCATTAGCGACTCATCAGTCATACGGGCGATGACCGGATTCCCCAGTTTTTTCACGTAACGCCATAGGTCCTGCTGTAGTTGCCGCCGGTTAAAAAGCGTTGTTTCCTCGCTCCAGTTCAACGTTTCAGGGTTCATGACAGAAGTCTGTATCGTGACATCCCCTGCCCCTTCGCGTGAACCGGAGAACCAGACAGCCCGCAGACGACCGCCCTGCAACTCGACCATAGAAGCGGCATGAACCGCCTGACCGGGCTGCGAGGAAACAAAGCGGGCATTGAAGTTAAAAAGACCGTCGGGGGAGCGCTGCACGGGCACCTGTGCGGCAATTGCAGCTTCAGCAGCGCCCTGGCCCGTGATGGGCTTTGAAACTGACAATTGGGCAGCAGGCAAAAAATCCGGCATTGATGATCGGCTGCCAATTTTCCAGCCCGCCAGAGCAAATGCTGTCAACACCAGCAAAGCTGCAATAAAGTCCCTTCGACTCTTGAGCGCTAACCCACTGAAATTCAAACCAGCCTACCTATCGAAAAAAGGCTGAGTGGGACACCAAAAGAGGGAGGAAGCCGTAGAGCCTTGCATCTCAATACTTCAGCAGCACTGCGCCCCAGGTGAAGCCGCCGCCTACGCCCTCGAGCATGAGAATATCGCCCCTCTCAATCTTGCCGCTTCGCACTGCTGTATCCAGCGCCAAGGGAATTGATGCGGCCGACGTATTGCCATGCTGATCAACCGTGACAATCAGTTTTTCGAGGGGCAATTTCAGCTTTTTAGCCGTGCTGTGCATGATGCGCAGATTGGCCTGGTGCGGAATCAGCCAGTCAATATCTGACTCATGCAAGCCGGCCTTTGCCAAGGTTGTGCGGGCAGCACTTTCCAGCACGCCGACCGCCAGCTTGAAAACCGCCTGCCCGTCCATTTCGAGAAGCGCGCTACCCAGGACCTGACCGCCTGAAACATTTCCGGGAACACACAAAATGCCTGTATGTTTCCCGTCCGCGTGCAAGTCGCTTGCCAATAGGCCGGCTGTCTCGGAAACTTCAAGCACCACGGCACCAGCGCCATCTCCAAAAAGCACACAAGTGGTACGGTCGGAAAAATCAAGAAGGCGTGAAAACACTTCAGCGCCAACGACCAGCGCCTTGTTTGCCGCACCACTTTTGATCATCGCATCGGCCACAGTCAAAGCATAGACAAACCCGCTGCATACAGCCTGGATATCAAAGGCAGGACAGCCAGCAATACCCAGCTTGTGCTGCAAAATGCAAGCGACCGAGGGGAACACCATATCGGGCGTGGAAGTGGCCACGATAATGAGATCAATGTCAGTAACCTGCAAGCCTGCCGCTTCAATGGCCCGTCTGGCTGCTTCCAGCCCCAAGTCACTGCTCGCTACTTCTGGAGCCGCAAAATGTCGGGCTTTAATGCCGGTGCGCTCCACTATCCATTCGTCTGACGTTTCTACCCCCTTGCCAGCCAGTTCTGCCGCCAGTGCAGCATTGGTTAGACGACGCGGAGGGAGGTAACTGCCAGTGCCGGTGATACGTGAATAACGGGTCATTAAATTAATGCGCCAATGTTGAGTCGCTCGAAACGACAATCAGTGGGGAAACCGCTGGTGCGTCTTCGGCAGCCAATACAGTGCTAGCGGCGATGAGCAAAGGCGCGGCGTGGGCGATCCTTTCCCGGACTCTTTCGAGCAGGTTGTTGCGGGCCGCATCATATGCACGATTCAGAGCCTGCTCGAAAGCAAAAACATCTGCCGATCCATGGCTTTTGAAAACCAGGCCGCGCAACCCCAGCAATGCTGCCCCGTTGTAACGCCTGTGATCAAATCTTTTCTTAAAGGCGGACAACACCGGGTAAGCCACCATTGCTGCCATTTTTGTCAAGAGGTTTCGCGAGAACTCGGCCTTGATATAGTCGCCTATCATGTGGGCGAGGCCTTCGCTGCTCTTGAGGGCAACATTGCCGACGAAACCATCACACACCACCAGATCGGTCGTGCCCTTGAAGATGTCGTTGCCCTCGACATTTCCATAAAAATTGATGTCGCCGGCATCAGACGCGGCTCTGAGGAGCTTGCCCGCCTTTTTGATCATGTCGCCCCCCTTGATCGCTTCTTCACCGATATTAAGCAGGCCGACAGTGGGAGAAGGGTTGTCTGCTATGGCGGCGACCAGCGCGGAGCCCATCACCGCAAACTGCAGCAAATGCTCTTCGGTGCAGTCAACATTCGCGCCCAAGTCCAGCATGGTGGTCGCTTTGCCGGCTGCATTAGGCAATTGCGAAGCGATCGCGGGCCGGTCAATGCCCTCCAGGGTTTTCAGCACATAGCGGGCAATGGCCATCAATGCCCCGGTATTGCCGCCGGACACGGCTACTTGGGCTCTTCCCTCCTTGACTTGGTTAATTGCTACCCGCATGGATGAGTTTTTCTTGCGGCGCAAGGCAATTTCTATCGAATCGTCCATGGTGACAATTTCACTGGCTGTGACGATCTCACACCGCGCATGCGACTGCAACCGGGCATGCAACGGGTGTGCCGCCAGCGACTCGGGTTGACCCACCACCACCAGATGGGCATCTGAATGCGCCTGCAGAAAAGCCAAACTGGCTGCCAGTGTGACGTTGGGACCGATATCGCCCCCCATGGCATCAACAGCGATCCTAATCATAAAGGGACCGATTCAGTCAAATATGGATTTTTTGGCAAAAGAAAGGCCCGCAGTATAAGTGCGGGCCCTGTCTGAAGCGTGAGATTAAGCTTCAGCTTTGGTTTTCAGCACCTTGCGGCCACGGTAGAAACCAGTGGGGCTGATGTGATGACGCAAATGGATTTCGCCAGTGGTGGATTCCACGGCAATGCCCGGTACGGTCAGGGCATTGTGTGAGCGGTGCATGCCGCGCTTGGAAGGGGACTTTTTATTTTGCTGGACAGCCATGATTCGCTCCTGAGAAGGATGATAGTGTTGGTAAATTTCGCACCAAATTTTGAAGTCTGGTGAACTGGATCCCTTTATTAGTCCATAAAGGGCAGCATCACTACCTTGGTACGCGAAGCCTTGGATTATAGCCCGATACAAAAAAGTCGCCTATCAACAATCGTTCTTGGACTTCATCTTCAGAATTTGCTTTACGCAGTTCAGTTTTTCTTTTTTAACTGTGCCAGGACAGCAAAGGGGTTGGGCTTCTCGTCCTTTGCAGTTTTTCCGCTGTCTGGACCCGCCAGCGCTTCATCGCCAGCCTGGAAAACCGGGGCCACCGGGCATTCTTCATGCATGGGCACCAGCGGCAGCGCCATCAGCAACTCGTCCTCCAATACAGCGACAAGGTCAAAGTGGGGTTCCATGACAAGCAAGTCCTCTTCGGACTCATCATCTTCGGCCATCGCGATGTCTTCGGTTGCCACAAAGCGATACCACTGATCGACTTCCAGCACCGTGGCGACAGTGCCCATGCAACGTTGGCAGGTCAGCGGGACGGATGTCTTGGCAAGCAGATGCAACCACACATCATCTTCAGCGCCCGAGCCCGGCCTCAACTCGGCCCGTGCCTGCCAACTAACAGCCGAATCGGGTGTTAGCGCTTGCGCCTCCTGCGCAAGGCGCTCCAGATTTTGTAGCAAAGTGGTTTCAATGAGCGGCAGGCCTTCCTGAGCAAAGGCCTGCATGTTGAGCCGGCTGGCTTGAAGAGATTTGGACATATCGTCAGTGTAAGAGAATCAAGCAATGAACTTAGCCGCCATTTTGATTCCTGAATCACCCTCCCCTCTTGCCTGCACAGCCCCCGGGCCATCCAGTCGCTCGCTCATTCTCGGCTCGACCTCATCCTACCGTCGCGAACTGCTGCAGCGCCTGTCAATTCCCTTCGAGGTGATCGCGCCCCATGTCGATGAAACCGCGTGGCCGGATGAAACACCGCGTCAGCTTGCCGAACGCCTGGCGCTAGCCAAAGCGCTTGCCGTGGCAAAAACCAATCCTCGGGCGGTCGTCATCGGCTCCGATCAGGTGGCTGACCTGAACGGCCTGCCCCTTGGCAAGCCGGGCAGCCATGAACGAGCGGTCGTCCAGTTGCGTCAGATGCGGGGCCAGACCGTTATTTTTCAGACCGCAGTCGCCGTGGTTTGCCTGGAAGGCGGATTTGAGCAAAGCAGCCTGTCTGCTGTCCGGGTGAAATTCCGCGACCTGGACGACAGTGAAATCGAAAACTATCTGCGCGCCGAGCAGCCTTACGACTGCGCTGGCAGCGCCAAAAGCGAAGGCCTGGGCATTGCGCTGCTTGAATCGATTGAAAGCGACGATCCAACCGCCTTGATTGGCTTGCCGCTGATCCGCACCTGCCAGCTGCTCCGCGCCGCTGGCGTGGCTCTGCTGACAGGCAACAAGGCCATTACATGAGCGCTACCAAAGGCAAACTTTACCTGGTGCCCGCACCGCTTGATTTCGGTTGCGAGCAGCAGGCTTCGCTACAGGATGTGATGCCTGAAGCCACCCTTCAGACGGCAGCCCGGCTGGGCTGCTGGGTATGCGAAAACGCAAAAAGCACACGCGCCTACCTCAAGCGCATCAGCGCACTGCATCCCTTGCGTTTGCCGGTGCAGGCCCTGCAGATTCAGGAGTTGCCGCGTGAGGTACATAAAAAGGGCGACCACAGCGGCAACTTTGACGCCCGGCCGCTTTTGGCGGCGGCCTTGGAGGGCCAGGATATGGGGTTGGTCAGCGAAGCCGGCATGCCGGCCATTGCCGACCCCGGCTCGTCCGTGGTGCGCGCAGCGCATGACCTGGGACTGCAAGTGGTCCCGTTGACAGGACCGATGTCGCTCATGCTGGCGCTTGCGTCAAGTGGCCTGAATGGTCAGAATTTCGCGTTTTCGGGCTACCTGCCGCAAGATCCAGCTGGTCGGGCCCAGCGCATTCGGGAACTGGAATCGCTGGCGCTGAAGACCGGTCAAACCCAGCTTTTCATTGAAACACCTTACCGCAACGCCGCCTTGCTTCAGGCCTTGCTGCAAACCTTGCAGGGCAATACCCGGCTGGCGCTGAGTTGCGGCTTGACGATGGGCAACAGCGTCTCCCGCAGCGCGCAGGCCAGCCAATGGAAGCGTGACAAGCCTGTACTCCCGCTGGATATGCCCACTGTTTTCTGTATTGGGCGCTGAGTTCGGCAGGCTCGTAAAAAAGCCGGCAGGTCGCGGGCTTTGAATTGCTAGACTCTTTTTTGGGGTTAACGCAAGGCCGGTAAGGCTTTGAAAGCCTGTATAGCGCCCTCTCCCATGGCGGCACCGAACTTCTTGGCCAGACGCTCAGCCACGTTGTCCCGCCGCGTGTAATCGATGACTTCTTCAACCTTGACAACCTCGCGGGCCACGTACTCCAGATTTCCCAGGTGATCGGCAAGGCCCAGCTCGACCGCCTGCTGGCCGCTCCAGAAAAGTCCGCTGAACATTTCCGGTGTTTCCTTCAGGCGGGCGCCTCGCCCCGCCTTGACCACGGCGATGAACTGCTGGTGAATCTGGTTCAGCATTCCCTGGGCAAAAGCACGCTGCTTGTCACTTTGCGGGCTGAACGGGTCGAGGAAACCCTTGTTTTCCCCGGCAGTCTGCAAACGCCTCTCAACGCCCAGCTTGTCCATCAAACCGGTAAATCCAAACCCGTCCATCAGCACACCAATGCTTCCCACGATGCTGGCCTTGTCAACAAAAATCTGGTCGGCCGACACGGCAATATAGTAGGCAGCCGAGGCACAGCTTTCTTCCACGACGGCATAGACCGGCTTCTTGTGCTTGGCCTTAAGACGCAGGATTTCATCATTCATCATGCCTGCCTGCACAGGACTGCCACCGGGTGAGTTGATCAGCAGCACAATAGCTTTCGAGCCGGCATCCTCAAAAGCCGTACGCAATGCGGCATTGACAAATTCGGCACTGGCGTCCGCTCCAGCTGCGATTTCGCCCTTGATTTCAACCACGGCCGTGTGCGCGACACTGGCATCGGTTACCGAATTGCCACGGTGCAGCGCCAGCCACACCAGCACCACCAAAAACAGCAGCCAGGACAGGCGAACAAAGGTCTTCCAGCGACGTGTGGCTTTTTGCTCGTTCAGCGACGCGAAAGCAAGTTTTTCCAGCGTCGCCCGTTCCCAGCCAGGAACGCTGGAAGGATCGATGCCAGCAGAATTTCTTGCACTGAGTTCCGGCGCAGCATTCGCCCGTGGATAAAGTGCTTCCGGCTGGTCTGACTGAACCTCGGAGGCCTTGGAGGGGTCGGAAAAAGGATCGGTGTTGCCGGGGCGGTTTGATTCGTTCATGGGCGCTAGTTTAGAGAAATATTAAAACAAGACCGGCTTGAGGTTGTAAGCAGCATGCCAATAAACAATGCCGCCGCGCTCGGTAAGCATGATCTTGACCAGCCCGCCGCGGCAAGGCCCTGCTGCGCATTGGCCGGTATCGGGCCGGTAGGCAGCGCCATGGCTGGCACAGAGCAGCCACTGGCCGCCTTCGTCAAACACCCGGTTGGGCTGCCAATCGAGTTCCATGGCCACATGGGTACAGCGGTTGAGATAAGCGTGTGGCGTCCCTCGATAACGGACAGCGAAAGCGCGGCAGGTCTGGCCGGCATAGTTGACATCAAAAGGCACTGCCAGGCCACTGTCGAGCAAATCCGAACCACGGCAAAGCGGTATCAGCTCATCCATGGCAGGCATTGCGGGCCTCAGCCATGAACAAGCAGCCAACCGTGCAGATCCTGCACCGAATGCGCGACATGGAGTGACCTTAAATAGGTGAAGGCTTCGGGTTCATGGGCGCCGTAGCTGACCCCGACACTGGCGCAACCGGCGTTGAGCGCCATCTGCAAGTCGTGGGTGGTGTCCCCGATCATCAATACTCTGTCAGCAGGAAGGTCAAACTGTGCCATCAGTTCCTGCAGCATCAGCGGGTCGGGTTTGCCCGCCGTTTCATCCGCTGTGCGTGACGCGTCAAAAACACCTTTGAGTTCAACGCTTTGCAGTGCTTCATCCAGGCCACGACGCGATTTTCCAGTCGCCACCGCGAGCAGGTGGCCGCGTGCCTTGAGCGCATCGAGCAGCGGCAACGCCCCGGCAAACAGGCTCAGGTCATTGAAGTGCCTGGCGTAATGGTGACGGTAGCGCGCACCCAGTTCAGGATATTTTTCAGGCGGCACGTCAGGGGCGGCATGGGCAAGGGCTTGCATCAAGCCCAATCCAATGACGTAAGCCGCGGCTTGCGCCGTGGGCTCTTTGCCGCCCACGTCGCATACCGCTGCCTGAATACAGCGCACGATGATCTGGGTCGAATCAAACAGGGTGCCGTCCCAATCGAAGGCGATCAGGTCAAAGTTTCTAGATTGCATGCGGCGGATTGTCGCCGCATGCCAGGCAAGCCTTCAGACGGTCATGCAATTTCTCAGGAATTTACAGCTTTCACAGAAGGGGCTCCGGCCCCCGTGACGGCAGGAATTGCTGGAGTTCCTGCGGCAAAGCCGCCTGGAGCTGGATTGCCTTACGGGTTTTGGGATGGTTGAATTTCAAACTCCAGGCGTGCAAAAACATTCTTTTCAGCGATGTGGCGCCGTCGCTGCTGCGCTGCAGTGCCTTGTTCAGCTCAAAATCGCCATACTTGTCATCTCCGGCAATCGGATGCCCCGCATCGGCCAGATGCACACGGATCTGGTGGGTGCGCCCGGTCTTGATGGTGACTTCAAGCAAGGTAAACGGCATGCCTGATGCGAGCGGATTGGCGGCAATCTGCGCCTTCACCTTGACCAGCGTGACCGAGCGCATGGCGTCAGGGTGGTCGTTGGGCACGATCTTGACGCGCCGTTCGCCATTGGGCAGCAGGTATTTGTGCAGCCCCTTGTCGATCACGCGCTGGCTGGCGGGCCAGTTACCGCCGACCAATGCCAGGTACACCTTGTCGGTTTCGCGCTCCCGGAATTGCTCCTGGAGCAGTTTGAGCGCCATGCGACGCTTGGCGATCAGCAAGATGCCGCTGGTTTCGCGGTCTAGCCGATGCACCAGTTCCAGAAAGTCGGCATCGGGCCGGGCCATCCGGAGTTGCTCGATGACGCCAAAGCTCACGCCGCTGCCGCCGTGCACGGCCACGCCTGCGGGCTTGTCGATCGCAAGCAGAAAGTCGTCCTCGAAAAGAATGGGGAATTCGCGTGAAGGCGCATAGCCGCCAACGGTGGAACTGGCACCGTGGCGTGCCACTTCTTCAGCCATCGCCTGGGCTTTCTGCTCCGCACGCTCGGATGTGCGAACAGGTGGCAGGCGCACGATGTCGCCAGCCTCGACGCGCGTGTCGGCATGTGCCCGGCCCTTGTTCACCCGCACCTCACCGCTGCGAATGATGCGGTAGACGTGGGTCTTGGGCACCCCCTTGAGCTGGCGGATCAGGAAATTGTCGAGCCGCTGACCCGCGTAATCTTCCTCGACCGTGACCAGAGTCGCCTGGGGAAGCGCCACAGCGACTAATTCAGGCTTTCGAGGTGCAGTTAAAGGTGCGGGTGAAGGCTCGATTCTGGGCGCAATGACTGCAGTCACAGGTCGGACAGGCGCTTTTGCCGGGCGTTTCGCTTTGCCTGAAGCTGCCCCTATAATGTGTTTCACTAGCGATAAGCTGTAAGTAGTTGATTTGTCTGGAGTTTAGTCCACACCTATCCACAGCCTTTAAAAGGCCTGCAGACAGCCTCGCTGGAAGGTCGATGCCACCGGTGGCAGCTACCCGCAAGCGACGCGTGCCAGGCACCTCGCCACCGGGTTTTGCCATGCGGACGAGCCGACGTTTTGCGAATACAACTACGGAATACCAATGTGTGCAGCCGCCAGTGAAGAAACTGCTGGCTGCATGCGGATCCAGGTGAGACCAAGTCCTTTAACAGGTAACCTTCTGATGACAGCACCGGTCAGTCTGATTTTTAGTTGCCTGCGGCGCCTTCTGGCCCTGCTTTACGGCATAAATCAGCCTGCCGCCCTTCAACAGCGGGCGCAAACAGCTACTTTTTCTGTAGCAAATCCTGTCAGATACCTGCTCACCCCATCCATGCGCCAACGCCCAGACTGAAACTGGCTGACTGATTTCAGTCGGCCGGTGCCCGTCAAAAGCTCTCCGGCAATTCCCCACGTTCGCACTGCGTTGCTTATGGCGTCGTTCACCCATTTTTGGGTTTTAGAACGAAGAAGATGAAGGAATACCCATGAAACGCATGTTGGTCAACGCCACACAGGCCGAAGAACGCCGCCTGGCGATTGTCGACGGACAAAAACTCCTCGACTACGAAATTGAAATTGAAGGGCGCGAACAGCGCAAGGGCAATATCTACAAGGCCGTCGTCACCCGCGTCGAGCCGTCGCTGGAAGCGTGCTTCGTCGACTACGGCGAGGACCGCCACGGCTTCTTGCCGTTCAAGGAAATCTCCAAGCAGTACTTCACGCAAGGTGTGTCGGTCAGCCAGGCGCGCATCAGCGATGTGATCCGGGAAGGCCAGGAACTGCTGGTCCAGGTGGAAAAAGAGGAACGCGGCAACAAGGGCGCGGCGCTGACCACCTTTGTCTCGCTGGCCGGCCGTTATGTGGTGCTGATGCCCAACAACCCGCGTGGCGGTGGCGTGTCGCGCCGCATCGAGGGCGAGGACCGCGCCGAGTTGAAGGAGGCGATGGACAAGCTGGAATACCCGGCCGGCGCCAGCATCATTGCCCGCACCGCGGGCATCGGCCGCAGCGCGCCTGAACTGCAATGGGATTTGAACTACCTGCTCAAGCTCTGGACAGCCATCGATGGCGCCGGCAAGGGCGGCAAGGGCGCCTTCCTGATCTACCAGGAATCGAGCCTGGTGATCCGCGCCATCCGTGATTACTTCAACAGCGACATCGGCGATATTCTGTTCGACACCGACGACGTGTACGAGCAGGCGCGCCAGTTCATGGCGCATGTGATGCCCGAGCATGAGCACCGCGTCAAGCGCTACCGCGACGACGCGCCGCTGTTCTCGCGCTTCCAGATCGAGCACCAGATCGAGTCGGCCTACGCCCGCACGGTGCAGTTGCCTTCGGGCGGCGCCATCGTCATCGACCACACCGAGGCACTGGTGTCGATCGACGTCAACTCGGCGCGCGCCATCAAGGGCGGCGACATCGAGGAAACCGCCACCCGCACCAATCTGGAGGCTGCTGACGAGGTGGCGCGCCAGATGCGCCTGCGTGACCTGGGCGGCCTGATCGTCATCGACTTCATCGACATGGAAGAGTCGCGCAACCGCCGCGATGTGGAAAACCGCCTGCGCGACGCGCTGCGGCAAGACCGCGCCCGGGTGCAGTTCGGCACCATCAGCAAGTTCGGCCTGATGGAAATGAGCCGCCAGCGGCTGCGCCCGGCCCTCTCCGAAGGCGCGTCGATTCCCTGCCCGCGCTGCGGCGGCTCCGGCCACATCCGCGACACCGAAAGCTCGGCGCTGCAGATTCTGCGCATCATCCAGGAAGAGTCGCTCAAAGACAGCACCGCCTCGGTGCTATGCCAAGTGCCGGTCGATGTGGCGTCGTTCCTGCTGAATGAAAAGCGCTCGGAAATCAGCAAGATCGAGATGAAGCAGCGCATCAACGTGCTGCTGGTGCCCAACAAGACGCTGGAAACCCCCAACTACAAGTTAGAGCGCTTGAAGCACGACGATCCCCGCCTGGACAACATCGAAGCCAGCTACAAGATGGCCGAGGAGCATGAAGACCCGACCACGGTGACGCGCCGCAGCCAGGAAAAGCACAACAAGCAGGAACCCATCATCAAGGGCGTGCTGCCCGATGCCCCGGCCCCGATGGCGCCGCCAAAACCGGTGGCAGTCGCTGCCGCAGCGCCCAAGGCGCCACCTCCGGCGCCCGTTCATGTTCCGGCACCTGCCCCGGCAGAAACAGGCCTGTTCAGCTGGATCAAAAACCTGTTCGGCATGGCCGACACCCCGGCGCCAGCGCCAACACCGGCTGCGCCGGTCTTGCGTGAAGTGAAAAAGGACGAGGCACCGCGTGAAAGCCGTCCTGCCGAGGGACGCGGCGAACGGCCCGAGCGTGGCGGGCGCGACAGCCGTCGCGGCCGTGGGCGTGACGGCCGCGCCGAAACCGCCTCGTCCGAAGCCCGTCCTGAGGGTCGTAACGGCGAACGCCGCGACCGTCATGCCGAAGGACGTGCCGAAGGAGGCCGCCCCGAGCGTCAGGAACGTCCAGAACGCCAGGAACGTCCGGCAGCCGGTGACCACCGCGCTGAAAATCGGCCTGACAGCCGCGGCGAGAATGCCGGCGACGCCCAGCCGCGTGGCAACGAAGGACCAAACCGCGAGGGCCGTGGTGACCGGAACCGCCCACGCGGGGAGCGCCCAGAGCGTGCCGAGCGCTCGGAACGCGGTGAGCGCGCACCGCGCGATGCCGCCGAACAGGATCTGGCGCTTGCCAACCAGGCCGCCATGGCCGCTGCGGCGGGGAGCGATGCGCCAGCGCCGCGCCAGGAACGACCGGCACAGGAGCCGTTGCGTGAGAACGACCGCCGCCCACAGGGCGGACGCGGAGAAGGACGGCAGGAGGTCCGCGCCGAAGGGCGTGGCGAAGAGGCCTCTGGCGAGGCTGCGCGTGAGCGTGGTGAACGGGCTGAGCGCGGTGAACGGGGCGTAGAGCGCAACGGTCGCCGCAACGAGCGCCGCGGCGAGCGGACTGACGCAGCCGCCGCACCGGTTGCTGCGGCCCAGGCTGACATTTTCGATGCCGCCCGTCCAGCCGCAGTGCCGGTTCCTGCCGAAGTCGGCAGCCCGGCTGCCCCGGTGCTTGCGGCCGATGAGGTTGCGGCCCGCCCGGACGGCCAGGAAGACAGCCAGGAGCGCCAGCCACGCGAACGCCGCAGCCGTGACCGTTATGGCCGCGACCGGCGTGAACGGGGTGAACGCGGAGAACGCAACGAACAGGCCGTCGAGGGCACCGAGGCCGTGGCCAGAACCGATGTTTTTGAGACAAATCCGGCTCAACCGCAGGATCAGCAAGCGCCAGTAGCTGCTGAATTCGTAGCAGTGGCATCGGCTGCGCCAGCCAGCCCAGCGCCAGTGACGGCACAAGCACCCGCGCCTGCCGCTGTGCAGGCACCGGTGCCCGTGGCGCCAGCGGCAGCAACACCTGTCGCGACCGCTGGCGCCCTGCCCAAGGTGCAGGCGTACGACCTGCCTTTGCAGGACCTGGCGCAGGTGGCAGAGAGTTCGGGCCTGCAGTGGATCAACTCGGATGCGGCCAAGATCGCTGAAGCAAAGGCGGCCATCGCCGCCGAAGTCAAGCCGATCCAGGTGCCGCGCGAGCGCCCGCCTGCCGTCGTGGTGGACGAGGCGCCCTTGGTGCTGGTGGAAACCAAGCGTGACCTGGGCAGCATGCCGCTGCCGTTCGAAAAGTCGGCCGGCTGAACGACCGGTGCTGGTCGGACACCGCCTATTCTTGAAAAAGGATGGCGGTGTCCGGCTTGAGCCAAGGCCGCATCCCTCGTGCTGCGGCTTTTTTTTGCCCGGTTGAAAATGCGGCGAAAGCAAAATCCAGAGGTTTTAACGAAAGGCTTTGCCACCATGGCAATCACCGACCCGATTCGGCAGTGGGCCAGGCGCATCAAGCGCGATGCGGTCATGCTGTGGTTTGCCCGGCGCCATCCGGCCACGCCGCTGCTGGCCAAGGTGGTGTGTTTTGTGGCGGTGGCGTATGCCTTGAGCCCGATCGACCTGATTCCCGATTTCATTCCCGTTCTGGGCTACCTGGACGAAGCGCTCTTGCTGCCGGCAATGATCTGGCTGGCGGTGCGCCTGCTGCCCGATGAAGTCGTGGCCACCTGCCGGCTGGAAGCGGACCGCTGGATGCAGGCCCGGCAGGATCGGCCCAAGAGCTATTCGGGGGCAATCGCCATTATCTTTATCTGGATCGTTGTTGCTGCCTTGGCGTGGAACTGGTATCGCTCGTCATGAAGCTGCCTCATGCCAGGCAATATGCAGTTGGCAGTTGCTGGCCGGGCCGCCTACAGCTGGGCGGCGCGCTTGTAGGCCTCAATGGCAGCGGCTTCGTCGCCGCGCTGTTCGGCCAGCACGGCCAGCGCGCGCCAGGCATTGCGGTGCAGCAGCCGATCCTGCAAGGCCGGCGCGGCCTGCGTCAGCAGCTGGCGCGCCTTGCCCCAGAGCTGGCGGCTCAGGCAGGCCATGCCGGCCAGGTACAAAAGGTTGGCGTCGCGCGGCCGGTTGAACTGCGCCGCCTCGATACGCGCCAGCCACTCGGCATCGAGCGAGTCCATGCCGTCCTCAAGCACGCTGATCAGCTTGATGCGCAGGTTGTCGCCCAGCTCCGAGCGCGCCTGCACCATGCTGTCCCAGACCGGCAGCAGCCAGGCGCGGGCCAGCGCCGCGTCGCCATTCAAACTCATCAGCCGCGCCGCCGCATGCACCCCGAGCTCGGGCATGGCGCGCTCGCTGTCGTCCAGCAGCGACCAGGCCTGCTGAAGCTGCGCGGGATCATGGGCATCATTGAGCAGCTCCAGCGCCAGGCCGCGCACGATGCTTTGGGCCGCCACCGGTGAAAAAGCGCGGTGCTTGGCCAGCAGGCGGGCCGTCTCCAGCGCTGCCAGGGTATGGCGTCCATAGCGGGCCGCGCGCAGTTTCATGCGCAGGGCCAGCGTGCGGCGGGCCGCGCCCTGGGGCAGCTGGCCCAGCCACTCCAGGGTGGCTGCGGCATCGTGCTCCTCCAGCGCCCACCTTGCCGCACGAAACAAAACGCCTTCGCGCATTTCCTGCGCATGGCGGGTGCCCGAATACTGCAGCGCCAGCTGCAGATGCTGGTCCCGCTGGGCCTTGTTTTGCAGCGCCTGCGCGCTCTCGGCCACCAGCAGGTGCGCCAGCGACCGCAACTGGCTGGCCAGGCTGTCGCTGTGGCCGCCGGCGTGATGGCCGGACTCATCGGTGGCCACGCCCAGGCTTTTTTCCTGCGCCAGCGCATTCTGGGCCGACTTGGCCGAACGGATGTAACGCCCTGCCATCAGGTGCGCCAGCGCATCCATGAGTGCGCCGTACATGGCGCGCTCTTTTTGCTGGGCACGCCAGCGACGCGCCTCGACCGGCAGGGAAAACACGGCGGTCATGGCCCGCGACGCGAGGTAGAGCATCAGGAACAGGCCGGCGAGCAGCAGCACCATCAGGTTGAAAGAAATATCGATGCGGTGCGGCGGCCAGAAGACGGTGACAACCGCCTGGTTATTGCCGGCAAACAGCGCCACCGCGACGGCGATGCCGAACAGGGCCATGAACCAGAGGGCGGCGCGCATGATCGTTGTACCCGTGCAGTGGTGAACGGCTAACGGCCGGCGGCGGCCGTGGCCAGCGCGGCCATGGTCTCGTCCAGCCGCGGCAGCTCGGTGGTCTTGAGCTGGCTCTGCACCTGCGCCAGCAGTTCCATCGCCGCCTGGGTCTTGCGCGCGGCAGGATCGAAATACTTGCCCATCCAGAGGCTGGCGTTGAGCAGGTCGGCGCGTGCGGCATCGGTCTGGCGCGAAAGCAGCGCCAGGCGGGCATTGAGCAGCCGGAGCTTGAGGTTTTCGCGCAGGAAAAACGACTGCTCGGGCGCCAGCAGCGCGGCCTCGGGCTGGTCGATGCGGCTGACGCGCAGCAACTGCCGGGCTTCGGCCCACAGGCTGCCCAGCATGCGCCCCGACCAGGACCGCAGTGCCTGCGTATCCAGGCCAGGCAGCCAGGCGCTGCCAGTGGCCGACGCGGCAGGCTCCGGGGCCAGCGCCTGGTCGGTCGCCGCCAGCGGCACGCTGTTCGTCACCATCTCGTTGAGGACGGGCAGCTCATCGACCAGGCGGGACAGTTCATCGAGCTTGAGCATGAGCGCCGGCACGTCGGTCACGGTGGCGCTCTTGATGCGGTCGATATCCCGGGTGATGGCACGCTGCAGAGGATTGAGGCGGGGCTGGGCGGCGCGGCTCAGGCGCAGCTCGGCCGAGTTGAGCGCTGCCAGCAAGGGCTCGGCGCTGCCGGTCAGCAATGCCCGCTGCTGGGCCAGGCGCAGGTCGGATTCGACATCGACCACCAAGTTTTCGTCGCGCGAGCGCGACAGGCTTTGCATCAGCTCTTCGAGCTGCGCGCGCTGCAGGCTGACCTCGCTCAGGCGGGTTTCCTGCGCCGCCACCCGCAGCGAGAGCTCCCGGTTGCTGTCCTGCGCCTCGCGCGCCAGGGTGCGGGCCTCGATCGACTGCGCACTCGAATCGGTGGTGCGCCGTGCCAGCTCTTCCTGAATGGTGCCCAGCTTTTGCCACAGCAAGGCGCTGCCGAGCAGGCCGCCTGCGGCCAGCCCCGCCACGACCAGGGCCCAGGTGCGGGGAACCAGCCAGGCTTCGCTCAGCGTCGCATGCGCCTCTGTCGGAGCGGGCGCCGGGGCCGGCATGCGCTCGGGTGCCGCAGCCTCGTGGGGCACGGGCGGAAGCAATGGAGGCAGGGACGAGGAACTTTCGCTCATGGATGGTGCGATTCTATCGAGGCGAGGACAGCCAAAATATCCTTGAGCGCGGGGCGTGACGCCACAACAACACCCCAGCCCGCCGCTCGCGCCGCGTCAACGATACGGTGGTGCGTCGCCACGGCACGGGCACGGCCCCAGTCGACCCCTTGCAGCCCTGCCTGCCGGATCAGGTTGCCCACGGCTTCCGAACTGCTGAAGAGCCATACCGAGCCGTCGGCGCTGGCCGCCTGGGCGCGCTCCACCTGGGCTTGGCTGAGGCAAGGCGCGCGGCGCTGGTAGGCAGCGACAAAATCGACACTTGCGCCGGCAGCGCGCCACCGCGAAGCGATCCAGTCGCGGCCCGAGGAACTGCCCGGCGCACCTTCGCTGAGCCCGCGCACAATGAGCACCCGGGCGCCCTGCCAGTCCCGCCCGCCGATCACGTCCCACAGCGCTTCGGAGTCGAACTGGCTGGCATCAGGCGCCGGTGCATCAATCTGCGCGGCAGGAACGCCCGCCGCCAGCAGCGCAGCCACGGTGCCCGGCCCCGGGGCCATGAAACGCAAATGCGGCGGTATCCCCGCTGCGCCGCGAAACGCTATTTTATTAATAGCATCCTGCGCAGGCGGGGCATGCGCAAAAGCCGGATTTGGTTGAAAAAAAGAGTCCACTGCATGCCCGCTGACGAACAAGCATGCCGCATAGCCGTCCAGCGCCTGCCAGGCTTCGTCGAGCGCCTGGCGCTGGTCAGCACCGGCGGCCGGTGCGATGTCGATCAAGGGAAAAGCCTCGGCGGCCAGGCCGGCCTGACGCAACTGCCGCACCCAGGGCTCGGCGTCGCGCGCGGGCCGGGTCACGAGAACGCGCACGGTCGTCACGCTGGCCGGCGGCTCAGGCTGCCACAGGGTTGGCGGCCCAGACCGCGCCGCCCGCACGGAGCTGGGCGGCGACGGCTTCGCCCAGCGCCTCGGCCTCGCCGAAGCTGCGGACCACGGCGGTTTGCCGCGCCCGCACCAGCGGCGCCGGCAGCGCCTCCGAAGGGCCGGCAGACGCCTCGCCGATGGCCGGCTCGCCCCACGCCGCGCTGAGTTCGAGGCTGCCTGCGTTGCTTGCGGTGACGAAAGCGGCCAGCGGCATGGAGCAGCTCCCGCCCATGGCGCGCGACACCGTGCGCTCTGCCGTGACGGCGAGCCAGGTCGGCGCATGCGCCAGGGTGGCAAGGGCCTGGCGCAAGTCGCTGCGCTCGGCCCGCACCTCGATGCCCAGCGCGCCCTGCCCGGCTGCCGGAAGCATGTCGCCCGGCGTGAAGGTGTGGCGGATGCGCGAGCCCAGATTCAGCCGCTTGAGCCCGGCAGCGGCCAGCACGATGGCGTGGTAGTTGCCTTCGTCGAGCTTTCGAAGCCGCGTGTCCAGGTTGCCGCGCAGGGGCTGGATGCTCAGATCGGGCCGCAAAGCTTTGAGCAGCACCAGCCGGCGCAGGCTGGAGGTGCCCACCACCGCGCCCGGGGGCAGCTCGGCCAGCGAGGCGAACTGGTTGGACACAAAGGCATCGTGCGGGTCTTCCCGCTCCAGCACGCAGGCCAGGCTGAAGCCTTCGGGCAGATCCATCGGCACATCCTTGAGCGAATGCACGGCCAGATCGGCCCGGCCTTCGGCAAGGGCCACTTCCAGTTCCTTGACGAACAGGCCCTTGCCGCCCACCTTGCTCAGCGAGCGGTCCAAGATCTGGTCGCCCAGCGTCGTCATGCCCAGCAACTCGACCTGCCAGCCCAGCCGGTTTTCGAGCAGCGCCTTGACATGCCCGGCCTGCCACATGGCCAGGCGGCTTTCACGCGTGGCAATCACCACCTTGAGCGTTGGGAGGGGGGTTTGGGACGCTGCGGCCACGGCTAACCTGTCGGTAATCTTTAGAGGGGGTGAATGCTAGCATGTACGCTTTTTACCCGTTCGCACCAAAGGCCAGGATGCCCACTTCTTCCGCACGCACGAAAAAAGCCCCGCAGGAGGCCCCGCAGACCGCCCAGGCGGACCGTCAAAAGCCGTCTGCCGAGGCGGCCAAGCCCGCCCGGCCCTCAGTGCGCGCCAGAAACAACGAGCGCCCGCTGGTCGAGGACATCCGCCTGCTGGGCCGCATTTTGGGCGATGTGATCCGCGACCAGGAAGGCGTGGCCGCCTATGCGCTGATCGAGCAGGTGCGCACCCTGTCGGTGGCCTTCAGGCGCGATGCCGACCAGGAAGCCGACAAGGCGCTGAAAACATTGCTGAAAGACCTGAGCGGCGACCAGACCGTCAGTGTGATCCGCGCCTTCACCTACTTCAGCCACCTGGCCAACCTGGCCGAAGACCGCCACCACATCCGCCGCCGGGCCGTGCACGAGCGCGCGGGCGACACCCAGGAAGGCAGCATCGAGGTGGCGCTGGCCCGCCTGCGCTGGGCCGGCATCGCGCCGGGCGCCATCTCGGCGATGCTGGCGCGCAGCTTCGTCTCGCCGGTGCTGACCGCCCACCCGACCGAAGTGCAGCGCAAGAGCATCCTGGACGCCGAGCGCGGCATTGCGCAGCTGCTCACGGCGCGCGACAGCATCAAGGCGCTGGCGCTGGCCGTCAATGCCGCCAAGGACGCCTTGAGCCCGCGCGAACTCGCGGCCAACGAGGCGCAGCTGCGCGCCCGCGTGATGCAGTTGTGGCAGACGCGCCTGCTGCGCTTTTCAAAGCTGACCGTGGCCGATGAAATTGAAAATGCGCTCAGCTATTACGAGGCCACCTTTCTGCGCGAGATCCCCAAGATCTACGCCAGCCTCGAACGTGAGCTGGGTACCTACCCGATCCACAGCTTTTTGCGCATGGGCCAGTGGATAGGCGGCGACCGCGACGGCAACCCCAATGTCAACGCCGACACGCTGAACCATGCGCTGCGCCGGCAGGCCGATGTGGCGCTGCGCCACTACCTGACCGAGGTGCACCTGCTGGGCGGCGAATTGTCGATGTCGGCCATTTTGGTCGACTGCAGCGCCGACATGCAGGCGCTGGCCGAACGCTCGCCCGACACCAGCGAACACCGCCAGGACGAGCCCTACCGCCGCGCGCTGACCGGCGTTTACGCGCGCCTGGCCGCCACCCTCAGGGAACTGACCGGCGGCGAGGCGGCGCGCCATGCGGTGGCGCCGCAGAACCCCTATGCACGGGCCGAGGACTTCCTGGCCGACCTGCGCACGCTGCAGGCATCGCTCATCAGCCACCATGGACAAGCCCTGACGGCCCAGCGCCTGCACCCGCTGATACGCGCGGTCGAAGTGTTCGGCTTTCACCTGGCCACGGTCGATTTGCGCCAAAGCTCCGACAAGCACGAGGAAGTGGTGGCCGAACTGCTGGCGGTGGCGCGCATCGAGCCCGGCTATGCGAGCCTGGACGAAGCCGCCAAGCGCGCGCTGCTCCTGAAAATGCTCAACGACGCCCGGCCGCTGCGGGTTCTGGGCACGGAGTATTCGGCACTGGCCCAAACCGAGCTTGCCATTTTCGAAGCCGCGCTCACGGCGCGCACCCGGTTTGGCAAGGAAGCGATTCGCCACTACATCATCAGCCACACCGAAACCGTAAGCGACCTGCTCGAAGTGCTGCTGCTGCAAAAGGAAGTGGGCCTGATGCACGGCCTGCTGGAAGATGCGCAAGGCAAGGCAGGGTCGAGCTGCGACCTGATCGTGGTGCCGCTGTTCGAGACAATCGAAGACCTGCGCAATGCCGCGCCCATCATGCGGGAGTTCTATGCGGTGCCGGGCGTGGCCCGGCTGATGCAGCGCAGCGGCTCCGAGCAGGACATCATGCTCGGCTACAGCGACAGCAACAAGGACGGCGGCATCTTCACCAGCAACTGGGAGCTGTACCGCGCCGAGATCGCGCTGGTGGAACTGTTTGACCAGCTCGCCACTGCGCACGGCATTACTTTGCGGATGTTCCATGGCCGGGGCGGCACGGTGGGCCGGGGCGGCGGCCCGAGCTACCAGGCCATCTTGGCGCAGCCGCCGGGCACGGTGCGCGGGCAGATCCGCCTGACCGAGCAGGGCGAGGTGATCGGCTCCAAGTACGCCAACCCCGAGATCGGCCGGCGCAACCTGGAAACCCTGGTGGCGGCCACGCTGGAGGCGACGCTGCTGCAGCCGACCAAGCCGGCGACCCAGGCCTTTTTGCAGGCCGCCGACGCCCTGTCCGTGGCCAGCATGGCCGCCTACCGGGCGCTGGTGTACGAAACGCCGGGCTTCACCGAGTATTTTTTCAGCGCCACGCCAATCCGCGAGATCGCCGAACTCAACATCGGCTCGCGCCCGGCCTCGCGCAAGCCTTCGCAGCAGATCGAGGACCTGCGCGCCATTCCGTGGGGCTTCAGCTGGGGCCAGTGCCGGCTGACGCTGCCCGGCTGGTACGGCTTCGGCAGCGCGATCGAGCAGTTTCTCGACCAGGGCAATTCGCCCGAGAGCCGCAAGGAGGCGCTGGCGCTGCTGAAAAAAATGTACCGGCAGTGGCCGTTTTTCCGCACCCTGCTGAGCAACATGGACATGGTGCTGGCCAAGAGCGATCTGGCGCTGGCCTCGCGCTACGCCGATCTGGTGGGCGATGCCAGGCTGCGTAAAAAGATCTTTAGCGCGATTGACGCCGAGTGGCACAAGACGGCGGACGCCCTGAGCCTGATCACCGGCGAGCGGCAGCGGCTGGCCAGCAATGCGGCGCTGCAGCGCTCCATCCGCCACCGTTTCCCCTACATCGACCCGCTGCATCATTTGCAGGTCGAACTGGTGCGCCGCTACCGCGCCGGCCAGACCGACCAGCGGGTGCAGACCGGCATTCACATCTCGATCAACGGGATTGCCGCCGGATTGCGCAATACCGGCTGACGGGCTGACGGGCTGACGGGCTGACGGGCTGACGGGCTGACAAATGATCAATTACACCGGTCTGCTACTATTTTTATAGCTACCTGCGCAACACCAGCTTGCGCAAACGGCATAAATTGCATGTAATTTTCTTGCGCATGGCATGCTGCCGGCGCTGGCCTGCCACCAGCGGCGACGCCAGCGCCGGGATCACGAGCCCAAGAATTCCCCGATCGGCTTGAGGTCTTCGATGCGGTCGCAGACCGATTTGACGATCATGAGAATCGGAACGCCCAGCAGCAGGCCCCACACCCCCCACAGCCAGCCCCAGGCCAGCAGGCCCAGGAACACCGCCACCGGGCTCAGGCGGCTCGTGCGGCTGGTCAGCCACGGCGTGACCAGATTGCCCACCAGGGTGTGGATGACGACGGAGGCGCCGCCCACCGACAGCGCCATGTTGATCGAGCCGAACTGCATGAAGCCCACCAGCGCGCTCGCGGCCGCCATGACCAGGCCACCCAGGTACGGCACCAGGTTCAGCACGGCAGCCACAATGCCCCAGACCATCGCATTTTCCAGTCCCAGGAACACCAGCGCCAGCCCGGTGAGTACGCCCACCAGCACGCTGGTCAGCACCTGCACCTGCAGGTAACGCTGGATTTGTTCGGCGATTTCATGCAACGCCTGCACCGTGATTTTTTTGCTGCTGAGGTTGGGCCCGGCCAGCTTGACCAGCTTGCGCCTGAAGGTATCGCCCGAGAGCATCAGGAAATACGTCAGGAACAGGACCACCGTGGTCTGGCCGATCAGCGCGAGCAGGCCCATGGTGCCGGTCCAGAGGTAGTTCTTGATGTTGAACTGCGCTGTTTCAATCACCACGCGCGTCGCGCCCCGGTTCGTGGTCGTGGGCGCGCCGCTTTCGCGCGCCACCTGCTCCAGCTGCGCCGCGGCTTTCTGCACCGTCTCCAGCGCGCTGTCGGACTTTCCGCCCTGGGACTTGACCACCTGCCCGAGCTTTCTGGCCGCCGCCGGCAATTCCACCAGCAGCTGCGCGGCCTGGTGCCGCAGCGCATACCCGGTGAAGAGGATGGCGGCAACGATCGCCACCAGCAGCACAGCCGAACTCAGCCAGCGCGGCACGTGCCGGCTTTCGAGCCAGTTGATTGGCGGCGAGAGGGCATAGCTGAACAACACACTGAGCATGAACGGAACAAACACTTCTTTTGCCCAGTGCAGCATGAACAGACTGGCCAGAATCGCCATCACCACCAGCGACACGTTCCGGATGTCCACCGGCATGTGCAAATACAACCGTTCGGGCTCCGGAAAGGCCGTGACCTCCGGCTCGGCCAGCGGCGGTTCCAGTGCGTTTTGTTCAGTCATCTGTTGTCCTTGTCAGCCTGTGTTTGCGCCAGCCCGTTGATCAGCTTCACCTACCGGAGGCTTAAGGCATTGAACAAGAAAGCCGGGTACAAAACCATAGGACGCTTTCCTTTTCCAGGGACAGCAGACACGTCCAGGCCAGGCAGGCCGAACGCGCATCGCAGCAACGACAGAAGCGTCAGCCAACGACAATCGCCTCCCGCACGGCGCCAAGCTGGCGGCGCGAAACCGCCACCAGTTCCTCGATGCCGTTGAGCCGCACCGCCCAGCCCTCCCCCTCTTCCGGATCAAAATGCTTTTCCAGCGCCCGCACGGCATGCCGGGCAATCAGCGCATTGCGGTGGACCCGCATGAACTGCGCGGCGTGCCGGGTTTCCAGCTCGTTCAGCGAGCCGTCCAGGATGTAGCTGCGCCGCGCCGTGCGAACGGTGATGTATTTCAGCTCGGCCTTGAAATAAAGCACCTCTGAAAGCGGTACCCGCTCGGTCCGTCCCCGGTCCTGGATGATCAGGACGTCTTCAGGCCTTTCAGGCTGCCGCGCAGATGGGGCCTGGACAATACGCTCTACTTTTTGTAGCGCCTGCTGCAACCGCTCCAGCCGCACCGGCTTGGTCAGGTAATCCACCGCCGCCACTTCAAAGGCCTGCACCGCATGCTCGGCATGGGCCGTGACAAACACCACGGCGGTCGGCTGGGGCAACCCGGCGATGCACCGGGCCAGCGCGACACCGTCGGTGCCGGGCATGTGGATGTCCAGCAGCACCGCATCGAAGGGCTGGCGCTGCAGCGCGCTCATGGCCTGCACCGCATTGGCCGCCTCGGCGGTCACCAGCGCCGCCGGCGCCGTGCAGTCGCCCAGCAAGGTGCGCAGCCTGGCGCGGGCCAGGCTTTCGTCGTCCACCAGCAGTATTCTCAATGCACTCATGCAGGTATCTCCAGTCTGACCTGAAACAGCCCATCCTTGAACGCCGTCTTGAACTGCGCCTGCACATCGTGCAGCAGGTACAGGCGTTCACGCACATTGGTCAGCGCTAGCCCATGGCCCGGCGGCCCCGCCCCACCGGGCACCGAGTTGGTGACCTTGACGACCACGGTGCTGCCGCGCCTGAGCGTGGAAATCTTGATTCGCGCGCCGCTGGCGCTCGGCTCCACCCCGTGCCGGACTGCATTTTCAACCAGCGGCTGCAGCAGCAGCGGCGGCAGCCGGGCCGAGGCCGCCGCCGGGTCCAGGCTCCACTGCACCCGCAGCCGCTCGCCGAAGCGGATCTGCTCGATCTCAAGATAGCGGTGCGCCAGGGCGATTTCCTGCCCCAGCGTGACCGACTCGGCCGGGTCGGCCAGCGCACTGCGGAACAGCTCGCTCAGGTCTTCCAGAAGCGCTTCGGCCTTGAACGGCTCGGCCCGCACCAGTGCGATGGCGCTGTTGAGGGTGTTGAACAAGAAATGCGGCCGGATACGCGACTGCAGCTCGGCCAGCCGCGCGGCGGTGGCAGCGGGCGTGCGCGCCTTGGCCCGCCAGAACAACCCGGACAGCACCGTGGCCGAGAGCAGCGCACCCGCCGCGCCGCTGGCCCACCACTGCACCGGCTGCAGCAGCCCCATCAACGCCAGCAAGCCGCAGCCATACAGCCCGGCCACCACGCCCAGCACGGTGCCGATGCCCCACTGCCAGGACGCCTGAAACCGGTTCAGCCGGGCCTTGAAGGCGCACACCGTGATCAGCCAGACCAGCGTGGCCGGCAGCACGCCGCCGGTCAGCAGCGAAAACCGCAGCAGCCAGTCCAGCGGTTCGGCGGCGCCGAACATGGCGCCCACGCCCGCCACCGCCTGCACAAACAGCACCACGCGCAGCACCACGCCCACATGGCAGACATCGAACAGCGTGGCGCGGTACAGGGCAAGCGACGCGGGCACCCCTTCTGTCGGCAGCAAGGCGCCATGCAGGGTGGAGTCGTTAAAAGGGGGGGAAGCGGTGGTCGGTTTCATTGAAAACGCAGCAGAGGCGCCGCTTTCGTTCCGGCCGGGGCCAGCGCGCAAAGCAGCACAGATAAAATTGCATGGATGAGTATTGCACCGCTTGCGGCTTTCATGCCAGGGGGTGAACGACTATTTCCGCCTTCCTCAGCGCATCGCGCCGCCTCTGCCCACCGCCGTGCAGCGCCTCCTACCCCGGGGCAGCACGGCTTCAAAAACGAAAGCCCGACGTGAATCAATTCGACAAAAAATCCCAGGCCTGGTCTGCCCTGTTTTCCGAGCCGATGAGCGACCTGGTCAAGCGCTACACCTCCAGCGTGTTCTTCGACAAGCGGCTGTGGCAGGCCGACATCGCCGGCTCGCTGGCCCATGCCGAGATGCTGGCCGCGCAGGGCATCATCGCCGCGGACGACCATGCGGCCATCCAGACCGGCATGGCGCAGATCACGGCCGAGATCGAGGCCGGCGGCTTCGAATGGAAGCTCGACCTCGAAGATGTGCACCTGAACATCGAGGCGCGGCTGACCCAGCTGGTCGGCGACCCCGGCAAGCGCCTGCACACCGGCCGCTCCAGAAACGACCAGGTCGCCACCGACGTGCGGCTGTGGCTGCGCGGCGAGATCGACCTGATCGGCGGCCTGCTGATCGACCTGCAAAAAGCGCTGGTCGAAATCGCCGAGAAGAACGCCGAGGTCATCCTGCCCGGCTTCACCCACCTGCAGGTGGCCCAGCCGGTGAGCTTTGGCCACCACATGCTGGCCTATGTCGAGATGTTCAGCCGCGACGCCGAACGCATGCAGGAGGTGCGCCGCCGCGTCAACCGCCTGCCGCTGGGCGCCGCCGCGCTGGCCGGCACCAGCTACCCGCTGGACCGCGAGCGCGTCGCCACGACGCTGGGCATGGTCGATGAGCAGGGCCGGCCGCAGGTCTGCCAGAACAGCCTGGACGCGGTGAGCGACCGCGACTTCGCGATTGAATTCACCGCCGCTGCAACCCTTGCCATGGTGCACATCAGCCGCTTCAGCGAGGAGCTGATTTTGTGGATGAGCCAGAACTTCAGCTTCATCCACATCGCCGATCGCTTCACCACCGGCTCGTCGATCATGCCGCAGAAGAAAAACCCCGACGTGCCCGAGCTGGCGCGGGGCAAGACCGGCCGCGTCGTCGGCCACCTGATGGGCCTGATCACCCTGATGAAGGGCCAGCCGCTGGCCTACAACAAGGACAACCAGGAGGACAAGGAGCCGCTGTTCGACACGGTGGACACGCTCAAGGACACGCTGCGCATCTTCGCCGAGATGGTCGGCGGCATCACCGTCAAGCCCGAAGCCATGGAGCGCGCCGCCCTGCGCGGCTACGCCACCGCGACCGACCTGGCCGACTACCTGACGAAAAAGGGCCTGCCGTTTCGCGACGCGCATGAAACCGTGGCCCACGCGGTCAAGGCCGCCACGACGCACCAGGTCGATCTGTCGGAGCTGCCGCTGGCGGTGCTGCAGGGGTTCAATGCGTCGATTGAGAAGGATGTGTACGACGTGCTGAGCCTGCGCGGCTCGCTGAATGCGCGCAATATTCTGGGGGGCACCGCACCTGACCAGGTACGTTCGCAGATCGTGCGGCACCGGGCGCGCCTGGGCTGAACGAAGCGTTTGAACCAGGAGCGCAGCGGCGCCACAGGGTCGGCCCCTCCGGGCGGCGCGGCACATTGTTCTTTTTCAATTAAATCAGGGTGCTGGCGCCCAGCCTGGACCGCACAGCCAATCCTGCCCCTGCAGGGTCGCTGCCCAGCCTGCGCCGTCATTTGATACTCAGGCGAGGGGCCAAGTATCGGGTGCAGCAGGCAGCCGCTTTAAGCCCGATCTAAGCTGTCCCTGTCAGACTGTGCGACTTCAAGGAACTTTCCATGCGCCTGCTGCTGGTTGAAGATGACACCATGATCGGCGAAGCCGTGCTGCAGGTGCTGCGCGCCGAGCACTACGCCGTGGACTGGGTGCGGGATGGCCCCATGGCCGACGAAGCGCTCAAAAGCGAGCATTACGACCTGGTGCTGCTCGACCTGGGCCTGCCCAAACGCGATGGCCTGGACGTGCTGCGCGCCCTGCGCAGGCGGCGCGATGCGGTTCCGGTGCTGGTCGCCACGGCCCGCGACGCTGTCAGCGACCGCATTGCCGGGCTCGATGCGGGGGCCGACGACTATGTGGTCAAACCTTATGACATCGACGAGTTGCTGGCCCGCATCCGCGCCCTGCTGCGGCGCAGCGCCGGCCGGGGCGAGCCGGTGTTCGAGCACAAGGGCGTGAGCCTGAACCCGGCAACCCGCGAGGCGATGCTGCACGGCCAGCCGGTCGCGCTGTCGGCGCGGGAATGGGCGGTGCTCGAAGCGCTAATCGCCCGGCCCGGCGCGCTGCTGTCGCGAAGCCAGCTGGAAGAAAAGCTGTTCAGCTGGAAAGACGATGTCAGCAGCAATGCGGTGGAGGTCTACATCCATGGCGTGCGCAAAAAGCTCGGCAACGAGCTGATCCAGACGGTGCGCGGCCTGGGCTACGTGGTTCCTAAAGAATGAACGCCACGGCTTCGCACTCCCTGCGCCGGCGACTGCTGGTGTTCGTGCTGGTGGCCATCCTGCTGGCGGCCGTGCTGCAGGCGGCCACGGCGTACCGCGGCGCGCTGCGGCAGGCCGATGCGATGTTCGACGACCACCTGCTGCAGATGGCGCGTTCGCTGCGCGGTGGTGTTCCGCTGGGGCTGCCGCAGGCCGACGATGAGCGCGATGCGGGCTACGACCTGTTCGTGCAGATATGGGGGCAGGATGGCACGCAGATTTTCCGCTCGACCCGCTCTGCCTTGCCGCGCGCCGTCCTCGGGTTTTCAGACGTCGAAGCCCACGGCAACCGCTACCGGGTCTACACCTTGCAAACGCCTTCGCAGACCGTGCAGATCGCCCAGAACCTGGACACCCGCACCGCCCGCGCCCGCGCGCTGGCACTGCGGGCGGTGCTGCCGTTTGCCTGGCTGACGCCGCTCTTGATGCTGGCGGTCTGGTGGATCATCAATCGGTCGCTGGCGCCGATAGAGCGCACGCGCCGCGCCGTGGCCACCCGCGCGGCAGACGATTTTTCGCCGCTGGCCGGCACCGGCCTGCCCGACGAGGTGCGGCCGCTGGTGGACGAACTCAACCTCTTGTTCGGCCGGGTGCGCCAAGCTTTTGAAGCCCAGAAGCATTTTGTCGCCGATGCCGCCCATGAACTGCGCTCCCCGCTGACAGCGCTCAAGCTGCAGGCGCAAGCCCTGCGCCGCACGGATGCGGACCCGGCAACGCGCGAAGCCGGCATCGCGCGTCTGAACCAGGGCATCGACCGGGCGATCCGGCTGGTCGAGCAGTTGCTGCTGCTGGCACGCGAAGAAGCCGGCAGCGCACAGGCCACCGGCACCAAGCGCGTGGATTTGCCGGCGCTGGTGCAGCTGGCCGTCGCAGATGTTCTGCCGCTGGCCCGGCACAAGCAGATTGACCTGGGGCTGGCGGACACGCCAGAACAGGCCGGGCTGCCGGCGCAGAATGGCCTCGTCATCAGCGGCCAGCCCGAAGCCTTGCGGGTATTGCTGCGCAACCTGCTGGAGAACGCCATCAAGTACACGCCTGCGGGCGGCCAGGTGGATGTGTCGCTGGGCCGCCAAGAAGGCCGGCCGGTGCTGACGGTGGAGGACAGCGGACCCGGTATTGCGCAGCAAGACCGCGCCCGCGTGTTCGACCGTTTTTTTCGCGCCAGCGAGGCGGCGCTGGAAACGGGCAATGGCCTGGGGCTGGCGATCGTCAAGGCCATTGCCGACCGGCATGGCGCCGCGCTGGCGCTGGACCGCTCCGCACGGCTGGGCGGGCTGAAGGTGGACGTGCGCTTTAGTGCGGCGCAAGCTGCTTAGAGCGAGATCGCCGTGACCTGCCACAGCTGCGACGCGGCAGCCTGTCTGCTACTGAATGAATAGCTGCTTGCGCAAGGGCTGCGTGCGTTGCGGACACTTTTGACACCTGAACTGGCACCGTTCACGCCGGCCTCGGTTTTTTCCTTCCCCTGCTGGGAAAGAAGCCATTCGGACACGCCGACAGGCCTGCCTGGGACGCTGGGCAGTTCGCTTTTTGCTCTCAATTCAAAGGCGATTGCACAGGGAATGCGGCCTTTTCTCAAGGCCCGCCCGAGCCCGCCGGGCCAACGGCAGTGCCAGCGGTTTGCGCGTGGCGCGGCACCGGAATTTAAGTTTCGCCTAAGCCTGCGTTTTCATACTTGCTGCATCGGCACCAGCGTGTGCCTTGTCTATGCAAGGAACCCTTTCATGAAATTTGCAGCTTTGAACACTACCCGGCTGGTCGCCGCCCTGCTGGCCGCTGGCGCCGTGGGCGGCGCCAGCGTGGGCGCATTCAGCGCGATGCATTCGACTGCCGCCGCCCTCTCGCCACCGGCCATCGTCGCCGGCAGCGCGCCGGCAACGACACCCGTGGCTCTGCCTGATTTTTCGCAGATCACTGAACGCTACGGACCGTCCGTGGTCAACATCAGCGTGACCGGCAGCACCAAGGTGTCGAACGGTTCGCCTTTCGCGCAAGGCGGCGACAGCGCTGAGGAAGATCCGTTCGCCAACGGGCCGCTGTCCGAATTTTTCCGCCGGTTCCAGGACGGCCAGGGCCAGCGCCCCGGCCGGGGCCGACCCGGTGTGCCGCAGGAAATGCCCACGCGCGGCCAGGGTTCGGGTTTCATCGTCAGCGCCGACGGCATCATTTTGACCAATGCCCATGTGGTCAAGGGGGCCAGGGAAGTCAATGTCAAGCTGACCGACCGGCGCGAGTTTCGCGCCAAGGTGCTGGGCGCCGATGCCAGGACCGACATTGCCGTGCTGAAAATCGACGCCTCCAACCTGCCGGTCGCAACCCTGGGCAAGACCAGCGAGCTGAAAGTCGGCGAATGGGTGCTGGCGATCGGCTCGCCCTTCGGTTTTGAAAACACCGTGACCGCCGGCGTCGTCAGCGCCAAGGGCCGTTCGCTGCCTGACGACAGCGCAGTGCCCTTTATCCAGACCGACGTGGCCATTAACCCCGGCAATTCTGGTGGGCCGCTGTTCAATGCGCGCGGTGAGGTGGTCGGCATCAACTCGCAGATTTATTCGCGCAGCGGCGGCTACCAAGGCGTGTCGTTTGCCATTCCCATCGATATCGCCACCAAGATCAAGAACCAGATCGTGGCCACCGGCAAGGTCGAGCATGCGCGTCTGGGCGTGGCGGTGCAGGAAGTGAACCAGGCCTTCGCCGATTCCTTCAAGCTCGACAAACCTGAGGGCGCACTGGTCTCGACGGTTGAAAAAGGCAGCCCGGCCGACAAGGCGGGCCTGCAGTCGGGCGACGTGATCCGGGAGGTCAACGGCCAGCCCATCGTGTCGTCGGGCGACCTGCCGGCGGTGATCGGGCTGGCGTCGCCGGGCGATACCGTCAAGCTCGGCATCTGGCGCCAGGGCGCGTCGAAAGAGATCAGCGCCAAGCTGGCCAATGCCGACGAGAAGGCCGCGCAGGTCGCCGACAGGAAGGAAGCGCCTGGCCAGGGCAAGCTGGGCCTGGCGCTGCGGCCGCTGCAGCCCGGCGAGCAGCAGGAAGCCGGCACCGACAGCGGCCTGCTGGTGCAGCAGGCCACCGGCCCGGCCGCCCTGGCCGGCGTGCAGGCGGGCGACGTGCTGCTGTCGGTCAACGGCGTGCCGGTGAAGAACATCGAACAGGTGAAGGAGACCGTGGCCAAATCGCAGAAATCGGTGGCGCTGCTGATCCTGCGGGGCGACAACAAGATTTTCTTGCCGGTCAATCTGGGCTGACCTGGGCGCTGGAAAACGAACCATGAAGGCGGGCTGCGGTCCGCCTTTTTTATGGCCGCTCTCGCCGCGCCGGCACTGGTTTTGACATGCTTTGGCACGCCAATCGGCTACCCTTGCACGCATTGAGATCGTATGTTGAAGACGGAGATAACCAAGCGCCAACGCCATGCCCATGCCCATGCTTATGCCTATGCCGCCTCTTGCCGTCGCCCCGGTCATGCTCTGCCTGGCTCTGTCGGCTTGCGGCGACACAGCGCCGATTGCCGCCGACACAAACATGTCACGCTACAGCCAGGAGGAGGTGCAGGAGCATCTGGCGGGCACCTGGCTGCGGGAGTACAGCGAAAAGGGCATCCAGGCGCGGCGCATCCTCGTGCTCTCGCCTGACGGCGCTTTCCTGGAGACTGTGCGCATCACCGATGCAACCGGACAGGTCAGCGAACAAGTCCATGCGGGGTTCTGGCTTTATGACGGTACGAACCTGAAGCGGAAATACACCAGCATGAATGGCAAGCCCCCTTCGCGCCTGAACCTGCCGTTTGCCACTTTCCAGATCAGGTTTGACTCCAAAAACGAATTCACAGGCATTGATCACGTCCATCGGAACCGGATTCAGTACCAGCGCGTGGCGCCCGAAATCCTGCCTTGATCCAGGCCTTCCGGCGAAACCGCACCTTTACACGCAGGCTTGACCTTTATCCAATTGGCTTAGCGGCCCTGAAATGCGCCGATCAAATAGGATTCGTTGCCAACCTGGGTCACGCGCCCGGCCACTGCGTAAGTGTCCAGATCGACCAGCCAGACCACGCCGGTATTGGGCCCGCCCTTGGGCGCACCCGTGATCGCCGCATATTTTCCATCCGCGGTGAATGCAACGCCGCGCGGCCGGGAAGGCTGGCCGTTGGGCGTCTCCAGGGTGATGCGCTTGATCTCGGCCGGCTGACCGGAAAGGGCCTTGGCCACATCGACCACCGAAATGTTGTTCGTGCGGAAGTTCGTCACCACAATCCGTTTGCCGTCCGGCGTGAAAGCAGCGACGAACGGCCGCGTGCCAACCGTCGGGTCGTCCGTGCCCAGCAGCAGCCGGGCAACTTCAGCCTTCGCCGGGTTGGTCAGGGCTTTTTCCACATCGATGATGGAAATCGTGTTGCCGGGCTTGTCCAGCGCCAGGTCTTCACGCGCAGCGACCGCGACCAGTTTGCCGTCGGGACTGGTCGCTATGCCGAAGCCGCCGGTCTGCGTGGGAATGCGGGCCAGCTCGGCTCCCGGATGGCCGTTGATGGCTTTTTGCAAGCTGATGACCGAGACATCGTTGGTCCCCCCATTGGCGGTAAAGATGGTTCCGCCGCCCAGGGGGCTGACCGTGACGCCATTGGTGCCGGCAAAGCAGCCGATCTTGGGGTTTGGCGAGGCATGCGGAATCGGCGACACCGGGCAGGGAAAGTCGGGGCTGCCATAGGCCTGCTCGACCTGCCGGATCACGGTGTTCGTGGCCAGGTTGACGATGCCGATGTGCCTGCCGCCGTCTTCGCTGTCCGGCGACTCGGCAGCGGCGGCCACGCCGTACTTCTGGTCGGGGCTGATGGCAAACCCCGTGGCGCCGAAGTTCTTGCCGTCGATGTAGCCTTCCACGGCGTTCAGGGTGCCGTTATTGGCCGGGTCCAGCGCCTTTGAAAGGTTGACCACCGTGTAGGTGCCGGGCCAGCCATGCTGAAAGCTCGCCGCCTGGGCCGGCGTGGACTTGCCGGAATGATTGCCCACATAGGCACGGCGGTGATCGGCCGATATCGCAACGGTGATGGGCTGGCCGCTTGCCACGGTATCGAGCTTGCCGGTGCCGTTGGCATCGATGTCGGGCGTGACGCGCAGGCGGTTCACCACGGCGTTGGGTGTGCCGTCGTTGGCCGGATTGATGGCCTTGGCCACATCAATGACGATCACCGTGTTGTCCCAGCGGCCGCTGGCCAGCAGATAGTCCTTTTTCATGCCCTGCCCCATGGAGCCCCCGGCACAGCCTGCAAGGGCCGCAGCGTTTAGCGCCAATGCAAACCACGTCGCGGCCTGCCTGCTCGCGGCCGGCCCAGTCCACCCGCAAGCGGGTTTCTGCAAAAGGGAATACCACATGAAGGCTCCTTGAGTTGATGGAAATCAGCGCAGGCATGCGACTTGGCCTGCGCCAATGGAGAAAGCGGGCAAACCGCTTAGTTGAATATTTGCATACAAAATGCTTAAAGGCGTACTGGCTTACCCGTGTATGCGGCCGAAATCAGGAGGCTCTACCCCACCTTTCGTTTGCATGAAGTTCGTCCTGCGCATGGATCACGCCCTGATGGGGCCTGGGTTTTAGCCGTGCCGCTATGCTTGCAGCCTATGTATTCTCACCATTTCGGCTTGAACCAGGACCCGTTCTCCATCGCGCCCGACCCGCGTTTTCTCTTCATGAGCGAGCGCCACCGGGAAGCGCTGGCGCACCTGCTGTACGGCGTGGCCGGCCCGCAGGGCGCGGCAGGCGGCACGGGCGGCGGCTTCGTGCTGCTCACCGGCGACATCGGCACCGGTAAGACCACCATCTGCCGGTGCTTTCTGGAACAGATTCCCGCCGGCTGCCATGTCGCCTACATTTTCAACCCCAAGCTCACCGTCACCGAGCTGATGCAGTCGATCTGCGAGGAATTCCACATCACGGCGGCCGGCGTATCGGGCGGGTCGGAGGCGCCAACGCTCAAGGACTACATCGACGCGCTCAATGCCTTCTTGCTGCAGAGCCATGCCGCCGGGCAAAGCAGCGTGCTCATCATCGACGAGGCGCAGAACCTCAGCGCGGACGTGCTGGAGCAGCTGCGCCTGCTGACCAACCTGGAAACCAATGAGCGCAAGCTGCTGCAGATCGTGCTGATCGGCCAGCCCGAGTTGCGCGCCATGCTGGCCCGCCCCGAGCTGGAGCAGCTGGCCCAGCGGGTGATTGCGCGTTTTCACCTCGACGCGCTCACCGAGGCCGAAAGCACGCAGTACATCCAGCACCGCCTGGACGTGGCCGGCCACACCGGCCCGCTGCCGTTCGACCGGCCGGCGCTGCAGCGCATCCACCGCCTGGCGCGCGGCGTGCCGCGGCGCATCAACCTGCTGTGCGGGCGCGCGCTGCTGGGGGCGTGGGCCAATGGCCTGCACCAGGTCGGCCGGGCCGTGGTGGACAAGGCGGCCACAGAGGTCTTCGGCACCGAAACCGGACAAAAGGCGCCGGGCGCCCGGCCACTGCCCGCCGCTTATGCGCTGGGCGCGCTGGCCTTGGCGGCCGGGGCGGCGCTGGCGGGCTTCCTCATGCTGGACAACTCTCGGCAGGCCGCATCGCCGCCGCTGGCCAAGGCGCCCGGCCTGCCAGCGGCCAAGCTGGCCGCGTCAGCCCCGCAGCCTGCAGCGTCAACCCCTCAGGCAGCGGCATCGGCGCCGGAGCGCATGGCGTGGCTGGGCCTGAGCCCGGTCGAAGAGATCGACACACTGCTGCCGTCGCTGCCGAGCGACATCGACACGGCGTGGCGCGAACTCGCTCCCGTCTGGCAACTGCCGGCTGCCGACGGCGACCCCTGCCAGGCCGCCAGCGCGCAGCAGTTCCAGTGCTACCGCGCCGCCAGGTTTACCGTGCCGCTGCTGCGCCAGCTCAATCGCCCCGGCATCCTGACGCTGCAGGTGGGCAGCGGCGCGCCGGTGTACGCCGTGCTGGTGGGACTGACCGACCAGACGGCCACGCTGCAGGTGGCGGGCAGCCGGCATGCCGTCAGGCTGGTGGCGCTGGGCCGGCTGTGGCGAGGCGACTTCGCCACCTACTGGCGCTTGCCGCCGGGTTACGCCGAATACCTGGAGGGCGGCAGCGCCGGGCCGGTGGTCCACCGGCTTGCCAGCCAGCTCAGCCAGCTGGACGGCGAGCCGCCACCACCGCCCGCCGCGCAACCGCAGCCACTGGACGCGGCCCTGCGGGCGCGCGTTCGGACTTTCCAGCGCGCCCAGGGACTGGTGCCCGACGGGCAGCCCGGCCCCATGACCTTCATGCAGCTCGACAGCGCCACCCGTGCCGACGTGCCGCGCCTGCAAACCAACCCGCGATAAGCCATGTCCTACATCCTCGACGCCCTCAAACGTGCCGATGCCGAACGCGAGCGCGGCACCGTGCCCGGTCTGCACGCCCGCCAGGCCACTGCGGCCGCTTTCCCGCCCGCGTACAGCGGACGCAACCGCATCCGGCTGGCAGGCGCCGCCGCCCTGGTGCTGGGGGGCGTTGCGGCAGCCGCCCTGTGGCTCTGGCAACCCTCCGGCAGCACGGTGCGCGTGGCCGCCGTGGAGCCCGCCGCCGTGGCAAAGCCGCCCGTGGCAGCCGCGCCAGGACCGGTCGCGCCGACGCCACCGCAGTTGCCGGCGCAAACGCCCGTGCCGCCGCCTGCAACTGCGCCGGCAACAGCGTCCAGGCCGGCCCCGGTAGCGGCTGCGCCAGCGCCAGTGCCCGCGCCAGCACGGCAGCCTGCGGTGGCGACCCCACGGGCGCGGGCCTCGTCGCCAACGGTGCCGCCTGTCGTTGCCAAACCTGCCGCCAAGCCGGCTCCCTCAACAGCGGCCCTGGAGTCGCTACCCGCCCCTGCGCCTTCATCCCCCTCGGCGGCGAAGACCACTGCGCCGGCGGCTGCAAGCGCGCCAACGGCAACGGCAACGCCGTCACCGCCCGACGCGGGCGCGCCTGCGCCACCTTTCCCGGCCGCGATTCCACTGCTCAGCGAACTGCCCGAGAACATCCGCCGCCAGGTTCCGCCGCTGGCCATCACCGGCAGCGTTTACTCGCAAAACCCGGGGCAGCGGCTGCTGCTGGTGAACAACCAGGTGCTCGCGCAGGGCGGCCTGGCGGCGCCCGAACTGACGCTGGAGCAAATCCAGGCCAAGGGCTCTGTGTTTGTTTTTCGGGGAACCCGGTTTCGGGTGGCGCACTAGGCGCCTTGACCTGACCTGACAGCCCGCCTGCCCGGCGGTCTGCGGTCTGCGGTCTGCGGTCAGATTGAAAGCGCCTGGAAGGCGCCGGCATGGCCTCTTTCCAGCCAGAGATTTATTTGCTATTTATTCGATAGCTAACAACGCAGGCGGGTAAAGCGCTACAGGCACAAAAGGCTTGAAATTCCTGAAAATCGCCACGCCCAGCCGGCCTGCCCGCGACGCCAGCCGTGCAGTGCGGGCCGGGGCGTGCATGGCCCAGAGAAAAATCACCCTGACCTTGCATCACGGCGCTCAAGGCGCCGAACAGCTTTTTGCTACTGAATTTATAGCTGCTTGCACAGACCAGGCGTGCGCTACAAGCCTATTTGATGCTGGAAATCTGTTGACTGGTTAACACGACTGCGCGCTAAGCGAATGTCACGGCTTACTTGGCATTCACAATGCCCTTGAAGTCGTAGGGCACGACGATGGTGTGCACCTTGCCCAGGGCAACGCCCTCGGCGATTTTCAGGTTGGCCATGGCGTTCATGTAGCCGATCGCGCCGGCATTGGCGTTCAGGGCGGCAATGCGCTCGGCCTCTTTCTTGGCGGTCTGCACCTCGACCTCCTTGGTCTTGAGCTCGTTTTGCGCCCGCACCAGTTCATTGGCGCTGTTGACAATCACATCGGCCGGCGTGATGGCGCGCACCTGGAGCTGGGAGACGATGATCTTCTCGGCCAGCTTTTCCCCGGCCAGCGTCTGGATGACGTTTTCACGGATTTTTTGCTCGATGGCAGGCCGGTTGTCGGCCATCTTCAGGGACTCGTATTCGCGCGCCACCTTGTAGGCGGCGTTGCGCGCGCTCAGGGCCACATAGTTCTGCATCAGCAAGATGTCACTGCCGCGGTCGGACAGGCCGTGAAACGCCCTGTTCTTGGTCGTCCACAACTCGGATACGGCGGTCGGGTTGACGTTATAGACCACCATCATGTCAAAGTCCTTGATGGTCGAATTGTCCGATGCCAGCGGCGTCATGTTGTCCACGTTCACGGCCACATCCTGGATCTTGAAGGTGATGATGTCGCCGATGAGCGTCTGGTTGAAGGAGCCCGGCAAGCGTTCGGTTGAATCGGTCGTTTTGTCAAAATTGATGCGCAGGCCGACCTCGCCGGTTTCGATACGGGTGCAGCCCGCCGCCAGCAGGGCCAGGGCGGCCGAAGCCAGCAGGGCGAAACGCCGTGAGCCATGGTTATTTTTCAGGTGCAGCATGGGCGAAACAGGCTTTCGTGTGGATTGGGGGCGCTGCGAACAGCTTACTGTCGAGTTTAAGCAGGACCGTACAAGTGGCATCAATAATTTCAAAGCCGCCGCGCCAGAATTCACGCACGCGCCCGCACACGCCCGCTACGATGACGGCAGCGTCCACACCCATCGTTGCCTGGAGACAAAATGAGCGTCATCACCACCATCGAAGACCTGCGCGTTCTGGCGCAAAAACGCGTGCCGCGCATGTTCTACGACTATGCCGATTCCGGTTCCTGGACCGAAAGCACCTACCGCGCCAACGAAGCGGATTTCCAGAAGATCAAGCTGCGCCAGCGCGTGGCGGTCAACATGGAAAACCGCAGCCTGGCCACCACCATGGTCGGCCAGAAGGTCGCCATGCCGGTGGCCATCGCGCCCACGGGCCTGACCGGCATGCAGCATGCCGACGGCGAAATCCTGGGGGCGCGGGCGGCCAAGAAGTTCGGCATTCCGTTCACGCTCTCGACCATGAGCATCTGCTCCATCGAGGACGTGTCGCAGGCCACCGGCGGGCACCCGTTCTGGTTCCAGCTGTACTGGATGCGCGACCGCGACTTCATGGAACGCCTGATGGACCGCGCCAAGGCGGCCAACTGCAGCGCACTGGTTTTGACGCTGGACCTGCAGGTGCTGGGCCAGCGCCACAAGGACCTGAAAAACGGCATGACCGCGCCGCCCAAGCCGACCCTGGCCAACATCATCAACCTGATGACCAAGCCGCGCTGGTGCCTGGGCATGGCGGGCACGCGCCGCCGCACGTTCGGCAACCTGGTCGGCCACGCCAAGGGGGTGAGCGACATGTCCTCGCTCAGCAGCTGGACCCGGGAGCAGTTCGACCCCCAACTGGACTGGAACGACGTGGAATGGATTAAAAACCGCTGGGGCGGCAAGCTGATCCTCAAGGGCATGATGGTCGAGGAAGACGCCAGGCTCGCCACCGAAAGCGGCGCTGACGCGCTGGTCGTCAGCAACCACGGCGGCCGTCAACTCGACGGCGCACCGTCGGCAATCGAAGCGCTGCCAGCCATCGTGGACGCAGTGGGCCAGCGCATCGAGGTCTGGATGGACAGCGGCATCCGCTCGGGGCAGGACGTGCTGAAGGCTGTGGCGCTGGGGGCCAGGGGCACGATGATCGGGCGCGCATTTTTATACGGCCTGGGCGCCATGGGCGAAGCCGGCGTGACGAAGGCACTGGACATCATTCGCCATGAACTCGACGTCACCATGGCATTTTGCGGGCATACCGATATCAACACGGTTGACAAAAGCATCTTGCTGGCAAGAAATCCATGACGCATGCGCCAGCGGCTATTGGCTGTCCAGCAGCACTTCAAAGCCGCCGAAAAACATCCGCTTGCCGTCGAAAGGCATGTCCTTGAACTGCTGCATTCGCGGGTCTTTCATGACCTTCGCATTGCCCTCGTCCCGCACGGCCTTGGAGGGCCATTCAATCCACGAGAAGACGACGTTCTCGTCGCCCTCGGCTTTCACGGCCAGCTTGAAGCCGGTGACCTTGGGTTCGGGCAGGTCATCGCCCCAGCATTCCACGACCCGCGTCGCCCCGAATTCCTTGAAAACCGCCACGGCCTGGGTAGCCAGCGCGCGATACGCCTCCTTTTTTCCCGCAGGCACGGGAATGACAAATCCGTCGATATAGCTCATGGTTTTTCTCCTTTGAAAATGGAGGCCGGGCGATCTGGTGGCATCGATGGCATGCGTCGGCGGCTAGGAGCCGAGGAAGGCCAGCAGGTCCTGCGTCAGCCGCGCCTTGTGCGTCGCGAACAGGCCGTGCGGCGCGCCGTCGTACTCGATCAGGGTCGATGCCGCGATGCCTTTGGCAGCCGCCCGGCCCGACGCATCGATGGGAACGGTCTTGTCGCTGGTGCCGTGAATGATCAGGGTGGGCACCTTGAAGAAGGGCAGGTCGGGACGAAAATCGGTGGTTGCGAAGGACTGGGCGCAGGCCAGCGTCGCCTTCAGGCTGGCCTGCATCGCGATGTGGCAAGAATTTTCGACCAACTCGTCGCTGACCGGGCTGGTCAGCACGCCGACGCCATAGAAATCGTCAAAAAAATCGGCGAAAAACTTGGCCCGGTCTTCCTTGAGGCCTTTGGCCATCTTGTCGAACACGGCCTGCTCGGTGCCCTTGGGGTTGTTGTCCGTCTTCAGCATGAAAGGCACCACCGAGGCGATGAGCACCGCCTTGGCGACGGATTTTCCGCCGTGGCGCGACAGGTAGCGCGCCACTTCGCCGCCGCCCATTGAAAAGCCGATGAGCACCGCATCCTCGGCGCCGGTCTGCGCGATCACGGCGGCCAGGTCATCGGCCAGCGTGTCGTAGTCGTAGCCGCCCCAGGGCTGCGACGACCGGCCGAAACCGCGCCGGTCATAGGCAATGGCGCGGTAGCCGGCGTCGGCAATCGCCATCGCCTGGTCATCCCAGCTGTCGGCGGACAGGGGCCAGCCGTGCAGCATGATCACGGGTCGGCCGCTGCCCCAGTCCTTGACGTAAAGCTCGGTCTTGTCGGGTGTGGTGATGCAGGTCATGCAGCAGTCCTTGCAAAGGTTAAAACGTCAATCTTGGCAGCGGCGCCCGGCAGCGCTGTCATCCAACGGGGCGGCAAGCTGTCAGCAGTGGCGCTGGGCAAGGCCGCATCAACGCTGCCCGAAGGGTTTGGCGGGGACGGTTGTCAGGTAGGCATAAAGCGCCCGCGCATCCACATCGCTGAGCTCGCGCAGCGAGTCGAACGGCATCACGGCAACCGCCGTGCCATCGGGCCGCTTGCCGCTGCGCAGCATCGCGACGAAGCGGTCGGCATCCGGGTAGCGCGTCAGCGCGCTGCCCTCGCCCGGCGTCAGGTTGGCCGCAGGCGGCCAGTCGGGCGGCGTGCCGGGGATCTTGCCACCCGACAAGCCCGGGCCGTGGCAGCTGATGCACATGTTGGCAACGTAGGCGCCGTGCCCGGCTGTCACGCCTTCGGCAATGGGTTGCGACGGCGCCAGCGAATGGTCGATCTTCTGCGCGGCATCCTGAATCGCCCCAAAGCCATACATCAGCTTGACCGGAAGCGACAGTTCGAGGATGGCGGCGCGCCCCTTGGCCGGCGGCAGGCTGTTGACAAAGGCCACCAGGGCGCCCATGTCCGCATCGGTGAACCGGTTGTAGTCTTCGCTGGGCATGATGAGCAGGGGCCGGCCGTCGGGCTTGACGCCATGGCGCACCGTTCGGTCCCAGTCTTCGGGGGTGTAGCGCGCCACCACGCCGCCTTCGCCCGACGTGATGTTGGGGCCGGCCACGCGCAGGCCCTTGCCGTCGTTGATGAACTCGCGCCCCGCGCCGTTGGCGCCATGGCAGTCGGTGCAGCCGCGCGAATTGAACAGGTACTTGCCGCGCGCCAGGGTGGACGCATCGGCCGAGGCCAGCGCGCCGGCCCAGCCGACCGGCTGGCGTTGCACGCCAACTTCGCGCTGGCTCTTGCGTTCGGCCAGTTCCGTCCCCACCACGGCCGCAGCCGTCGCCACGACGACCAGCGTGCCAAGGACGCCCAATGTCCACTTGACCCAGCGTTTCATGTTCGCTTCTCCTGCGGCAACTGCGGTCCCAGGCGCCGGCAGCAGGCGCCGCTGCAGGGCCGCCGGAACTGCGAAACATTCTGAACCTGACGCTGCCGGATGTCAGCCGCCAATTACAAAGTGACACGACTGTTGTCCGTGCGGACGCACGGATTTCAAATTACGGTCGGCGCACGGCGCGTCTTCTGTGGGTCAGTCCCTTCACCTGCACGCAGGCACAGGTCAAAGCCAAGCCCTGCAACCCTGGCGCCGGCAGGCAGCGCACAAGCAGCGCTATGCTTGCGGCGTGACTTCTTCGCCGCCACCGATCCGCCGCATCGCCCACCTCGACATGGACGCGTTTTTCGCCTCGGTCGAGCTGCTGCGCTATCCGCAGCTCAGGGGCCTGCCGGTGGTGATCGGCGGCGGACGCCGCAAGGTCGATGACGACCTGCTGGCCCGGCACGGCGAGCGCGAACTGCGCCTTATCCCGGTGGAGGCATTCCCGCTGCTCAAGGACTACGTGGGCCGGGGCGTCATCACCACGGCGACCTATGAAGCACGGCAGTTTGGCGTCGGTTCGGCCATGGGCATGATGAAGGCGGCCAGGCTCTGCCCCCAGGCGCTGGTGCTGCCGGCCGACTTTGACGAGATACGCAGGTTTTCGCGGCTGTTCAAGAGCACGATTGCCGAGATTGCGCCGATCATTCAGGACCGTGGCATCGATGAGGTGTACATCGACTTCACCGACGTGCCGGGCGGCCAGCGCGAAGGCGGCAAGGTGCTGGCCCGGCTGATCCAGAAGGCGATTTTTGAAAAAACCCGCCTGACCTGCTCGATTGGCGTGGCGCCCAACAAGCTGCTGGCCAAAATGGCGAGCGAATTCAACAAGCCCAACGGCATTTCGATCATTCACGAGGCCGACCTGCCGTCCCGCATCTGGCCGCTCCATGTGCGCAAGATCAACGGCATCGGTCCCAAGGCGGGCGAAAAGCTGGCCGGGCTGGGCATCCAGACCATCGGCGAGCTGGCGACGCGGGCGCCGGCCTTCCTGATGCAGCACTTTGGCAAGGCCACCGGCGCCTGGATGCATGCGGTCGCCTGGGGCCGGGACGAGAGCCCGGTGGTCACGCAAAGCGAGCCGGTCAGCATGAGCCGCGAAACCACTTTTGAGCGCGACCTGCATGCGGTGCGCGACAAGGCCGAGCTGGGCGCGATCTTCACCCGGCTGTGCGCGCAGGTCGCGGCCGACCTGCAGCGCAAGGGCTACGTGGCCAAGACCATCGGCATCAAGCTGCGCTATGACGATTTCAAGATCGCCACACGCGATCAGACGGCACCGACCTACACCGCCGATGCCCAGGCAATTCGCAAAATTGCCGGGCTGTGCCTGAAGCGCGTGCCGCTGGACAAACGGCTGCGCTTGCTGGGCGTGCGCGCCGGCGCGCTGGCCAAGGTCGGCGAAGTGCCTGTTTATGAATCAAATCCGGCTTCAGCGCATAGAGGACGTGCGCCTCCAGCTACTGAATTGATAGCAACACCGCAGCTTTTCTAATTCAGCCCTGCCCGGCCCGCCACCGCCCGTTTCTATACGGCCATACGCTTGAGGCGTTGCCTGCGATGCGGTTGAGGCGGCCCTTGCGCAGATGCAACCCGCTGGGGCCCTGCCCATTGACGAAGCGGTTTTGTCTTACAGGAATCATGAATACTGTCTCAAGCCAGTGCCGTGCGGCCGAGCAGACCATGCCAGACAAGCCCGGTGGGCTGCTTTTTTTCGCAGATTGCGGGCAAATCCGACATCGTGCAGACCAGGCGCTTGCAAACCACCGCCGGGCCCGGTTCCTTGAAGGCAAGTCAGGACAAAGGCAACAAGTGACAAAAGGGCTGCGGCGCAAGCCCGCCCCAAGCATCAGGATGTGAACATGGAAGATTCGATTTTGGAACCTGCACCGTCGGTGGCGGCTGGGCGTTCGGGCATCCGGTGGCGTCGCCTGCTGGGTTTTGCAATTGTCCTTGCCGGCGCGGGGGTGCTCCTGGGCCAGGTGATGCAAAGCATCCGGCTGGACGATCCGCGCATGATCGGCGCCTTGACGGGCGGCAGCGTTGCGGCCCTGGCGACGGCGCTGGGCACGCTGCCGGTGCTGCTCTCGCACCAGTTTTCGCAGCGCACCTATGACACCATGCTCGGCTTTGGCGCGGGTGTCATGCTGGCGGCGAGCTCGTTTTCGCTCATCATTCCCGCCCTGGCAAGCGCCAAGGCACAGGGTGCCGGTCCCTGGGGCGCGGGCGGCATCGTCGGCGCCGGCATCCTGGCTGGCGCCCTGCTGCTGCTGCTGATTGACCGCATCGTGCCGCACGAGCATTTCGTCAAAGGCCTGGAAGGGCCCAAAGCCCTGGCCATGAAACGCGTCTGGCTGTTCGTGTTCGCCATTTCGCTGCACAACCTGCCCGAAGGCCTGGCCATCGGCGTGGCGTATGCCGGGACCGACCCGATCGCGGCGCTGGCGCTGGCCACCGGCATCTCGATTCAGGACGTGCCCGAAGGCATGGTGGTGGCGCTGGCGCTGCGCAGTGTGGGCTACAGCCGCATCGCCTCGTCGGGGCTGGGCATTCTGTCAGGCCTGGTCGAGCCGGTGGCGGCGGTATTCGGCGTTGCGGTCATCAGCATCTCGGCCAGCTTTTTGCCCTGGGGCCTGGCTGCGGCCGCTGGCGCCATGCTGTATGTCATCAGCCATGAAATCATTCCCGAGTCCCACCGCAAGGGCCATGAGGCTTTTGCGACCGGCGGCCTGATCGTGGGCTTTGTCATCATGATGCTGCTGGACACGGCGCTGGGATGAGCGCTGGCCTATGGCTCAGCTGAAGTCGTCGAACATGCGGTGCGCGGCCCCGTCTTCGGGCAGCACATAGACCACGCCGTAGCGCTTGCCCAGCGCCGGCCTGACGACGTTTTCGTAAAAGCCCACAGGCACCACGATGCACCCCAGCGTGACCCGCTTGACGTCTGCCAAAGACGATGCCAGACGGTCGGCGCGCTGCTGGCGCGCAGCGTCGGGGCGGAGCCGGTGAATGGCGATCTTGGCCGCATAGTCCACCCAGATGATGTCCTCGCCCGTCAGGTTGCGGCCCGGCTCCGATACAAACCGCCCGGCTGGCGTGGTGCGCTCATGCAGTTGCAGGCTGGCCGGCGCGCGGCCGGCAATGCCGGGAATGGACGCATCGCCCGGGCCGGCGCCAAGCAAAACCGCCGTCGTACCGCGCAATTGGCCATCGGCCTCGAACACAAACATGCGTGCGTGTTTCTTGTCGACAATCACAAAGGGCATGTTCTGGTTGTCGGCATTGCCGGCGATCCAGTCCGCCGCATAGCGCGCGTCCGCAGAAGCGGGATGCCCCAAAAAATCGATGGCGGGCGGCGCAAGGGCCTCTGCTGCGCAGGCACTGCGAAGGGCCGCAAACAAGACAATTGCGGCAAAAAATGAATTGCTTTTCAAAGCCTGGACTCCCGTGCGGGCATGCACACCACAAAACGCCGGGAAAAATGCCATGAAATCGCACGCGAAACAGCAGCAGCCCGACAGCAAACCGTCGATGTTACTTATTAAACAACTAATTACAAGACGTGAATACGCCAGCTAGAACGGCCTGCTATTTCTTTTATAGCTAAGAATAGTGATGCGCCGCGCACCTGGTTCTGGGAAAAATTTTTACTGGCGCTTCAGAGGTGTAGAGACCATGCAACACATGCTCTGGCCGGACAGAATCCGGCTGGCCGGTTGCGGCAGGCAACCCTCCATCGATGCCGCTGAGCGCACTGCGGCCCACATGAATTGCAGCTGTCCAAGGGTTTTCCCCAAAAACCTTGGTCAACGCACATGCTTTGGTAACCGTTGAGCATGTTTGTTACTTAGCTGGAGCATTCCATGGTTCATTTCCCCAAGGCTTACCGACTCGCCGTCCTGACGCTGGCCTCCCTGTTCATTGCCGGGTCCGGCATTGCGAAAGACCATTCCGATGATCATCATGGCAAAAACAAGCACAAGGACAAAGGCCACGGCAAGCATGCCGAAGTGCATCACGACAAATCGCACAAGGCCGAGAAAAAGATGGCCAAACGCCACCGCGAACAGGTGCGGCATGGCGCTCACTTCAATGACCAGCACCGCAGCCATGCGCGTCACTACTACACCCAGCATTACGGAAACGGCAAGAATTGCCCGCCCGGCCTGACCCGGAAGAACAACGGCTGCATGCCTCCTGGCCAGGCCAGGCATTGGTCAGTCGGTCAGCCCGTGCCTCGGGGAGTGACGGTGTACACCGTCGCGCCGCCGGTACTGCGTCAGTTGCCGCCCGCGCCCTACGGCTACCGGTATGCGCGTATTGGCGGCGACATTGTGCTGGTGCAGCAACAAAACAACCTGATCGTGGACATCATCGTCGGCCTGATGGGTTGAATGAAAAACGGCTGAAGCCTGTCGCACGCAGCGAACAACCCCAACCTCAACTGCAACCCTGACTGCTGACCCTCATTTTTACCGGATACACCTATGAAATCATTCTTCAAAGCCACGCTGGCGATTGCCGCCTTGATTGCTGCCAGCCAGTCCATGGCGCAAGTCACGTTTTACCAAAACGACAACTACAAGGGGCCGACCTTCACAACGGATCGGCCGGTCGAGAATTTTCGGCAGTTCGGCTTCAATGAAAAAGCCTCCTCGGTGATTGTGGCGGGCAAGCTGTGGGAAGTCTGCGATCGCCCCCGCTTCGCCGGTCGCTGCACCGTGCTGCGCCCCGGCCAGTACCCTTCCCTGGCAGCGCTGGGCCTGGAGCAGCGCGTGGCGTCTGTGCGGGCGATGGGCCGCAACGAACGGATCGATGAAAGCCGCTATGCGCCAGTGGCCGCTGCCGTGCCCTCGAATGCGCAGGTCGTTTTTTACGCGAATGAAAATTTCCAGGGCCAGGCGTTTACCGCGCAGAGCCAGGTTGACGATTTCACCCGTTTTGGGTTCAACGACCGGGCTTCTTCGGTTGTGGTCCTGGGCGACCAGTGGGAAGCCTGCGAAAACGTCCGCTTCAGCGGGCGCTGCGTCGTGCTGCGGCCTGGCCGCTACGCATCGCTGGCGGCAATGGGAATGGAAGACCGGGTGTCCTCGGTCCGGGGGGTGCCCACCAGCACGCGGGTCAGCGATGACCGTTACGCACCGGCGCCGGCACCGGTCTACGACAACCGCCGCCGCAATGAAGAGCGCCTGTACGAAGCCAATGTGACCTCCGTGCGGGCCGTGGTGGCGGCGCCTGAAAAGCGATGCTGGATGGAACGCGAGCCGGTGGCCTCGCAGCCTGCGAACAACAACCTCAACATTGGCGGCGCCCTTGCCGGCGCCTTGATTGGCGGCGTCCTTGGCCATCAGGTGGGCGGAGGAAGCGGCAAGCAAATCGCGACGGTTGGTGGCGCCGTGGCGGGTGCCGCGGCCGGCGCCAACATCGGCCGCATCACCGGAGGCGGCCAGCAGGTGGCCGCTCAGGATGTGCAGAAATGCGACACGGTGCCGAGCCAGGCCAAAACCGAATTCTGGAATGTCACCTACACCTTCAGGGGCCAGGAGCACACCATCCAGACAACGACACAGCCAGGAAGAACCATTACCGTGAACGGCCAGGGCGAGCCCAGGGTCTGAGCCAGGAACGCTGCAGCCTGATTGCAGTGGTTTGACTTGACTTGAAATTACAGGCCGGCCGGTTTTCGGCCGGCCTTGTGCTTTGAGGGGGCACAAGCAACGACCCGCAGGCATTCGCTTCAGTTCAGCGACCGTGTCGGGCCGGCAGCAAGGCAAAGCCAGCCCCAACCAGCCGGTGCCGCGTCAGGCACCGCCACCCCCGGGCGCATCGGCCCGGCGCAGGCGCCCTGAAATCCGGTGCCGTACCGCAGGATCATAGGCAGCGGCAAAGACTTCCCCAACCGGCTTGACCTCGGGTAGGACATAGACCACGCCGTAGCTGACCTTGAACACGGGGCTCAGGACATTTTCATAAAAAGCGACTGGCATGTTGACGCAGCCAAAAGAGATCCGGTTGTCATCGATGGTCGGCGACGCCAGGCGTTCCAGGCGATGCTCCTTGGCATTGCCGGTGCGCACCCGGTGCATTGACACGGCAGCGTCGTAATCGACCCACACCACATCCTCGCCTGTCAGGTTGCGGCCCGGCTCGCCGATGAACCGGCCCGCCGGCGTGGTGCGCTCTTCGGGCGATACCTCGGAAAGGGGCCGCTTGCCGATGTCGGGGACCGAATCGTCCCCCACGGCCGCGCCCAGCAGCACCGGGGTGGCCCCCAGAAGCTTGCCGGATGCGTTGAAGACATAGACGCGCGTATTTTTTTTGTCGATGATGACAAAAGGCAGCGAACGGTTGTCCCCGGAATCGGCCACCCAGTTGGCAATGAACCGGGCATCGGGCGATGCGGGTTCGGCCGAGAAATCGGCATAGCGCGGCAACCGCGGTACGGCCGCGCCCAATGGACCCGTCTGCACTGCGGCGGGCGTCCCGGGCACTGGATGAAAGTAAAAAAAATACGCTGCCGGCAAGCCAATGGCCAGCGCGGCAAGCGCGATCAGAAGCCCTGGCCTGACGCCTGAAGCCTGTTCACCGTGCAAGGTCCTGCCTGCCGCTGGCCCGCCGGGCTGGCCATGCTGCTCACCGCAGGCGCGCGTATCCGTTTCCATCGTCAATGCTCCATCCAAACTGAGTCTGTTGTCCCTCGGACAAGGACAAGCCCCGGTCGTCAATGCTTTTGCACAGACAGATCGGGGCTGACCAGAAAGCTTCTGGCCGCTGTCGATGTGATGCTAGTTGCGGTCGGCCTGTGCGGGACGCTCTGTTGGCGTGCGCATGGTGCTGCTACCGGTCATTCCCGTGCCGCTGCCGGTGCCCGCGCTGGTGCCCATGCCCGAACCCGATGAGCCCGATGTCATGCCGGCGCTGCTGTCGGTGCCGGATCCAGTTGCGGTGCCTGTGCCAGTACCCGTCGTTGCCCCGGTGGTGCCTGCGGTGGATGGGCTCTGGGAGGTGTCGGTCGTGCTGCCGGTGGTGCCACCTGTGGCGCCCGTGGTGCCCGCAGCCCCGCTGGTGCCGGTTTGCGCATAGGCCATTCCGAAGCCGCCCGCCAGTGCTGCCGCGAGAACGGCGGAGGTCAGGGTTTTGAGTGTTTTCATGAGATGACTCCTTTATTCAGCCCTAGGCAGGGCTGCAAGATTAATGACATGGCCAGCACGATTGCCAGCTGCAGTCAATTTACGCGCCGCAATCGGTCACAGGGTCGGTAGCGGGCTGAACCATATGTAGGACAACAAAGGTCACAAAATGCATCGGCAGGGCTGCTCGTTTCGCCTCAATGCTTGTCATCCGAGCCTGCGAATTTGCCCGCCCACCACTGTTTCATGGTCGCCTTGACGCTCTGCAGCGCCCCGCTGTCGCCATGCACCAGGGCCGACAAATAGGCCTGCAATTGCTTGCGCTCAAACGCCGGCGGCAGTGCACCGACCTCGGGGTCGACCATCATCTCCAGCACCATCGGCTTGCCCGCCGACAGCGCCGCCTCCAGCGCCGGGGCAATGGCGTCGGGGCGCATCACACGCAGCCCCTCCAGGCCGAGCATGCGGGCGTAATCGGCGTACGCAAAGTCGGGCAGCACCTGCGAGGGTTCGTACTTCGGGTCGCCGCCCTGCACCCGCTGCTCCCAGGTCACCATGTTCAGGTCGCGGTTGTTGAGCACCATCACCAGCAGCCGCTTGTCGGCCCAGCCGGGCCACAGCCGGGCGATGGTGATGAGGCCGTTCAGCCCGTTCATCTGCATCGCGCCGTCGCCCACCAGGGCGATCACCGGACGCTCCGGATACGCCTGCTTGGCGGCGATGGCATAGGGCACGGCCGCGCCCATGCTGGCCAGGCCGCCCGACAGCGAGGCCAGCATGCCCCGGCGCAGCTGGATGTCCCGTGCATACCAGACAGCCGACGTGCCGCTGTCCACCGTCACGATGGCGTTGTCGGGCAGGCGTTTGGACAACTCCCAGAACGGGCGCTGCGGATTGAGCGGACTGGCATCGACCATCGCGCGCGCCTGCAGCGTCTGCCACCAGTGCGCCACGTTCTCTTCAATGCCCGCCTGCCAGGCACGGCTGGTCTTGCGCTCAAGCAGCGGCAGCAGCGCCGCCAGCGTGGCCCGGCTGTCGCCCACCAGCCCGACTTCCATCGGATAGCGCAGGTTGAGAAAGCGCGGGTCGATGTCGATCTGCACGCCGCGCGCCTGGCCCTCGGGCGGCAGGAATTCGGCATAGGGAAACGACGAGCCGACCATGAGCAGCGTGTCGCACTCCTCCATCATCTGCGAGCTGGCCGATGTGCCCAGAATCCCGATGCAGCCGGTCACGTACGGCAGGCTGTCGGGGACCGCCGCCTTGCCCAGCAGCGCCTTGGCCACGCCGGCGCCCAGCACGTCGGCGACCGCGATGATCTCGTCGGTGGCATGCAGCGCGCCGGCCCCCACCAGCAGGGCCACCTTGCTGCCCGCGTTGAGCACCGCCGCCGCAGCGCGCAGGCCGGCGATGGGCGGCACGGTGGCGATGAAATTCGTTCCCACGCCGCTGTGGACCGTGCCATGTTCACGCGGGGGCACCGGCACGGCTGGCAGATCCTGCACGTCGTTGGGCACGATGATGCAGGTCACCGCGCGGCGGTCTCTGGCGATCTGCATGGCGCGGTCCACCAGGTGGCGCATCTGCTCGGGCGCGGTGGCCATCTGCACGAACTCATGGGCCACATCCTTGAAAAGCGACACCAGATCCACCTCTTGCTGGTAGTCGCCGCCCAGTGCGCTGCGCTTTTGCTGGCCGACGATGGCAACCACCGGCTGGTGGTCAAGCTTGGCGTCATACAGGCCATTGAGCAGATGAATCGCGCCCGGCCCCGACGTGGCCAGGCAGACGCCCACCTCGCCGGTGAATTTTGCGTGCGCGCAGGCCATGAAAGCGGCCAGTTCTTCATGCCGCGCCTGGACAAACGCCATCTTGCCTTCGGCCCGGCCCAGCGCGCCCAAAATGCCGTTGATGCCGTCGCCGGGGTAGCCGTACAGCCGCTTGACGCCCCACTGGCTCAGGCGTTCGAGCATGAAATCGGCAACGGTCGCGGACATGGCATCCCCTGGCGAACAGGCTAAAAAGTTTCAATTTAGGCGGCCATGACGCCGATGCGTGTCGGCCATGTCCGACTGCGGGCGTGAGAAACAGCCCGGCGCCCAGGTTCCGATACAGCGGCGGCGAGAGGCAACCCATCTGCAAAAAGCAGGTCAAGTCGCTGGCAGGGCCGAATGGATTGCGAATGCTACGTTATCAATAGCTGAAGACGCAGGCTGTACCTGCGCAAAAGGCTTATTTGATAAGAAAAAAGCTCGGCAGTCTTTATGCGTGCCCCGGCGTAGGGACATCGCCGCGCAGGGCTCGCTTTTCGGCATGGTGCTGTAGAGTGCCACCCGATCAAGGAACAATTATGCAGAGCGACCAGGCACAGGCTGAAGAAGACAGCGCTCACGTCGAGCGCGTGTTGCTGCACCGGGCGATTGCGTCCAGCCAGAACGGCATCACGATCGGGCGGGTCAGCAACGGGCAATTCCCGCTGATCTACGCCAACCGCGCTTTCTATCACCTGACCGGCTATGGACCCGCCGAGGTGATCGGGAACGACTGCCGGTTTCTCCAGGGGCGCCTGACTCGGCAGCCGGGGCTGGAGACACTCCGGGCTGCGCTGGCGCAGACCAGGGAAGCCACCGTGCTGCTGCGCAATTTCCGCAAGGATGGCACCGAGTTCTGGAACGAGCTGACGGTTTCCCCCGTGCTGGGCGACAACGGCGTTCTCACGCACTATGTCGGCATCCAGCACGACGTCACCGAGCGCGAAAACAACGCCCAGGCCGTCAGGGCCCTGAATCAGTCGCTGGCCCGGCAGGCCGAAGAACTGGCGCTGGCCAATGAAAGCCTGCGCTCCTTCTCGTCATCGGCCTCGCATGACCTGCGCGCCCCGCTGTCCTCCATCAAGGGCTTTTGTGCCGCGCTGAAGAAGTCGGCCGACATGCCGCAGGGCGGCCGCTCGGCGCATTACCTGGGGCGCATCGAGTCCAATGCCGAGCGAATGGGGCAGCTCATCGAAGCCTTGCTCAAGCTGGCGCAATCGAACACTGGCGCCCTCCAGGTGGTCGAATGCAATCTTTCGGCCATGGCGCGCGAGGTCGTGGACGGGTTCAAGCGGGCCTCGCCCGAACTGGCCGCAACAGTGCATATCGAGCCGGGCCTGACGGCGCTGGGCGACGCTTCGCTGCTGTATTCGGTGCTGCAGAACCTGCTGGGCAATGCCCTGAAATACTCGTCCAAAACCCCTGACGCGACGGTGCATTTCGGGCGCGAGGTCAGCAGCGCGGGCCAGGCCCGTTTCTTCGTGCGCGACAACGGCGAGGGTTTTGACATGAAAGCCGCCGCCAAGCTGTTTGGCGCGTTCGAGCGTTTTCATTCGGAAAGCGACTTTCCCGGCACCGGGCTCGGACTGGCCACCGTGCGCCGCATCGTCATGCGGCATGGCGGCGCCGTCACCGCCGAGTCCGCGCCGGGTGAAGGCGCTGTTTTTTACTTCACCCTCGAAACGCCGCCCGCGAGCTAGGCCGGCATCCGGCAGTCCAGCTGCGCCTGGTGCCGTGCTGCGCTGGGGCTTGGGTTCTTGATACAAAAAATGGCAGCCACCCATTGACTTCGCCTGTCACGAAACTTACTGTCTTGGGTCGTGAGTCGTGTGGGAGGCCTTTATGTCAAACCCTTGCGCACCTCCCAGGCGCCGCCTCTGGGACCGGGTCACGCTGGCCCAGCTGCAACGCATCAAGCGCTGGCGTGAAGCCCAGCACGGGGCGCATCCGCTGGAGCGCCAGACATGGGAAGCGGTGTTGACCCTCTGGATGATGGGCTGGGTGGGCTGGATTCCGGCCTTCGAGTTTGACATGCCCTGGGTCTATCCGCTGTGCCTGCTCGGTGTGTTGGCGCCGCGCCTGTATGTCTACTGGCGTTTGCGATCGCATGAAGCCGGGCGCCTCAGGTGCGACTGGCTTCATCTGCTGTAGCAAGAACCGGTCATGGCGCCGTTATGGACAGCATGACCGATTGACCGCGGGCCGAGTGCGGCCGGTCACCCCCGGCCTGCGGGCTTTCCAGGCCTTACAGCGACGGCTGCAATCCCACCGCCTTGCGGGCGGGTACGGCTTCGGCAGCCAGTTGCTCGTTCATGACTTCGGCTTGCGCGGCGGCTTTTTTGCCCGCCACGAAGGCGTGGTCCGAGTTGTAGTATTCCCATTCGCTGTAGCGGCCGGCCAGGATGATGTTGGACTTGGCAACCCAGCTGCGAATCGTCTCGACGTGGGCGGCGCGGTCATGGTCGTACACCACATAGGCGTAAGGCATGTCGATCTTGTTGGCGGCCAGGACGGCGTCCTCGGCCGTGAACATGCCGACCTTGATGCAGTCGCTGATGCAGCGGTCGATCAGTTCCTGCCCATCGCAGGGCAGCGGCTTGTACTCCGAATAGGTGATCTCGCAGGTCAGGCCGAAACCGCCCGGCGCATTGCAATGCGGGCTGGCATTGCCCTGCACGAAAATGCGGTGGAACACGGTTTCCTCCGGGTAGTAGATCCAGTGCTTGTCGGTCAGTGCCTCGCGGCCGATGCCCAGGTTGACGCAGGCCACCGAGACATGGCGCAGGCCCTTGGCGGCGGCCTGCACCTCCGCCGGTGCTTCGTCGCCCATGGCCTCGACCAGCCTTGGCAGCGGGAGCGAACTGATCAGGGTGTCATAGCGATAGGTGCGGCCGTCTTTGAGCGTCACCGTGCGGCGCGAGGGCGACACGGCGGCCACATCGGCCTGCATCTCGACATCGCCTTCGAGCAGCGGCAAAAAGCCGTCCATCAGCGCCTGGAAACCGCCGCGCAGCGGGTAGCCGAAACGCGCATTCGGCCCCATCGGCTTGGTGACCGGGCGCAGCGCGCCGTCGATCATTTCCTCCAGATCGGGCATGGGCACCCGGCCGCCCAGCCAGGAGGTTTCCATTTGGTCCAGCGGCACGGCCCAGAGCTTTTTGTTGTACGGAATGGCAAAGTGCTTGGCCACGCCCGCGCCCCACACCTTGTAGATGAATTCCTCGAAATTCTTCGGCGCTGCAGCCGCTTTGGCGGGCAACGCCGCCACCGGGCTTTTGCCTGCCGCCGCCGCAATGGTGGCGGTGGACGTGGAAGGCGCTGAAATCGGCGTGCCGGGAAGCTCTTTTTTCACCGGGCCAAAGCGGGCTTCGATCGCGCCGATGAGGCATTCCTTGAGCACTTCTGGCGGCAGGCCATAGAGTGCGCCCTGGAACGGATAGCGGGTGTACACCTCCTTGCTGTAGATCCAGGCTTCGCGGTTTTGCCAGTGCACGTTGTCGCCCAGCAGCGTCTTGTACAGCTCCAGCACATACGCGTCGTTTGAAAACATGATGTGGCCGGCATAGTCGAAGGTAAAGCCGTTGTCCACGATCGAGCGGCACCAGCCGCCCACGGTGCTGCCTTTTTCAATCAGCAGGCTGCCTTCGCCCAGATGGTAGGCCGCGGCCAGGCCGGTCGGGCCCGCGCCGATCACCACGGTCGAGTAGTGGGTGGCACTGGCCCGCTTGGGCGCCTGGCGCGCGTGGGCAACCACCTGCCCGGCCGCCGCGAAGTCGGCATTGGCCGCGTCCATGGCAGCGGCGCGATGGGGCGGCAGCCCTTCGATCAGGCCGTGAATGGCCTTGGCCGTCGCATCCCAGGACGTGCCCGCCACGATGCTGCGCATCTGCTCGGCGCGGGCCGCCTTTTCCAGTACCGACTCTTTGAGCAAAGCGGCGCAGGCATCGATGAATTCGAGCGGGGTGTCGGCAATCTTCACCACATGGCCATACGGTTCGGCCACGTCCCGGATGCGGGTGCTGACCGACGGCCGGCCGGCAGCCATGTATTCGAGCGTCTTGGTGGGACTGATGAAGCGGGTGGCGTCATTCAGGGCGAACGGCAGCAGGCACACGTCCCAGCCGGCGATGAGCTGCGGCAGGTCGTCATAGCCTTGCTGCCCGAGCCAGTGGATATTGCTGCGCTGGGGCAGCTTGTCCTGGCCGATCTTCACCACCGGGCCGACCATGACGATCTGCCATTCGGGATGCACATCGGCCACGGCGGCGACCAGTTCGAGGTCGACGCGCTCGTCGATCACGCCGCAGTAACCCAGGCGCGGATGCGCCAGCGCGGCCTGCGCCGGATGATCGGGCAGGTTGTTTTTGACGGCCGACTCGAAGTGGCCGGCATCCACGCTGCTGGAGAAGCAATGCACATTGCCGTGGCGCTCGCGTTTGGAGCGGTACAGGCTGGGCCCGCCGGTCAGCACCAGGTCGGCCTGCTGGTACAGGGCATTTTCCCGCTGGATCAGCTGGCGCGGCGCATGCATGAAGGCCGACAGCTCATCCATGCAGTCATAGATGATGGCGCGCGGCTGCAGGCCGCTGGCCAGCGGCAGGGCCATGGGCGTGTAGAACCAGATCAGGTAGTCCTCGATGCCGCGTTCCTGGATGAACTCGGCCAGCTGCTTTTGCAGCACGGGCAGGTGGTCGTCATGAAAGCCGGGCAGGTTGCTCGTCACATGGGGCCGCAGCACTTCGACATTGGGCGCGGGCTGCAGGTGCTCCAGGAAATCCTTGCCGTTGGGAACCGGCTCCTCCATGAAAACTATTTGGTAATGCTTTGCCAGACGCGAAAGCAGATGCTGGGGCCGTTGATACACAAAGTTCCAGCGCAGATGTGAAAAAACAATGATGGTAGGCATAACAAGTCCTCTGAAATGGAGTGGTTTTAAAGGCTGGAAACTTCCGCTGTGGGCCGCGGACCGCCAGGTAAATGTTCTTGCCAGCGCCACAGCTGCTCGGCATAGGGCCGGCACAGAATGCGCTCGTAGGGGCTTTGCCCGGCGCCGGCGCATGGCACCTCGACCTCCCACAGCCCACTGTTGTGCCAGTGCGAGACATCGTCCCAGCCGTGGCGGTCAACGATGGGATACAGACAAATGCCTTCAAGAGGCATGCCGCTCTTTCTGCACAGCATGACTTCACGCGCCACGTCATCGAGCCACTGGCCCCGGCCTTCTCCGACATGGCTGGTTTCGGCCAGCAGCATCGGGGCCTGGTAACGCTGCCGAATCGCCTCGATCAGGTGATGCAGCGGCTTGCGGCGCGGGTCACCCAGATGCCAGTGCAGCGGCCCGTCGCCTTGCAGCATCCACTGGTTGTCGTGGTAGTAATTGATTCCGACAATGCCAAGATGGCGCGCCGAGCCGCCCAATTGCGGCTCGGCGCGGCCTGACAGCATGTCCCAGGCCTCGAACACCGCATCGCTGTGGCTGCGCGCCGCTTGCACCAGTTCGAACGGCGCATCGGGCGGCGGCACCACATGGATAAGCGGGTCGCTGTGCATGAAACGGGCGGCCGGATCGCGCTGCTCGATCACCTCGCAGGCGCGCAGCGCGGCGCGCACCAGCTGAAGCTTGACCGCAGGCCCGTTGGCCCAGGACGGATCGCGCATGGCATGCTGCATCAGGCCGGTGGCCGAAAGCGCCCAAGACAGAAAAGAAATTTCATTGACCGGCTGGTAAAACCGTTGGCTGTCCGAAACGCCGCGCAGCGTCATCGCGACCTTTTCGGCAAAGGCTGCGAAGCGCTGGACAAATGCGGGCGAGAGCAGGTCGATGTCGGCAGGCCAGCCGTAGTGCATCAGGGTCCAGATCACCTCGATGCCTTGTTTTTCAGCCAGTTCGGCATGCGCCCGCAAGCGCGCAAATCCCGCATCGCCCATCTGCTCGGTCACGCGCCAGCCAATGCTTTCACGCACGGTGCGAATGCCGAACTGGGCCAGCAGCGCATAGTCGGATTCCAGCCGCTGCCAATGGTGGTTGGCCTCGTTCATGGACAGCTGCACGCCTGCGCTGTTGACATGGTCCGCGCCTTCGTAGCCCGCCATCCAGAAAGAGCGAAACAGGGCGTCCGAGCCGGTTGGTCTGCCGTTGAAACCAGCGCTGAACAAAGTGGGATCTGACATGTAAACCTGCTGCTGCGTGATGAATAACGTCTCTAGGGTCGAACTTGCTCAATGGGGGATTTCAACTTGAAAACTGACCCAAATTTGTCTGGCTTTGCGCTCAGGCAGTCAGGCGGGAAAACCCGTCTTAACAAGTGTTACCAGGCGATAGAACCGTCTTAAACCACTTGCATTTCTCTGACAAACTACAGGAACCGTGCAGTTATTGTTAAGCACATGTAAACGCAAACATGTAGGAGAAATTCCGGGCGGAATGTGCGTGTTATGCCAACACCTGGTTCGGCACAACCCGACCACTTCGAGGAAGAGAGGCAGTGCCGAAAAGGATGCAAACATGAAGTTCGCCCCCATTGAAGAATAAAAGGTCGCAAACAAAAGCAGCAACTTGCGGGGCGTGCCAAAGCGTCAGCTTTTCAGGACGCATCAGGTCAGCGGGGCACCGGCATCGGCAGCGCAATGACCGGAAAGCCCGGGTCGGCATCATGTCCTTCAAACTTGCGAACTGCGTTGCATGCGTCTGAACGGACGGCTATCCCGCCACCAGCCGCCCGATGCGATTTTGTAAATAAAAAGATGCCGCAGCCCAATCAGGCAAGCGCGAATAGCTGCTAACCAAATAGCATTCACTGCCGCGCCGTGCGCACGTTGGGGGGAATAGCCTGTGGATGGCTGGTGCGAAACGGGTTGATGTCAAGCCCGCCGCGGCGCGTGTAGCGGGCATAGACCGTCAGCTTGACGGGTTTGCAGCGCGTCCAGATGTCCATGAAGATGCGCTCGACGCACTGCTCATGGAACTCGTTGTGGTTGCGAAAACTCACGATGTATTGCAGCAGCCCCTCCTGGTTGATCTCGGGGCCGCTGTAGCTGATGCGCACGCTGCCCCAGTCGGGCTGGCCTGTGACCAGGCAATTGCTCTTGAGCAGGTTGCTGGTCAGCACTTCAGTGACCGGCTGCTCGTCAAAAATCGCGGTGAGCAACTCGGGCGCGGGCGCGAACCGCGTGCATTCCACGTCGAGCCGGTCCAGGCTCAGGCCGTCAAGTTCAGCCACGTCCTGGCGGTCGAACAGCTCGGGCAGCAGCAGCTTGACGCCCACCGTTGAGGCGTTGGCCGCGCCGCGCCAGGCGGCCTCGCTGATATCGGCCCGAAGCCGCGCCTGCACTTCGCCAGCGTCGGCAAAGCGGGTGTTGTTGAAACTGTTCAGGTAGAGCTTGAAGGACTTGCTCTCGACCAGGTTGGGGCTTTCGCAGGGCACGGTGAAATGCGCCAGCGCCACCTGCGGCTTGCCGCGCAGGTTGAGCCAGCTGAGCTCGAACGCGGTCCACAGGTCGGCGCCAAAAAAGATCGGCGTGGCGCCAATACCCATCTCCAGCCGCTTGGCCAGGCGGGGAATCGGAAACAGCAGCGAAGCATCGTACTGGTCCACATAGGCCGACGTTTTGCCCAGTTGGGACTGTTCAGGGTGGTTCATTTTTCATCCAATTTCATGTTGGGATTGGTGGCCTCGAAGTGCGCAAGCAGCACGGGCAGCAGGCGCTCGACAACGCCGGGCGGCAGGTCATGGCCCATGCCGTCAATGCCGACCAGCCGGGCGCCCGGAATGCGGCGGGCTGTGTCCTCGCCGCAGGCAAACGGCACCAGCGGGTCGGCCCGGCCATGCACCACCAGCGTCGGCACGGTCACGCCGGCCAGCGCGTCGGCGCGCGCGCTGTCGGCGGCCACGGCAATCAATTGCCGCAAGATGCCATGCGGATAAAGGCTGCGCCGGGCTGCGGCGCCCACGATTGCGCGCAACTCATCATCGCGCATCGGATAGGCCGGGCTGCCGATGGCCTTGAACAGCCGCACCGAGCGGTCGATGGCGGCGTCAAGGCTTTTGTCCGCGGGAGGCGTCAGCAGCATGCGGGCGACATCAGGCCGGGCCTCGGGCAGGCCGCGTGCGCCGCTTGAACTCATGATGCTGGTCAGGCTCAGCACCCGCCCGGGAGCCAGCAGGGCCAGGCGCTGGGCAATCATGCCGCCCATGCTGGCGCCGACCACATGCGCTTTGTCAATTTGCAGCGCATCGAGCACGCCCAGCGCGTCCAGCGCCATGTCCTGCAGGCTGTAAGGCGGCCTGATGCGCCAGCCGAGCCGGTATTTGAGCCCGGCCCACAGTACCCTGGGCTTGCCGAGCGCATCAAAGCGCTGGCTCAGCCCCGCATCGCGGTTGTCGAAACGCACCACCCGCAAGCCGGCATCGCCAAGCGCCTGCACCATCGCAGGCGGCCAGGCGGTGAGCTGCATGCCCAGGCCCATGATCAGCAGCACGACCGGGCGGGGACGGCCCTGCGCATCCGGTCCGGCGCCGCTGTCCTCGACTTCGATGTCAATTCCATTTGCTCTTATTTTCATAGCTGCTTACGCATATGTATAGTGCGCCCCAGGGGTATTTAACCAATATTAAACGGCTTGCCCGCGCCTGAACACCAACCGGTCCAGCCCCGACGCGCCGGCATCGAAACAGTAGCCTTCGGCGTCAAAGCCCTTCAGCCGGTCAACCGTTGCCAGTTTGCCTTGAATCGCGTGGCGCACCATCAGGCCGCGCGCGCGCTTGGCCATGAAGCTGATGATCTTGTACCGCCCCTCCCTGAATTCCTCAAACACGCAGGTCACGACGCGGGCCTTGAGCGCCTTGCGGTCCACCGACTTGAAATACTCCTCGCTGGCCAGGTTGACGATCACCTGCGACACATCGGCTGCCGCGCGATCATTCAAATAATCAGCGATT
>JAQGLT010000150.1 GCA_028292745.1 Polaromonas sp. | reverse complement strand
GGTCGGAAATGTCCATCACCACGCCCATGTCGTGCTCGATCAGCACGATGGTGGTGCCGAATTCCTCGTTCACGTCCAGGATGAAGCGGCACATGTCCTGCTTTTCCTCGACGTTCATGCCGGCCATCGGCTCATCTAACAGCAGCACCTGCGGCTCCATCGCCAGCGCCCGGCCCAGATCGACCCGCTTTTGCAGGCCGTAGGGCAACTGGCCGACCGGCGTCTTGCGAAAGGCCTGGATTTCCAGGAAGTCGATGATGCCTTCGACAAACTCGCGGTGGCGGATTTCCTCGCGCTCGGCCGGGCCGATGCGCAGCGCCTGCATGAACAAATTGCTTTTGATCTTCAGGTTGCGGCCGGTCATGATGTTGTCGATGACGCTCATGCCCTTGAACAGCGCCAGGTTCTGGAACGTCCGGGCCACGCCCATCTCGGCCACCTGGCGCGAATTCATGTGGCCGAACTTCTTGCCGCGAAAGGTGATCGAGCCTTCCTGCGGCGTGTACACGCCGTTGATGCAGTTGAGCATCGAGCTTTTTCCGGCGCCGTTGGGGCCGATGATCGAGCGGATTTCATGCGCCTTCACATTGAAGGAAATGTCGGTCAGCGCCTTGACGCCGCCAAAGCGCAGGCTGATGTTGTTGACGTCGAGGATGACATCGCCGGTCTTTTTTTTTGTCATGAGGTTCTGTTCAGGCAGCGGCTTTGACCGGGGAAAAGGTTTTGGCGTCCGACAGCTTGAGCGTGGCGCTGACGCTGCCGGTGCGGCCGTCCTCGAACTTGACGGCGGTTTCGATGTACTGCTCGGTGCGCCCCGCGTAGAGCGCCTCGACCAGCACGCCGTACTTGTCGGCGATGAAGCCGCGCCGCACCTTGTTGGTCCGCGTCAGTTCGCCGTCGTCGGCGTCCAGCTCCTTGTGCAGCACCAGGAAGCGGCTGATCTGGCTGCCGGCCAGCAGCGCATCGCCGGCCAGGTCGGCATTGACCTTCTCGACGCATTCCTTCATCAGCTGGTACACCTCGGGCTTTTGCGCCAGGTCGGTGTAGCCGGCGTAGGGCAGGTTGCGCCGCTCGGCCCAGTTGCCCACGGCGTCGAAATCGATGTTGATCATGATGCAGACCCGGTCGCGCTTGTCGCCCAGCGCCACCACTTCCTTAATGAAGGGAAAGAACTTGAGCTTGTTCTCGACATACTTGGGCGCGAACATCGCGCCGTCGTTCGGCCCGCCCTGGATGCGGCCCACGTCTTTCACGCGGTCGATGATCTTGAGGTGGCCGTGCGCGTCGAGGAAGCCGGCGTCGCTAGTGTGGTACCAGCCGTCGGCGGTCAGCACCTCGGCCGTGGCGGCCGGGTTTTTGTAGTATTCCTTGAGCAGCCCGGCCGACTTGACCAGGATCTCGCCGTTGTCCGCGACCTTGATCTCGACGCCCCGAATCGGCACGCCCACGGTGTCGGCGCGCGCCTGGTTGTCGGGCTGCAGGCAGACGAACACGGCGGTTTCGGTGGAGCCGTAGAGCTGCTTCAGGTTGATGCCGATGGAGCGGTAAAAACTGAACAGGTCCGGCCCGATCGCCTCGCCGGCGGTATAGGCCACGCGGACCCGGCTGAAGCCGAGGTTGTTGCGCAGCGGGCCATAGACCAGCAGGTTGCCCAGGGCGTATTTGAGCCGGTCAAATGCGCCGACCGGCTCGCCGTTCATCAGCGCCGGACCGACGCGCCGGGCGAGGTTCATGCAGGCCTCGAACATCTTGCGCTTGAGGGCGCCAGCGTCCTCCATGCGGATCATCACACTGGTCAGCAGGCCTTCGAACACCCGCGGCGGCGCAAAGTAGTAGGTCGGGCCGACCTCCTTCAGGTCGATGGTCACGGTGCTGGCCGACTCCGGGCAGCTCACCACATAGCCGCAGGCCAGCCACTGGGCATAGCTGAAGATGTTCTGGCCGATCCAGGCCGGCGGCAGGTAGGCCAGCACTTCCTCGGCGTTGCTCAGCTTGTCGAACTCGGCGCCGGCCGAGGCGCGGTCGAGCAGCGTGCTGTGCGTGTGCACCACGCCTTTGGGATTGCCGGTGGTGCCCGAGGTGAAAAACATCGCGGCCACGTCATCCGGGCGCGCCTTGGCGACCTCGGCATGAAACCATTGCGGCTGCTGGCGCGCAAAGTCCGTGCCGGCCTGGATCAGCGTGTCCAGCGATGCCAGGCCGGCTTCGGCGTAGCTGCGCAGGCCGCGCGGGTCGTCGTAGTAGATGTGGGCAACGGCGGGGCATTGCGCGCGGATTTCAATCAGCTTGTCCACCTGCTCCTGGTCTTCGACCATGGCAAAGCGCACCTCGGCATTGTTCAGCGGAAAAACGCATTCGGCGCCAACGGCGTCCTGGTACAGCGGCACCGGAATCGCCCCCAGCGACTGCGCCGCCAGCATCGTGGCATAGAGGCGCGGCCGGTTGGCGCCGATGACCACCATGTGCTCGCCGCGCCTGAGGCCCGCCTGGTGCAGGCCGGCGGCGAGCTGTTCAACCAGCGCGGCCAGCGCCGACCAGCTGTGCGCCTGCCAGATGCCATATTCTTTCTCGCGCATGGCCGGCGCTTGCGGGCGTTCGGCTGCATGCTTGATCAGCAATTGCGGGAAGGTGGTCTGCATCCGGTCCTTGTCTCCAGGTTGGACAGCTTTTGAGGCGAGCGCTGCTGTTCGCCATCGAATAATAGGACTGGGTTTGACGCCCGGTTGTCGTTGCAACGACAATTTGCGGGTAAGTCCTAGTGGGGTGTGCCCAGGGGGCGCGCATTTATCGGCTAGGCAAGCATGCGGCATGCGCTGTTAAGCTTTGAGTCGGCCTGCCGTGCCGGCGCGACAACCATTCACCAAGTTGGCCCAGGCCCATTTCAGGATCTTTTGCGCTTCATGAGCACTGACCTCACCCTTCACCAGCGGCGCAGAGTGCCCACGCCCCACGAGTTGCAGGGCATTCCGTGGCTGTCCCTGCTGCGCCCCGATGAGCGTGCCCGCGCCATCGCGAGCCTGCAGGTCGGCGACGCGGCCGCCGGCGATTATGTCTGCCGTGTGGGCAGGCCGGTGACCTACTGGTTCGGCGTGGTCGAGGGGCTGCTCAAGATGAGCGCCGACAATGCCCAGGGCCTGACCATGACCTTCACCGGCATGCCGCCCGGCGGCTGGTTCGGCGAGGGCACGGCGCTCAAGCGCGAACCCTACCGCTACAACATCCAGGCGCTGCGCAAAAGCGTGGTCGCCGGTTTGCCGGTGGAAAGCTTTCACTGGCTGCTCGACCATTCCCTCGGCTTTAACCGTTTTGTGATGAACCAGCTCAACGAGCGGCTGGGCCAGTTCATCGCCGCCCGCGAGATCGACCGCATGAACAACCCCGACCAGCAGGTGGCGCGCAGCCTGGCGGCGCTGTTCAACCCGGTGCTTTACCCCGGCGTGGGTGAGGTGCTGCGCATCACCCAGCAGGAGCTGGCCTACCTGGTCGGCCTGTCGCGCCAGCGCGTCAACGAAGCGCTGCGCTCGCTGGAGGCGCAGGGCACGATCCGCGTCGAATACGGCGGCCTGCGCGTGCTGGACCTCACCGCCTTGCGCTCCAGTCTTTTTTATGACAAAAACAAGCTCTAGCGCATGCTGGATAAGCGTTATAAGCTATTAAAACAATAGCGTTTTGAGCGTCCGTGCAGCTAGGCGAGGGGGTTCGTCAAGCCGTCAAATGCCTGCGTGCCGTATGCAGGCCTGCCCGACTGTCGCGCGGCCAGCGCGTGCTTGAGTTCCCGCTCGATGCGGGGCCGTTCCCGGGGCGCCAGTTGCGTCGCCACCTCCACCCGCAGCGGGCTGCAGCACAGCCACAGGCGCTCCTTGTTTCTGCCGCTGCGCTCCAGGTGCGCCCAGGCCGGGTTCATGCGGTAGTGGCGCGTGTCCAGGCCGCGCACAACTTCGATGGCCAGGTTGCCGTCGGGCGTGAAGGCGATGTGCTCGCCATCGCTGGCATGGAGCATGTAGAAAAAGTACAGCGCCCCGGCCACCGTGATTTCGAGCAGGCACCACAGCGGAATCAGCCACAGCCCCTGCCAGCCGAAGGGCAGGGCGATGGCCATGCTGAACACCACCAGCACGCCATAGCTCAGCACCAGCTGGCCCGGCCTGAGCGCGCAACGGCGTTTCAGGCGCCACTGAACGTCGTCGTGCGGACGGTGCAGGGGCGGGCCGGAAGCAGTGGTCAGGGCGCAGGTATCCATGGAGCAGGCGATGAAAAGGCCGTTTGGGCGAAGTTTATGCGGTGTTGCGGCCAGAGGGAAGGGCCTGGGCCGGTCCCCGTTTCCCCCTGGGGGCTGCCGCCGTCCGTGCAGCGTCCTAAAATGGCTGCCAGCCATGTCCGAACACACTCCTTCCAAACCTTCCAACCCCCCCGCTTCCAGCGCAGTGCGTATCCGCGCCACGCCGGCCGGTGCCGCCGATGCGCCGTCTACCGTCCGGCTGAACAAGCGCATGGCCGAGCTGGGCCTGTGCTCGCGCCGCGAGGCCGACGACTGGATTGCCCGGGGCTGGGTCCGCGTCAACGGCGCGCCCGCGGTGATGGGCCAGCCGGTGGCAGCCGACGCCCGAATCGAGGTCGCCCGCGAAGCCGAGCAGCAGCAGCGCCAGCAGGTCACCATCCTGATCAACAAGCCGGTCGGCTATGTCAGCGGCCAGGCCGAGGACGGCCACGAGCCGGCGGTGGTGCTGGTGCAGCCGGAAAACCGCTGGCGCGAATGCAACAGCCGCATGCGCTGGGGCTTCGAGCAGCTGCGCGGCCTGGCGCCGGCCGGCCGGCTCGACATCGACTCGATTGGCCTCCTGGTGCTGACGCAGGACGGCCGGGTGGCGCGCCAGCTCATCGGCGAAGACTCGGAGATGGAAAAGGAATACCTGGTGCGCGTCAGCTACGGGCCGGAAAGCGTCAACGTGCAGGCGGCGTTTCCGCCCGACCGGCTGGCCCTGCTGCGCCATGGCCTGAGCCTGGACGGCCAGGCCTTGCGCCGCGCGCGCGTCGATTGGCAAAATCCGGAGCAGCTGCGCTTTGTGCTGAAAGAAGGCAAGAAGCGCCAGATTCGCCGCATGTGCGAGCAGGTCGGGCTGTTCGTGACCGGGCTGAAACGGGTGCGCATCGGCCGCGTCAACCTCGGCCATCTTCCGATTGGCCAGTGGCGCTATCTGGCGCCGCACGAGCAGTTCTAACGCGAAATCAGCCCCGCTCCCCCCACAGGGAACTCCAGTCGCCTGGCGATTTGCTACTGTATTCATAGCTGAATGCGCAGGCACTGATTGCGCTAGAGGCGTATTTCATGCTTGAAATCAATTGTCTGGTTGCAGCCGATGCACACCAGGCGGCTTTCATTCGGCCGGCGCCGTCAGCTTGCGCCAGAGGCCACCGGCATGGCGCATCGCGTACCGAGTCCTGTTTGCAGGGCACCAGGGTGGTCTTGCCCCATTGCTAAATCAAACGATGACGTTGTCGGCTTCGCTTGGCCGTGCCGGAGCACTGTCAGCGCTTTGCCTTGGCGTACCCGATGGATTCAGAAAAAGCAATGGGCGCTCCTGCGCGGGCCGTTTAGCCGCCAACCTCCAGCCTGGAGCGCCCAGCCCCTTGAATTTTCAGACAGGTTCGTTTTATTTCTGGAAAAAATTGATAAATTCATCAGTTTGAATTGATGGTTTCAGGCAAATTTGGCATTGCAGTCAGTGGGGTCGGCAGGCAGATGCCTGGCCAGCACCTGCCACTCACTCTGTTAAGAAGACGCCAAGCCTTGAAAAAGCGAGGTTTTGATGCATTCGCGCTAGATGACCAACTGATTCAACTGAATTTCCTGGGAGGTTCTGTCAAATTTTTCTTTAAAACAAATTAAAAAGAAATTAATTGAAAAAATTGAAAGCGTCAGTCACAATTGATAGAAATCATCAGCTTGCTTTAGGCAAGCATCAGTAGTGATGTTTCAGGAGATCGTGTCATGACTGCTTTTGAAGTTTGCTCAAAACGTACTGCCCAGCCGCTTTTGGGTTGCCAGCGTATCGCCATGACCGGGTTTCTGCTTTCTATGGCACTGCTGCTTGCTCCTGCGGCTGTCAGGGCCGATGCCACTGAAACCAAGTTGGTGGTCACCGCAACCGTCATGAAGCACGCCAGCCTCAAGGTTTTGTCGCAACCGGCATCGGTCACCGTGACGGCTGCCGATATTCGGGTCGGTTATGTGGATGTTCCGGCGCCGGCGCAGGTGGCAGTTCAAAGCAATACCCAGGCCGGCTACATGCTCATGTTTGAAAGCCAGGGCGAGTTTTTGCAGCAAACCCTTGTCAGGGGGCTGGCCAATGATGTGCAGGTGGGGGCGGCAGGCGGCGGCATCGTTCAAACCCCTGGCGGACGCGGGATGAGCAAGACAACGCTGGACCTCGGCTTTCGGTTTGTACTGTCTGCATCGGCCCAGCAGGGAACCTATCCCTGGCCCATGCGGCTTTCGGTCATCGCCCTTTAGCTGGCCGGACTACTGCGGCTTCACGCACAGAAGGTTGCCCAGATCCACATACATCTCGTCTGATGTCGGAATCTTGAGTTCAAATGCGCATCGTGCTGTTTCAACCAAGGCACTGGCGCTATAGCTTCCAGGCTGGAGATTCTCGACATAGAACTCACCGCCGCGACCGGTCGGGAGTTTTTGCAGCGTTTCATCGACCCGCAGGTCAATCTCCGTGAACTCCACAGGCCTTGTCCCGTCGCCTGCCCGGATCATGAGCTTGCCACTGAACGCCTGGGTCTTTGTCGCGCCAAAATCGACAAAGGCGCCACTGCGAAGCGAAGGCATCACTCGCTTGACCGCGGCAGGCAATGCGTAGTTCATGGGCAGCGCCCCGGCAACAAGTGAAACGCTGTTCTCGTAATAGGCGTTCAGGTTGGGAATAACGGCAATGCCCCGTGAATTGGTCATGCCGACGGCTTGCCCATCAACCTGGATGCCCACGTCTTTAAGGTCGGCCACCTTCACAATCGCATAGCTTTGAGTGACAGGGCGGCTCAGTCCCACGTAGCCTCCCGCCGCCACGATGCCACCCGCAACCGAGAACCGCTGGTCGTGCATGCGTTGGCCCTGGTCAATGTACTGGCCAAGCTCGGCCCGCAAGACAGCCGTCGGGGCGTTGTATTGAATGTTCGAGCGAAACTGCGTCGTGTCCGTGGTCTGGTTGGCTCGGGCCAGAGACAGGTCATAGCCCAAACCTTCTCCTATCGGCTGGCTTTTTGTAAAGCGCACCGACTCCGAATGGCTCTGCCTATCTGCCCGGTAGGTGGAAGCGGCTGAGTAGGTTGCGTCGAGCTGAAAGTTCAAGCTGACGAAGGCTTCGGTGCGGGGCAGGGCGAGCCTGTCGTTGATGCGACTGACGCTGGCCGTCAGCTGGGTCCGAAAGGAGCCGAGCGGCATGCTGTAGCTCAGTGCGCTGACCCGGCGGTTCCCCAGCGCAACCATGTTGAATGGCTGCGCCGATGCCGGTGGTGCGCCTGAAGGTAAGCGTGTGGTCAGCGCTGTATGGCTTAGGGTGACGGAGGCATATTGGGGCAGGCGGTAACTGGCGGACACGCTGCCCTCATTGCGTCGATTGGTGACGAGCGGCGGATCACCCAGGCTGGCGTAGTTCTGGCTGTCATGCCGCAAAAAGACGCCCAGGGCCCACTTTGTAGAGTCGAAGTTATACGAGGCCAGGCCGGCAGTCCCCCGCTTTCCGGCAAACGTGCTCCCGGTCAGGCCAAAGTTCACGACGCCCCATGCGCCGAGCACGGCGGTGAGTGTGGGGCCTGTGTTCAGAAAATCCCGGGTGGCTTCGGCGCGCCAGCCGAGGGTCAGTGCACGGCTGGCGCCATAACGGTGAAACATCGTGAAGGCGGCCGGCCCATAGCTGTTGCTCTGAATGCCAAATTGGCGCCGCATTGCGCCAAAGTTGTAGCTGTACTCATGCAAGCCTTGCTGCAGCGGCTGGTCGGAAAAATAAAGGGAATAGTTGAGCTGCTGCACGCGACCAAACGCATCGCGCAAGATCACCTGTACATTGCGAGCGCCGCCGTAGGCCAGAATGTCGCGCAGTTCGAATTCGCCTGGTCGAAGCCGTTCGGTGCGAATCCTCTGCCCGTCGAGGTAAACCTCCATGTCACTGGGCAAGGCAACGCTGCCAGTCAGGCTTTGCGTCAGGAAACGCACGAAGTAGGGGTCGAGCCCGTAGAGCTTGCTGATGCTGATGCCGCCCAGATTGACGCTGCTGCTGAAATCACGCGAGGGCGTCAGGACGTCGCCGACCACTAGGCGGCGCAGGTTCTCGCGGTCGTCGCGCGTCACGCTGCTCATCAGCCGGACAAAACTTTTGCCCGTCGCCGTGTCCACGGTACTGGCATCGGTCAGGAACAGGTAGTTCCCCCACCGGACACCGGTTTCCGCCGCAAAAGCCACGCCATTGCCGGGCGCAAAGCTTCCGCGCGTGCCCGTCAGGGCGTAGTTCAGGAAAGCGCTGTTGGTGCTATCGGTCAAGGCGCCTCTGCGCCTTTGCGCCCGAAGCTCAAAGCTGCTGCTGGAAAGCAGCTGTGGCTCGGCGTTGATGTTCAGCACAAGGGTTTTCTCGTCAAGGGCGAAAGTAAGACCCCGAACCGAGCGGAGCGAGACATGCGGCTCGCCGTCAATCACCCGGAGGGTTCCTGTCGGGTCCTTGAACCCCATCGTCCTCAGGTCGTCCACTTTCAACAAGAAGTCGAGGTCTGCGCTGCGCTGCGCAAACACGTCCCCCTTGTTCTCGGTGTTGAGGACGACCTTGAGGATCAGGGTTTCCGTCTGCGATGCAATGGCGCTGCTGTTGAGTTTTTCTGCTGCGAACGCTGGGGCAGCAAAGGTTGCCGCAAGGCATAGAGCGGTGCTGGCAAGCCTGTTTGAGGCGATGCGCCGTTGGCGCTTACCATGCACCAACCCCACCACGGTCAGGGGCACATGCTGCGAGCCACGTCGAGCTTGCGTGTTTCAGTGAGCCTGTCAGTCTGGATTTCAATGCCCAGCACGGCAATTGACAAGCACTGCTTGGCCGAAATCGTTGTCGCATAGGACTTGCGGGTTGACGCCAGCAGATAGCGGTCGGCAATATCGAAACCGTAGACGGGCTTGCCGGCGGAATCCAGGCCTTCGAGCCGCAGGCTTTTGAACACATGGTGGCGGTTCCCGGTGTTGCGGGCCGAAATCGAGACCACGCCGTTTTTCAGCTCCAATGTCTCGATGGCAAGGCCGTCCTGGTGCTGGATGGGCGCCACAAAGATGGGCAAGCCAAAGCGGATCAGAAAATTGATCTGCGCGCCATTGCCTTCGGGCTTCTTGACGAGCCCAGGCAGTTCTTCGATGAACAGCCGGAACGTTCTTTCGGTCGCAGCAGCGCCGGTCTTGAGCCCTATCCGGACCACGGCTTCCTGCCCAGGCTCTATGGACATGAGCTTGGGAAAGAAAATCAGGTCGTTCGTTTCGCTGTACTGGTCTTTGCCGGCGGCATCCTGCGCCCAGTCCATGGCCTGGAGCTGGAAATTGAGTTTTTCCGTCCCCTCGTTGACCACGGTGACCGAAGCGCTTTTAGCCGCCGGCCCCAGGTCAAGGCGCACCGGGTTGACCGTGAATTCACCGGCAAAGGCCTGCGCGCAAGCAAAAAAAACCAAACCTACCGCGCTGAGGGCCCATTGGCCGAATTTGTAAGTCATCACTACATTATCGACTGAGGGGTTACCTAATCACGGGGTAATTAAAATGGTGACTGAATCGGAATAATTGCCGGCAGGCGCATTCGCGTACGCGCTCCATTGAATGCTGCCCTGGAGCTGGTTTGCCGTAAACCAGGTGGTGTAGCCGTTGCCAGGATTGCCCGGCGGTGCATTGCCAGGCTGGGGCAACGTGATCGGGAAGCCCGTGATCGTGTAATTGATGGTGTCGGGGCCTTTAACCAACTGGCGTGACGAGGATCCCACAATGCCGATGGCCATGGTGCTGCCTATGTTGCAGTCGCCTGCCATGCTGGCAAAAGGCGTTGATGCGACCACTGGCACGTTTACAGCCGCATTGCTAGACGGATCAAGCTCGCCAAAACTCAAGCTGAGCCCTTTGGCTCTAAATTGGCAGCTTGAATCTTTTGACCAGGCCGGCGAGTTGGCAAGCACCATGGCCACCATACACACCAGCAAGGGGAAGGACGGGCCTTTCATTTTGCCTTTGAGGTATCGGCGGCACCCTTGGAGAAGGTCATCAGATAAAGCCATGATGATGCTCCGCCAAGGGTGTGACGTATCAGTTGTTGATATTCAGCACAACGCTGCCGACGTAGGTGCCGGCAGGGGCGTCTTGCCAGACCGCGGCCGCAATATGGGCTGCGGACGTGGCATTTACAGCGGCTGTAAAACCTGCGCCGGCAACAGTAACGAAACTATCAACCGTGAAGACCATCGTATCCGTACCAGAGGTTAATGGAACGATGGTGCCGGTTGTAACGGCTGGTGTCAGGCCCTTTGTGCATTTGTAGGGTACGGTAATGGCTGCATTCTTGATGGCGGCAGCAGCACTTGGGTCAATGGCCCCGAAGTTAATCGCGGCGGCGGCACCCGAAAACTTGCATACACCGCTCACGCTGGCGTTTACCGCGACGGTTTGGATATCTGCAGCGGCTGCAAAACCTGCGGTACAAGCCAGCAGGGCTGCTACGGCTGCTTTCAAAAGAGTGCGTTGGTTTTTCATGTAAAGTTTCCTCTTAAGTGGCTTGACCGAAATGGTTAGGCTGTGAGAGGACTGTAACCAAGTACAACTTTTTGTCATAGCGTTTGCAATTCAAACACGTCAATTCCGGAAATTTTTCACGCCAGACAGTTGAATATGTTGGGTTTTTTACTCATATAGCCATTTCGACGGACCTTTCATCCTTTCTGTAACTTCTTCGCCAGCCTTCTTTCTGAAGGCATTTTTCCACGAATATGTTACTGAAAAGATACATTTAATTTTTAACCATGCAAAAACAAACCCTTGCCTTTCAAGCCGAAGTCGCGCAACTGCTCAAGCTCGTCACCCACTCGCTTTACTCCAATCCTGAAATCTTTCTGCGCGAGTTGATCTCCAATGCATCGGACGCCTGCGACAAGCTGCGTTTCGAAGCGCTCAACCAGGGGGATTACTACGAGAGCGATGCCGAACTGAAGGTGCGGGTCACTTTTGACCAGGCCGCCAAGACGCTGACGATCACCGACAACGGCATCGGCATGTCGCAGCAGGAGGCGATTGAGCACCTGGGCACGATTGCCAAGAGCGGCACGCGCGACTTCGTTGCCCACCTGTCGGGCGACCAGAAGGCCGATTCGCAGCTGATCGGCCAGTTCGGCGTCGGCTTTTACTCCGGCTTCATCGTGGCCGACAAGATCACGGTGGAAAGCCGCCGCGCCGGGCTGCCGGCGGCCCAGGGCGTGCGTTGGGTGAGCGACGGCACGGGCGAATTCGAGGTCAGCGAGATCGAGCGGGCCGAGCGCGGCACCAGCGTCACGCTGCACCTGAAGGACGATGCCACCGAGTACCTGAACGCCTGGAAACTCAAGGGCATCATCAACAAGTATTCGGACCACATTTCGCTGCCCATCATGATGGCCAAGGAAGAATGGAAGGAAGGCGAGAACGACCAGCCGGGCGAAATGGTGGCGACGGGCGAATGGGAAACCGTGAACCAGGCGGCCGCGCTCTGGACGCGCGCCAAGAAGGACATCACGCAGGAGCAGTACGACGAGTTCTACAAGCAGATCAGCTACGACCAGGAGGCGCCGCTCGCCACCACGCACAACCGGGTCGAAGGCGCGACCGAGTACACCCAGCTGCTGTTCATCCCGGCCAAGGCGCCGATGGACATGTTCAACCGCGACAAGGCCGCCGGCGTCAAGCTGTACGTCAAGCGCGTCTTCATCATGGACGATGCCCAGGCGCTTCTGCCGAGCTACTTGCGGTTTGTCAAGGGCGTGGTCGATTCGTCCGACCTGCCGCTCAACGTGTCGCGCGAGCTGCTGCAGGAAAGCCGCGCCGTGAAGGCGATACGCGAGGGCAACACCCGCCGCGTGCTGTCGATGATCGAGGACCTGGCGACCAACGATGCCGACAAGTTCAAGGCGTTCTACGCCGAATTCGGCGCCGTGCTGAAAGAAGGCCTGGGCGAGGATTTTGCCAACCGTGAGCGCCTGGCCAAGCTGCTGCGCTTTGCCAGCTCGACGACCGACACGACCAGCGTCAGCTTCGCCGACTACAAGGCCCGCATGAAGGAAGGCCAGGACGCGATTTACTACATCACCGCCGACACGCTGGCGGCCGCCAAGAGCAGCCCGCAACTGGAGATCTTCCGCAAGAAGGGCATCGAAGTGCTGCTGATGGTGGATCGGGTCGATGAGTGGGCGCTGACCTATCTGCGCGACTTCGACGGCACGCCGCTGCAGTCGGTGGCCAAGGGGGCGGTGGATCTGGGCAAGCTGCAGGACGAGGACGAGAAAAAGGCGGCCGAAGAAGCGCAGACCCAGTTCAAGCCCATCCTGGACAAGCTGAAAGACGTGCTGAAGGACAAGGCGTCGGATGTTCGCGCCACCTCGCGGCTGGTCGATTCGCCGGCCTGCCTGGTGGTGCAGGACGGCGACATGTCCACGCAGCTGGCCCGCATGCTCAAGCAGGCTGGCCAGAGCGTTCCCGATGTCAAGCCGATCCTGGAAGTCAATGCCCAGCACGCGCTGGTGAAAAAGCTTGAAGCCAGCAGCGAGTCCGCCTATTTCGACGATCTGGCCAATATCCTGTTTGACCAGGCCCTGCTGGCCGAAGGCGGCTTGCCGGCCGATCCGGCGGCGTATGTGCGGCGGGTGAACGCCCTGCTGGTGTAACTCGCGGGCCGTAACTTCACTGCAAAACAAAAAAGGGCTCTTCGGGGCCTTTTTTAATGGTCAAAAGTGGGTCCAGCGCTTATCCAGCAAGCGTAATCAGCTATTGAATAAATAGCAGATTCAGCGTTTGCAGGAGTCAAGCGGCGGTCTGACGGCTGGCGTCAGGGCTTGCGCCCGCCCAGGTAGCCGAAGGGATTGATGGGCTCGCCCTTCCACCACTGCTTTTCAGGACCCAGCCGGAAGATCGCAAAATGCAGGTGCGGCGCGTCGGCGCTGGCGTTGCCGGTGGCGCCGACATACCCGATGACCGCGCCGCGCCGCACGGTCTGCCCTTCGGCCACGCCATCGGCATAGCGGTCCAGGTGCGCATAGTAATAGGCAAACTGCCCGGTCGGGTCGAAGTGGTAGAGGGTGATGCCGCCAGGCTTGCTCAGGAACAGCTTGACGATGCGGCCGTCATCCACCGCCAGCACGGGGGTGCCGCGCGGCGCCAGGATGTCGATGGCCTCATGGCCGCGTTGCCGCGCGTCGCGGGTGTCGGCGAAGGTGTCGCTCAGTTCACTGGCGAGCTTGCCCTGCACGGGCAGCAGCAGCGCAGGCGGCTCCACCACCGCCCCGGCAGCCTGCAGCGCGGCGGCCGGGCCAGGCGCCGCAATGAAACATGCGACCACCACCACCGCTGCCAGTCGCCGCGCCGCGCGGCCCAACCGCCCGCGCTGCCTGGCGCCGTGGGGCTCACGCATGCACATCCACCGCAAACCCGGTTTTCACGACCTGCGACAGCCGCATCACGTCCCAGTTGGTCAGGTGAATGCAGCCATTGGTTTGCGCCGTGCCCACGCGGGCGGGGTCGGGCGTGCCGTGAATGCCCCAGTGGGGCTTGCTCAGCCCAAGCCAGTACACGCCCACCGGGTTGTTCGGGCCGGCGGCAATGTCGGCCTTGGCATCGGTTTGCTTGCTGCCCTTGATCAGCGTGGGGTCAAAGGTGAACACCGGATTTTTCGCGGCGTTCTTGATCTCCATCCGGCCCAGCGGCAACGGGTCCGAGGCCCCGCCGATGCTGATCGGAAAGGCGGCCACCGGCAGTTCCGCCTTGTCGAGCAGGAAAAGCACACGGTCTGACTTGTCGATGCGGATGGACGCGGCCTTGGCGGGTGGCGGGCTGCCGGCGCTGGCCGGCGCCACAATCTTGTCGCCTGCCTCAAACCGGCTGCCCCGGTTGGCATCGCGCAGCCATTTGGGGCTGCAGTGGAATTTCTCGGCCAGCGCCTCCTGCACGGTTTCATAGTCGAGCGACTTGAGCTGGGCGCGCGCCATCATGTCTGCCGGGGTGTTTACAAAGGGGCCGGCCGCATCTTCCGGGGTCACCGTGTAGTCGCTCAGCACTGGCGCGGGCGCCTGACCTGCCAGCGCCTTCCAGGTGTCGCCGTCGACGCGCCCGGTTGATTTGAGGCCGTTGGCCGTCTGGAAGGCGGCCACCATGCGGCGCATGTTGGCGCCAAACGCGCCGTCGATCTCGCCAGGGGAAAACCAGGCGCGGTCCAGCAGGATTTGCGCCCGCAATACCGCCTCGCCACGCGCGCCCTGCACCAGCGCGGGCAGGTCAGTGGCCGTGTTGACGCGTTCCATGAGGGCCGCGCCCGACAGGCTTTTGGCCGAGGCGGCTGCTCCCCTGGGGTGCGAAACGGCGGCAGCCGGCAAAACGCTGCTTGCGGCAAGCCAGCCAAGCAGTTGCCGGCGGGCGATTGAAAAGGCGATGGGCATGAAACGCGGCTCCATTGGGTAAAAGCGCATCGTATGCCGCGCTGCCGCAAGGCCCTGTCAGCCAACAGGCTGTTTTGGATGGCCTGCAAGCCACGCGCTTGCATTGCATCGCTTTGCATCCAAGCGCAGTGATGGTCCTCGGGGAAACATCACCTTGTCCTTCAATCAGTCGCTCCTGGCGCCAAGCAGCTTTATGCTACTTAATTTATAGCTGCTTGCGCATGTCAGTCATGCGCCAGAGGCATATTTGATGAAAAAAGTTGATTGCTGATTGAAACGAATGCGCTTCAAGCGTGTGGCTTCCCCGCTCAGGCTGCCAATCCGCGCCGGCCGACCATTTGATCGGTGCTAGCCGTTTTATTCCAGCTTGCCCATGCGGTTGACAACGGTGGCCATGCGCGACGCGTCGGCCTGAACGTATTTTTCGAAGTCGGCGGCATCCTGGTAAAGCACCGGGCTGCCGGCGTTCAGGATGATCTCCTTGACCCTGGGGTCCTGCGCCGCCGCCCGGGCCGCGGCGCGCAGGCGCTGGGCGACAGGCTCGGGCGTGTCCTTGGGAATGAACAGGCCCGACCATTGGGCGTAGTCGGCGTTGTAACCGGCATCCTTCAGGCTGGGAACGTCCGGCAGCGTGCCCAGCGGGCTGGTGCCCCAGTGCGCCAGCACGCGCAGCTTGCCTGCCTTGACCTGCTGCAGCACGGTCGCCGGCCCCGAGGACACCGCATCGATCTGCCCGCCCAGCAATGCCACGACGGCCGGACCGGCACCAGTGAAGGGCACATGGGTCATCTTGAGCCCGGCGTTCTGCGCCAGGATCTCCATTGGCACATGCATGGTGCCGTAGTTGCCGGAGGAGCCGTAGTTGATCGCGCCCGGGCGCTTTTTAACGTCGTCCACGAACTGCTGCACCGTTTTCCAGGGCGAATCGGAGCGCACCGCCAGCACCGTCGGGTCGGCGGTGAAGCGGGCAATGGGCCGCAGGTCGGCCAGCGCGAACATCGGGGCCCGGCCCAGCACGACATCGGCTTGCGGAATGACCGTCAGCGACGACAGCGCCATCAGCACCGTATAGCCATCGGGCTTGGCCCTGGCCACCAGCCCCATGCCAATGCCGCCGCCGGCCCCGGCCTTGTTTTCAATGATGACCGGTTGCCCCAGTTCGCGTGACATGGCCTCGGCCACGGGACGCGCCACCAGGTCGGCCAGGCCGCCGGGCGGAAACGGCACAACCATCGTGATCGGCCGGGCTGGCCAGGCGGTTTGCGCGGCCACCCAGGCGGCGCTTGAAATCAACAGGCTTGCGAACACCACGGATCTGCGTTTCATGTCGGCTCCCTTGGGGGTTGATCGGCCAGGCGCGACCGGCGCGGCTGAATATTCTTTGCATGCTAACTTAATTTCCGGATTTGGGCGCATGCCGGCCAGCAGCGGCCTGCGCGCATCGGGCGGCTGCTGAAAAAGCCGGCCGCTCACGCCACCAGCGGCGGGCTTTGCATGGCTTCGGTCTGCTCGTGCAGCATGTCGATCTGGCCTTTCCAGTAATCGCTGGAGCCGAACCAGGGGAAGTTGATCGGAAAAATCGGGTCGTGCCAGCGCTGCGCCAGCCAGGCGCTGTAGTGCACCAGCCGCAGGGTGCGCAGCGGCTCGATCAGTGCCAGTTCGCGCCGGTCGAATGCGCCGAACTCGTCATAGCCGTCCACCAGCGCCCCCAGCTGCCGGGTGCACTGGGCCCGGTCGCCCGACAGCAGCATCCACAAATCCTGCACCGCCGGGCCGGTGCGGGCATCGTCCAGGTCGACGAAATGGGGCCCCGCCAGCGGCAGGCCTTCGGGCGTCCAGAGGATGTTGCCGGGGTGGCAGTCGCCGTGCAGGCGCAGCTGCCTGAGCCCGGCGGTGCTGTCGAACACGCCTTGAGCGACCTGCATGGCCTGCTCGAATGCCTGGCGCCAGCGCGATTCCATGTCCAGCGGCAGGTAGCCGCCGCCCAGCAGGATGTCGCGGCAGTCGTAGCCAAAGGTCTGCAGGTTCAGGGCGGGCCGCTGCACAAAAGGCCGCGCCGCGCCCACGGTGTGGATGCGCGCCAGAAAGCGGCCTATCCATTCGAGCACCTCCAGGTTGTCCAGCTCGGGCCGGCGGCCGCCGCGGCTGGGCGAGACGCTGAAGCTGAAGCCGTTGAAATGGTGCAGGCTGGCGCCGTTCAGCCTCAGCGCGCCGACCACCGGAATCTCGGCGGCCATCAGTTCCTCGGCGAAAGCATGTTCCTCGATGATCTGCGCGTCGCTCCAGCGTCCCGGCCGGTAGAACTTGACCACCACCACATCGCCGGCCAGCTCGGCGCTGCCGACGGGGCTTTCCAGGTGCACCTGATAGACCCGGTTTTCGTAGCTGGACAGCGCCATCAGCCGGCCGTCGCCCCACAGGCCGACGCTGGCCAGGGCGTCGAGCACCGCATCGGGCGTCAGGGCTTCGTAAACATGGACGGAATCGCGCGCCGGAGCGGCTTTGTTGTGATCAATCATTGCGGCGATTGTCCTCCTGCGGCAGGCCGGCTTTCAAGAGGCGGCAGGAACAAAAAAGCCCACCGCTTCAAGACCGGTGGGCTCTGGGCGCAGCCTGCTGGCAGGCCGTGCGCGGCGCTCGCGGCGCCAGGCTTACTTCAGCGTGATCGTCACCTCGATATTGCCACGCGTGGCGTTGGAATACGGGCACACCTGGTGGGCCGCATCCAGCAGGTCCTGCGCGGCGGCGCGGTCCATGCCGGGCAGCGACACGTCCAGGCGGGCGGCAATGCCGTAGGCATCGGGAATCTTGCCCAGGTCCACGCTGGCGTCGATGCTGGTGTCGTCGGGAAGGGTGATTTTCTTCATGCCGGCAACGGCCTTCATGGCGCCCAGGAAGCAGGCCGAGTAGCCCGCAGCGAACAGCTGCTCCGGGTTGGTGCCGGTGCCAGAGGTGCCGGGCGAGCTCAGCGTGACGTTCAGGCGGCCGTCGTCGGATTTGGACTGGCCGTCGCGGCCGCCGGTGGTGTGGGCATGCGCCGTGTACAGCACTTTTTCAAGTTTGGTGGTCATGGGTTTCCTTTGAAATGCCTGCGGGTCGCAGGCGGGTTGAAAAACGGGGAAGGAGAAAAAGGGCCAGCCGCTAGCCCGCCAGCCGCTGGCGCAGCCCCTGCATTTGCCGGGTCAGCGCCATCAATTCAGGCACCGAGCATTGCGTCGCACTCAAAACACAGCCGGGAATTGAGGCGGCCTGCGCCTTGAGCGCCCGCCCGGCAGGCGTCAGCGTGATGTGGACACGGCGCTCGTCCTCGACCGCCCGCAGGCGCGACACCAGACCCGAGGCTTCCAGCCGCTTGAGCAGCGGCGTCAGCGTTCCCGAGTCCAGGAACAGCCGCTCGCCGAGCGCCGACACGGACAGGCCATCGTGCTCCCACAGCACCAGCAGCGCCAGGTACTGCGGATAGGTGACGCCCAGCGTGTCCAGCAAGGGCTTGTACAGGCGCGTCATGGCCAGCGACGCCGAATACAGCGCAAAGCAGAGCTGGTTGTCCAGCTGCAGCATGGCGGGGGCGGCATCCGCTGGCGAGAGGAGGTTGGGCATGTTTTAATTCTACCGTGCAATTAAATTGCGTGCAATTGTTTTGTGCTTGCCCAGGCGGCAAGGTCATCCACCGCAAAGGCCAAGCAAACGAAACACGCGTACTAAACTGCAGGGCCATGCAAAACACCCGTACGCCATCTCCCTCCAGGCCCGTCCCCAAAACCGGGGCGCCATCCCCGGCATCCGCCGGCAAGCCGGCGCAGGTGATCGAGGAGCTGCGGCCCGGCCAGTCGATCGAGCTGCTCAAGGCGCTTCACATCCTGACCCGCGAAGGCAAGCTCAACCAGGACACGCGCCGAAAGCTCAAGCAGGTCTACCACCTGTACCAGTTCATCGAGCCGCTGCTGCGCGATGTCTGCGCACCGGGGCGGGCGTTCACGCTGGCCGACCACGGCGCCGGCAAGTCCTACCTGGGCTTTATTCTGTACGACCTGTTCTTCAACGTGGCGCACCAGGGCGAGCCGCCGCGCGGCCATATCTACGGCATCGAAACCCGGGCCGAACTGGTCGAACAATCGCGGGCGCTGGCCGGGCGGCTGGGGTTTGCCGCGATGTCCTTTCTCAACCTGTCGGTGCAGGACGCCACCACATCGGACGCGCTGCCGGCCAAGGTGGACATCGTGACCGCGCTGCACGCCTGCGACACCGCCACGGACGACGCGATTGCCTTCGGCCTGGCCAAGCGGGCGCGCCACATGGCGCTGGTGCCGTGCTGCCAGGCCGAGGTGGCGGGCGTGCTGAAGAAATCGCGCGCCTTGAACCTGAACAAGAACCCGCTGGCCGAACTCTGGCGCCACCCGCTGCACACCCGCGAATTCGGCAGCCAGATCACCAACGTGCTGCGCTGCCTGCAGCTGGAGGCCAGCGGCTACCAGGTGACGGTGACCGAACTGGTGGGCTGGGAGCATTCGATGAAGAACGAGCTCATCCTGGCCAGTCGCCCAGCCGTCGCCCAGCCAGGCAAAACCCGGGCCGCGCAAACGCGCTTGCAGGCGGTGCTGGCCGAGCTGGGCCTGGGCGAGGTGACAGCGCGGTTCGGCGTGGCTGACGGGCTGCCTCGCGCCTGAATTTGCGCATCAAATCGGCTCCTTCCGCAATCAGGGAGAGCCTGAGTAGCTATCAATTCAATAGTAATACGGTCAGGTGGGAGCGGACCAGCTGCAGCTGCGCTTGCGCGGGTGGCGCAGGCCGATGCCATGCGATGAAAATAGTAGCTCTATCGCCTGGTGGTGATTCCGCTTGAGCCGTATTTGGCGCGATAACGGTGCGCTAGGCCCTCGGTTCGTGGCCGAAAAACCCCGGGTCCAGCACCAGTGCCCGCAGCGGCTCCAGCCGGGTTTGCGACTCGTCGGCCTGGCGGCCCCATTGGGCCGCCTCGCCTGGCGCGCCCGCCGCGTCGGCCAGGGACTGCATCTGGCGCAGCAGCATCACCCGCTCTTCCACGGCCCGCAAGGTGGCCCACAAGCCGTGGTCGACCGCTTCATTGATTTCGGCAAGCAGCGTCTTGAGCGAAAACGCATGGCCGGTATGGCAGCGAAAGCGAACAATCGCGCCGTCCTCGATCTGCACCAGCACCCCGTGGCAATCGGGACAGGTGTATTGGGAGACCTTTCCCAGGGTCATCACGCCGGCCTTGAGGGCATTGCCCTCCATGGCGATTGCGTTCTCCATTGACAGCCGCGCATTGGAAGGGGCAAGGGCGGGCCCGGCGTCGGGCGCTGCCGTGCCGACGAGCTTGACGACCTCGTCGGCCAGCTCCTGCACGGTGCCGACCAAGTCCACCTGCACATGGGCGATGGCGCTTTCAGGCATGGACGCATGCATCGCCTCCGACGGCGCCTGGACCAAGGTGCAGCCCTGGTGGTCCTTGATCGCCCAGAGCCCGGCCGTGCCGTCGTCGAGCACGCCGCTAAGCACGATGCCGATGGCGCGCGGGCCGAATGCGGTGGCGGCTGAGCGAAACAGCACGTCAACCGACGGCCTGTTCCGCCCCTCCTTGGGGCCCCGGCTGAGCCGGATGCCCTGCGGGGTCAGCATGAGGTGACGGTCTGCCGACGCGACATAGACATGTCCCTTGCTGATCGGCTCGCCGTCCTGCGCGCGGGTCACCGGCAGCGAGGTCACGGCCGACAGCACGCGGTCGAGCAGGCTGGGGGTGTGGGCGGGAATATGCAGCACCACCAAAACCGCAGCGTCCAGGTGGGCGGGCAGTGCCCGAAAGAAGCCCAGAAGCGCTTCGACCCCGCCGGCCGACGCCCCCAGGACAACGATGTCGCGTTTGGGCGGCAAGGCATGTGTCATGCAGCCAGTCTAAAGGAATCCGGCCCCGCCGAATACGGCCGCCAGGCCTGCGTAAAAGAGGCGGGGCACTGGGCGCAACCCTGCCAGCGCATGCCAGCCGGGCTCGTAAAACCAAGGCGGCCCAGTTCAGTGCCAGCGGTTGTCTGAATCGGGTTGCTATAAAAACAATAGCCAACTACGCTTATGGAATGTGCGCAAGCGGCATTAATCGTTCAAAATAACTGCGGCAGCCGGCTGGCCGCCGCCAGGGCGGCCCGCGCTCAGTTGCGAAACCGCTTGCGCGTCAGCGCCAGCGCCACCCAGAAAGCCGCGACCGCATAGACCGCCAGCACCGCCAGGTGCCGCAGGCCGTGCGCCGGCCACTGGCCCAGGAACAGCGGGCGGATCAGCTCGACGGCGGCGGTCAGCGGCAGCCAGCCGGAAATCGCCTGCACCACGCCGGGCAGCTGGTCGCGGGGGAAGAACACGCCGCTCAGAAACATGGTGGGCGTGAGAAAGAGCGAAAAATAGTAAGTGAAGAAATCGTAGCCCTTGGCCAGGGCGTTGAAGATCAGCGCGATGCTGGAAAACACGATGCCCACCAGCCCGAGCAGCGGCAGCGCCAGCAGCAGCATCGGGCTGTGGCTGATGCCCAGCACCAGCATGACGCCCAGGATCACCGTGCTGGTGAACAGCGACTTGAAGGCGGCCCAGAGCATCTCGGCGAACACCACGTCATCGAGCCGCACCGGTGCGTTCATGATGCCGTCCCAGGTGCGCTGCACCTGCATGCGCGAGAAAGCCGAGTACAGCGCCTCGAATGACGCGGCATTCATCGCGCTCATGCAGATCGAGCCGCTGGCCAGGAACAGGATATACGGCACGGCAACCCCGCCCAGCTGGACCTGCCCGACCAGCGCGCCCAGCCCGTAGCCAAAGGCCACCAGGGTGATGAGCGGCTCGGCGATGTTGCCGACCAGGCTGGGCACGGCCAGCTTGCGCCAGACCAGCAGGTTGCGCCGGAACACCGGCAGCCAGCGCCAGCTCAGCTGCGGCGGCCGCAACAGGCCGGGCGGCGCGGGGCTGCGCTCGGTCATGGATGAGGTTATTTGTTCGGTGGTCATGCGGCCTCCCTGATCTGGCGTCCAGTGAGCTTGAGGAACAGGTCTTCCAGGTTGGCGGGACGGTGCAGCGTGCGCAGCTCGGGGTAGTCGTTCAGTGCCGCCAGCAGGCGCCGGGCGTCGCTGGTGTAGAAAAACACGGTTTCGCCGCTGACCTCGGTGCGGGCGGCCAGCGCTTTGAGCGGCGAGTCCACCAGCGCCAGGGCGCCGGCGCCGTACGCCTCGACCACGTCGGGCTCCAGGTTCTGGGCAATCAGGTCGCGCGGCCTGCCTTCGGTCATTTTCTTGCCGTGGTCCAGCACCAGCAGCCGGTCGCACAGGCGTTCGGCCTCGTCCATGAAGTGCGTCGTCAGCAAGATGGACTTGCCCTGCTGCACCAGGCGCTGCAGCCGCTCCCACATCAGATGCCGGGCCTGCGGGTCCAGGCCGGTGGTCGGCTCGTCGAGCAGCAGCAGCTGCGGGTCATTGACCAGCGCCCGCGCCAGGCTCAGGCGCCGCTTCATGCCGCCCGACAGCTCGCTGAGCTTGGCGTCGGCCTTGTGGGTGAGGGCGGCAAACTCCAGCAGCTTCGGGATGCGCTCCCTGATCACCGCGTCCTTCAAGCCGAAATACCGGCCGAAGACCAGCAGGTTTTCGGCGCAGGAGAAGTCCGGGTCCAGGCTGTCGAACTGGCTGACGATGCCCAGCTGCTCCTTGATGGCCAGCGCGTCCTGCGGCATGTCCAGGCTGGAGGCGTTGCCGTTGGGAAAGTAGCTGATGCGGCCGCCGTCGGGGCTGGTCAGGCCCAGGCACATGCGGATGGTGGTGGTTTTCCCGGCGCCGTTGGGGCCGATGACGCCCAGGCATTCGCCCGGCGCGATCGAAAAGGACAGCTGGTTCACCACGGTGCTGGCGCCGTAGCGCTTGGTGAGGTCAACAACTTCAAAAAGGGTCTGGCTCATGCGGCTATTGTGCCTAGCTCGGCTGCGCAGAATGCCGCGCTGGCTCAGGCATCGTCGCCGTAGTCATGGTCGGGATGGTTCACCTTGCCCAGCTTCCAGTAGCCGCGCCCGACAATCTGGCTGCGGCCCACGCCGTGGTGGTCGGTGAGCAGGTTGCGGATGCGGCGCATGGCGCTCGCCTCGCAGGCCAGGTAAATGCTGGCCTGCTCGGCGGAAAAACCGACCTGGCGCATGGCCGCTTCCAGGGCGCGGCCGGCCTGGGTGTTGTCCGGGCCGCGAACCACCCAGCGCACGTCCAGCTGCGCCGGGCTGTGCAGCGGGCGCTCCTCGGCCGCATCGGTCACTTCCACCAGCACACGGGCCGGGACGGTGGGCGGCAGGCGCGCCAGAATGGTTTCAAAGGCCGGCAGCGCGCTGTCGTCGCCCATCAGCAGGTAGCGCGAGGCCTGCGCCGGCAGCTTGTAGCCGGGGCCGGGCCCCATCAGATACAGCACCTGGCCGACCTGCGCCTGCGCCGCCCAGGTCGAGGCCGGGCCTTCGCCGTGCAGCACGAAATCGACATCGACTTCGTGCATGTCGGCCCGCACGGCCAGCGGGGTGTAGGTGCGCATGGTGGTGGCGCGCGGGCTTTCGGGCAGCGGCCGGCTGGGCTCGGACTGGCCCGGCTCTGGAAAAATCAGCTTCATGTAGCTGGCCGGGTCATTGACCTCGAAGCCCTGCAGCTCCGCGCCGGTGAGCGTAACGCGCCGCATGGCCGGGCTCAGGACCTGCACCCGGCTGACTTCCACCCGGCGCGGCGGGCGGCGCTTGCGCGGGGCGCCTTCCGCAGCAGGGGCAGGCGTGGGGCTGGCGGCAGCGGGGCGCGAAGGTTCGGTCATGACGTCTTTCTGGCCGTGGGGGAATTAAAAATAATTGTGAGCTAAAAAACAGGAAAGCGGTGGCATCCAGGGCAAAAAACCGCCGCTCCGATGCCTTGAAGTACAGTCGTCAGCACCCTTCATCGCTGCCGGCCCAGCTTGCGCATGCCGTTCTTGCGCACGGCCTGCTTTCATTTTTATTCTCCAGGCAATTCACTTATGACCACCATCGGAACCCCTTTGTCTCCCCGCGCCACCAAAGTCATGCTGCTCGGCTCGGGAGAGCTGGGCAAGGAGGTGCTGATCGCGCTGCAACGGCTGGGCGTGGAAACCATCGCGGTCGACCGCTACGCCAACGCGCCCGGCCAGCAGGTGGCGCACCGCGCCCACACCATCACCATGAGCGATGCGGCGCAGCTGCAAAGCCTGATCGAGCGCGAAAAGCCCGACCTGGTGGTGCCCGAGATCGAGGCGATTGCCACCGACATGCTGCAGGCGCTTGAAACCGCCGGCGTGGTGCGCGTGGTGCCGACGGCCCGCGCCACCCGGCTCACCATGGACCGCGAAGGCATTCGCCGCCTGGCAGCCGAAACCCTGGGGCTGCCGACCAGCCCCTATGTGTTTTGCGACTCGCTGGAAGCGCTGCAAATCGCCATCGATTCAAAAATCGGTTACCCGTGCGTGGTCAAGCCGGTGATGAGCTCGTCCGGCAAGGGCCAAAGCAAGATCGTTTTGCCGCGCGATGTCGGCGCGGCCTGGGACGAGGCGATGGCCGGCGGCCGCGTGAGCCATGGCCGGGTGATCGTCGAGGGCTTTGTCGATTTCGAGTACGAAATCACGCTGCTGACGGTGCGTGCCCTGGGCGCCGAAGGCCAGGTTGAAACGCATTTTTGCGACCCGATCGGCCACCTGCAGGTCAGCGGCGACTATGTCGAGAGCTGGCAGCCGCAGCCGATGCGTGCGGCCGCGCTGCAAAAAAGCCGAGAGATCGCCCGGGCGGTGACCGACAACCTGGGCACCGGCGCCGACGGCCAGCCCGCCGGGCTGGGCCTGTTTGGCGTCGAGCTGTTCGTCAAGGGCGACGAGGTCTGGTTCAGCGAAGTCAGCCCGCGCCCGCACGACACCGGCATGGTGACCTTGTGCACTCAGTGGCAAAACGAGTTTGAACTGCACGCGCGGGCGATTTTGGGCTTGCCGGTGAACACCGCGCTCAAGAGCCCGGGCGCCAGCGCCGTGATTTACGGCGGCGTGGATGCGGCGGGCATCGTGTTTGACGGCGTGGCCGAGGCGCTGCGCGTGCCCAACACCGACATCCGCCTGTTCGGCAAACCGGAAAGCTTCGTCAAGCGCCGCATGGGCGTGGCGCTGGCCTTCGATGCCGATGTGGACGTGGCGCGCGCCCAGGCCCGCCTGGCCGCCTCCAAGGTCCGGCCCCGGGCGGGCGGCGCGGCGGATGATTGACGCCGCAGGCGGCCGGTGCGGCTGGTGCGCTGGTCTTCTGGGCCGGCAATGCCTGTCATCCGGGCCGGCGCCTGCGCCGTTGAAGCCGAGCCGCCCTGCAGGAGCGGCCCTGACCCGTGAACCCGTTTAAGGACAAGAAAAAAACATGAACATGCACAAACTGTTGATTCCGCTGGCAGCGCTCGTTGTTTCATTCGCCGCCTCGGCGGCCCCGCCTTCGGTGGTGCAATTCGAGTCGGGGAGCGCCCAGGTGAAAAGCGCTCCCCAGGTCCAGCACAAGAAGCCTCGCGCTAAAAAAGTCTGGGTGCCGGGCCACCGCGCCCAGGGCCGCTGGGTGAAGGGCCGTTACGCCTGGCGTTGATGCCGCACAGGAACGCGCCGCCGGCCTTGGGGCCTGGCCGAAGGGCATGGATTCAAGTCAATAAGGGCTTTGGCGCAATGGCCGCTTGCCTGGATAGCTATTAAATTCATAGCTATCGCTGATCGGCTGCTGACCACCGCCCACGAACACAGCCCTGCTAAGCTCCGCGCGCGCCTCTGGGCAGCATGCCTTGCGTGTGCCGGGCAATCATCAGCTCCTCATTGGTCGGCATCACCCACACGGCCACCCGGCTGGCCGCCGTGCTGATGCGGCGGGCCGCCGACGACGTTGCCTGATTGGCCGCTTCGTCCAGCGCCACGCCCAGCCAGGCGGCGTTGTGGCAGACCTGTTGCCGGATGCTGGCGCTGTTCTCGCCGATGCCGGCGGTAAACACCAGCGTTTCCAGGCCGCCCAGCGCTGCCGCCAGACTGCCGAGCTGCTGGCCGATGGCGTGCACATACAACTCGACGGCCTGCCGTGCCTCGGGCGTGCCGCTGGCCTCGACCGTGCGCATGTCGCCCGAGACGCCGGACACGCCCAGCAGGCCGGACTGCTCGTACAGCAGCTTTTCAACCGCTTGGGCCGTCATGCCCAGCGCGCGCATCAGGTACAGCACCACGCCGGGGTCCAGGCTGCCGCAGCGGGTGCCCATCATCAGGCCGTCGAGCGCGGTGAACCCCATCGTCGAGGCCACGCTTTTGCAGCCCCGCATGGCGCACATGCTGGCGCCGTTGCCCAGGTGGGCGGCCACCACCCGGCCCTCGGCGGCGGCGCCAAGATGCTCGGGCAGCACGCTGGCGATGTATTCATACGACAGGCCGTGAAAGCCGTAGCGTTTCACCCCTGCCTCGGTGATGTGGCGCGGCAGGGCATAGGCCTGCGCGACCCAGGCCTGGCTGGCGTGGAACTCGGTGTCGAAACAGGCCACCTGCGGCACGTCGGGCAGCAGCGCGGCAATGGCGCGAATCGCCGACAGGTTGTGCGGCTGGTGCAGCGGGGCCAGGGGCGTGAGCCGTTCGAGCTGTGCCAGCGTGTCGGGCGTGATGCGCACCGGCCGCGAAAAATGCTCGCCGCCATGCACCACCCGATGGCCGACGGCGCCTAGCGTCCGGCCGGCCGCGTGCCCGCCCAGCCATTCAAACAGTTGCCTGAAGGCGTCCTCCTGTCCCCGCGCCGGATCGGCTGGCAGGCTGATGGCGCGGTCTTCGAGCACGCTGCCGTCCTGGCCCGCCACCCGCAGCCGGGGCTGGCCGCCGATGCCCTCGATCTTGCCGCTGGCGATGCGTTGGAAAGTTGGATCCGCTCCCACGTCGTAGGCGGCAAACTTGACGCTGGACGAGCCGGAGTTGATGACCAGCAGGGCTTCATTCTTCATGTGCGCACCTCCCGCCTGCAGCTCATGCCAATGCTTTCAGTGTCTTGAGCCGGTGGGCGGTGACCAGCAGGGCGATGGCGCAGGACGCGATGCGCGAATGCGACGAATCGGCCCGGCTGGTGAGCACGATCGGCACCCGGGCGCCCATCACCATGCCGGCCGCCTGCGCGCCGCCCAGGTATTCGAGCTGCTTGGCCAGCATGTTGCCCGACTCCAGGTCGGGTACCACCAGGATGTCGGCCTCGCCGGCCACGGGGGAAACGATGCCCTTGGTCTTGGCGGCGGCCAGCGACACCGCGTTGTCAAACGCCAGCGGCCCATCGACCAGGCCGCCGGTGATCTGGCCCCGGTCGGCCATCTTGGACAGCGCGGCCGCATCCATCGACGAGCGCAGCTTGGGGGTCACGGTTTCCACCGCCGACAGGATGGCGACCTTGGGCCGCTCAATACCGAGCGCATGGGCCAGGTCGATGGCGTTCTGCACGATATCGACTTTGGCCTCGAAGTCGGGCTCGACGTTGATGGCCGCATCGGTGATCAGGAGCGGCTTGGGGTAGCGGGGCACGTCCAGCACGAACACATGGCTGATGCGGCGTTCGGTGCGCAGGCCGGTCTGCGCATTGACCACCGCGCCCAGCAGCTCGTCGGTGTGCAGGCTGCCCTTCATCAGGGCCTCGACCTCGCCGGTCTTGGCCAGCTCGACCGCCCTGGACGCGGCCGCGTGGCTGTGCGCCGCGTCGATGATGGAAAAACCGGTCAGGTCCAGGCCGCATTCGCTCGCCAGGCCGCGGATGCGCGCTTCCGGCCCGATCAGGATGGCCTGGATCAGGCCGAGCCGGTCGGCGTCCAGCGCGCCTTCCAGCGCCTCGCGGCTGCACGGGTGAACCACCCCCATTTTGATTCTCGGCAGGCTTTTGGCGGCATTGAGCAGCTGGTCGTAGCGCAGGTTCTTGTCGGCCATCAGCGGCTCGGGCAGGTCGGTGCGCCGGATGCGCAGCTTCTCGGCCGGCGCAACCACCTGGGCTTCGCCCTGGAGGACGACATCGCCGTCCTGGTCGGTGCAGCGCGTGTCCAGCCAGACCTGGCGGCTGGCCGCTTCCAGCGCCGTGACGGTGACGGTCACAACCAGCGTGTCGCCGACATGCACCGGCTTCAAGAACTTGAGGGTCTGGCCCAGGTAAATCGTTCCCGGCCCCGGAAACTGCGTGCCCAGCACCGTCGAAATCAGCGAGCCGCCCAGCATGCCGTGCGCGATGATCTCCTGGAAATGGCCGGTTTTGGCATACAGCGCATCGACATGGGTGGGGTTGACATCGCCTGAAACCGCGGCGAACAGCTGGATGTCGCGCTCGGTCACCAGGCGCTGCAGGCTGGCGCTGGCGCCCACGCTGATGTCGGCGAACGGATGGTTCTCAAGGAATTCGGCCGCTGGCGGATGCGCCTGGCTACGGGGTTCATTCATGGATGGCCTTTCAGAAAAGCTTTCGCGGAAGGGGAGGGCAGCGGGCTCATGGCCTGGTGGCCCGCCTCGGCGAAAATGGCATCGCCCGCCAGGGCGCCGGCAGGTGTTGCCTTGGTGTCATCGGGCAACGCAAGGCATCGCGGTCCAGGGGCGCCATGCCGTGGTCAGGCCGTGGCCAGGCCATGCCCGCCGGTTGTCGCCACGCAGGTCATGAAGACATGGCCGTCCACCAGCGGGTACTGGTGGGCGTCAGGCAGCTGGTAGTGCCACCATTCGCGGGGATGGTGCAGAAAACCCGCCTCCAGCATGATCGTCAGCAGCTTCATCCGGTTGAGCTGAATGGCGGAGGAATGCGCCGCATGAAAGTGGTGGGAGGCGGGGTGCATGGTGTCCACCGGCGTGCCCATGTCCAGCGCCTGGCCGTCCGCGCCGATCAGGGTCAGGTCAACGGCCACGCCGCGCGTGTGGTTGGAGCCTTTTTTCGGGTCGGCGATGTAGTCGGGGTTGGGCGCGACGGCCCAGAGCGCCTCCTGCGCCGCCTGCGGCCTGAAGGCATCCAGGATCTGGAGCTGAAGGCCGAACCCGCGCGCTGCCGCGATGGCCTTGCGCAGGCAGGCTTCGGCATGCGGATGCAGAAAGCACAGCGGATGGTCGTAGATGGCCCGGCCGGTGAAGTTGTCCTTGGCTGCGTACATCAGCGCGATGAGGACGCCGTGGCTCTGCTCGGTGATGTGGATGAGCGGCGGGTTGAGGGTCATGGCGGTGAATGCAGCGGGTGACGGCGCGCCATCCATCAGCCCGCCAGCCCGACGAACACATTTTGCACGTCGTCATTGGCGTCGATGGCGGCCAGGAAGGCCTCGACCTCGGCCAGGTCGCCGCTGCTCAGGCTGCCAGGGGCCACCGGGTTTTTCGGCCTGTAGCCCAGCTTGGCCGACAGGACGGTGAAGCCCTGCGCCGGCAGCGCGCGGCTGACCAGGTCGAGGTCGGTCGGGTCGGTGAGGAACAGCGTCGTGCCTTCTTCATGGCCCGGCTCCAGGTCTTGCGCGCCGGCCTCGATGGCGGCGGTTTCGGCATCCGCCCCGGCGGCCTGGGGCTCGGCTTCGATCATGCCCATGTGGTCGAAATCCCAGGCCACCGAGCCGGCGCTGCCCAGGTGCCCCTTGCGAAACAGCACCCGCATTTCAGAGGCGGTGCGGTTCACGTTGTCGGTCAGGCATTCGACCATCACCGGCACCTGGTGCGGTGCGAAGCCTTCGTAGATCACATGGTCGAAATGCACCGCCTCGCCCGTCAGGCCCGCGCCCTTTTTGATGGCGCGGTCCAGCGTTTCCTTGGGCATCGAGAGCTTGCGCGCCTGCTCCACCACCAGCCGCAGGCGCGCGTTCGACGCCGGGTCGGCCCCGTTGCGCGCGGCGATCATGATGTCCTTGGACAATTTTCCAAAAATGCGGCCCCTGGCATTCGCGGCCAGGTCCTTGCCTTTTGCTTTCCATTGCGCGCCCATGATCGGTGTTCCTTGGTGTTGTTGTCGCGCTTCGATGCGCCTGGCGGTAGAAGGGTCCGGGCCTGTGCTGCTTGGGGCACGGCACACCGGGCCGGGTGACTTGGGTTTATACACCCGCGGCCTTCGGTGCGCGGGATGAGCGCTGTCCGAGTGAGCCAGCCCGAATGAGGCGGCCCGATGTCCGGCGGCGAAGGGCAAGCCGGCGCTGCGGTTGACGGGTTTTTTAGTCAAATCAGGCTTTTGCGCATATGGCACCTGCGCAGACAGCTATTGGTTTAATAGCATCTTCATGCTGCCGTCTGATTGCGAATGTCATTTTTTGCTGCTTTTAAAGGCAATCCGAACTGCAATGAAAAACGCCCGGTCATGCGGCCGGGCGTGAACTGCCTTTTGGGAGCAGGGCAATATGGCTAGCGGATCGTGAACGGCCCGCCAGCGGAGGTCCGCACGCTGTACCGGGCGTTGCCCTCGTACCGCACCTCGACACTGTCGTTCTGGCCCCCGCCGATCGAGCCGGAACCGAACGACGTGCGGTTGCCCAGCGAGGTGTAGAGCTGGCCCGCCAGTTGCGTGAACGTTCCCGCGGCCACGATGAACTTGTTGGCATCGGCCGACATGGCGATGGCGCGCCAGTTGGTCTGCGTGCCCGGCATGGCGACCGGCGCGAAGGTGGCGCCGCCGTCCCTGGAGAGCTGGACGCTGCCCGTGGTCGGGTTGTTCACGCCATTGGTGATGGTCGCGCCGATCACCTGGCCGTCCGGGGACATCGAGATCGCGGTGTAGTCGCCCACGGGCGTGGCGGCCTGGGACCAGGTAAGGCCGCGGTCGCGCGAAATGTACATGCCAGAGTTAAACCGGCCGGCGATGGCGATGGTGTTGCCGTCGCCGGACACGGCCACCCGGTACCAGCCATTGAACAGCGTCGTGCCGCCGATGCTGACTGCGCGCGGTGTCCAGGTCCGCCCTGCGGTGGTCGAGACAAAGATCTGGCCATCGCCTTCCTCGCCAACGGCCACCATGACGCTGCCGTCCGCCGAGCTGGCGACGCCGCGCCAGCCGCGCACCAGCGGGGTGGTGGAGCCTTCCAGCGTGGCGGCGGCCCAGTTCGCGCCGCCATTGGCCGAGTGGTAGATCGGGCCGTTCAGGATGGCGCCGGCAATGATCTGCCCGGTCGGGTTCATCGTCACCGATTCCCAGTCCTGGTTGTTCAGGTTGACAGCCGGATCGGTCGTGGTGAACTGCGTCCAGGTGACGCCCCCATCGGTTGACCGGTACATGCCGCCCTGGAAGGCAACCGCCAGCAGGGTGAGCTGGCGCACGCCCGAGGCGTTCGTGCTGCGCCGTATCGCAACGGAAATCCAGACCTGATCGGGCGGGCTGTTGCCGACATTCCAGGTGACGCCGCCATCCAGCGAGACATACAGGTTTCCAGGAATGTCGCTGGCGACCAGCACGCTGCCATCCTCATCCGAGGCCACCCAGTGCCACTGCCTCTGCGGCATGCGGGGCGTCCAGCTGGCGGCTGTTGCGGGTGCAACGTTGCCGCTGAGGTTGGTGGTGATGACCGCTGTCGGGACTGGGGACGTGCCCGCCGCGCCGGTAATCTGGCCCGGAACGATGCGCCAGGCGGTGTTGCTCACCCCCCGCAAACTGACGAAGTCACCGACCGCCGGATTCGTCGGCAGGGTCAGGTCAATCGGGCCTGCCGCATTGACTTCATAACGCGTATTGGGCTGCGCAGTTGCACTGGCGCTGAGCTGCACGGCAACTGGTACAGGCGTTGGTGTCGGTGTCGGTGTCGGTACAGGAACCGGTGTCGGCACAGGAACTGGTGTCGGTGTCGGCACAGGCGCTGGCGTTGGGGTAGGTGTCGGCGCCGGCGTAGGTGCCGGTGTGGGAGTAGGTGTCGGTGCCGGTGTGAGTGTCGGCGTAGGTGTCGGTGTCGGTGTGGGTGTGGGTGTGGGTGTGGGTGTGGGTGTCGGTGTGGCACCGCTACCGCCGGCAGCCGGTGTAGTGGTTACCAGCGACTGATTGTCTTGTGCTGAGTCATCTCCGCCGCCGCAGGCGGTCAGGACAAGGGCCGCCAGTGCAGAAACTGCAAAGGTCTGGCAGCGACGTTTAGTTTCAGATCCATACGCATTCATTGTGGTCTTTCCTCCATGCCACAAAGCTTAATAACCGATGGATCACGGCCTAGGTCAACAACAGAGCGAATTTTTGTAGGACAGCATTAGCTTTATGCATCAGGGATCAAGAAGCGGTTTTGGAGAGATTCTTAGCTCAACAGCAGTGGGGCCCAGTCTGTCCAAACGCATGTGACAGTTTTGGGGCAGGGTCGCCAGCCTAGGGCTTTTCACGTAAAGGCTGCATCTTTAAGCGGCTTCCTCCTGGCTGGCAACAGCGGAGCGTGGCAGCCTAGTGCTTCTGAACTCATAGCAAAGTATGCAGGTGCTGCGTGCGCTGCAGCCAGTTTTGGTCTGGTTTGGCACATGCCCCGGACATTCATTCCCGCCTGTGCAGAATGCCGGTTTGTCGTGCCCCAGGGACGTTTCCAATTAAGCGTTCTGCTCGGCCATGGCGCCATTTTCATGGCTTTCCCCGTATTTCTCCTTCCTCCTGGGGAAGGCCCGGCGCTTACTGAAACGCCACTTCCGAAAAGCTGCGCAGCTTGCGGCTGTGCAGCTGGGTCGTGCCCTCGGCCCGCAGCAGCTCCACCGCCCGCATGCCGATGCGCAAATGCTGGTCCACCCGGTCGCGGTAGAACTGGTTGGCCATGCCCGGCAGCTTGATCTCGCCGTGCAGCGGCTTGTCGCTCAC
>JAQGLT010000038.1 GCA_028292745.1 Polaromonas sp. | reverse complement strand
TGCAGAAAATCGGCGGCACCTGCGCCTTCGTCGATGCCGAGCATGCGCTGGACATCCAGTACGCGCAAAAGCTCGGCGTCAACCTGCAGGAGCTGCTGATCTCGCAGCCCGACACCGGCGAGCAGGCACTCGAAATTGTCGATTCGCTGACCCGCTCCGGCGCGGTTGATCTGATCGTCATCGACTCGGTCGCGGCGCTCACGCCCAAGGCTGAGCTCGAAGGCGAAATGGGCGACTCGCTGCCCGGCCTGCAGGCGCGCCTGATGAGCCAGGCGCTGCGCAAGCTGACCGCCACCATCAAGAAAGCCAATTGCATGGTGATCTTCATCAACCAGATTCGCATGAAGATTGGCGTGATGTTCGGCTCGCCCGAAACCACGACCGGCGGCAATGCGCTGAAGTTCTACGCCTCGGTGCGGCTGGACATCCGGCGCATCGGCTCGATCAAGAAGGGCGATGAGGTCATCGGCAACGAAACCCGGGTGAAGGTGGTCAAGAACAAGGTGGCCTCGCCGTTCAAGACCGCCGAGTTCGACATCCTGTACGGCGAAGGCATCAGCAGGCTGGGCGAGGTGCTGGACCTGGGCGTGGCGGGCCACATCGTGGAAAAAGCCGGTGCCTGGTATGCCTACAACGGCGAAAAAATCGGGCAGGGCCGCGACAATTCGCGCGAGTTCCTGAAGGAAAACCCGGTGCTGGCCATCGAGATCGAGAACAAGGTGCGCCAGTCGCTGGGCATTCCTCCGGTCCAGGCTGCGCAGACGCCGCCCGCCGAGCCGGTCGACAAGGCAGAAAAGACCGCTGAGAAGGCGGACGGCAAGGCAGACAAGGCCGCCAGGGCCGACAGGGCCGCGCCCGTGGCGCCCTGAGCTGGTTTATATGCCAAAACAGGCCCTGGCGCATACTGCGCCTGCGCAGTTAGCTATTAAAACAATAGCATGGCTGTGTCGGGCCCGGCCCCTGGGGCGGCGGGCTGCCGGATGACGGCCGCCAAGCCCGCGTCGCGGGCCGGGTTTGGCCTTTCGCTCAAAGGCCGCGCCCTGCGCTACCTGGCGGCCCGGGAGCATTCCCGCGCCGAGCTGGAGCGCAAGCTCGGCATGCATGAAGAAACACCCGGCCAGCTGGCCCAGGTGCTCGATGAACTGCAGGCCAAGGGGTTCATCAGCGAAGAACGGGTGGTGGAGTCGGTGATCAATCGACGGGCCGGGCGCCTGGGCGCTTCGCGCATCAAGTACGAGCTGCTGAACAAGGGGCTGAGCGCGCAGGCGGTGGCCGGTGCGATGGCGCAACTCAAGGACACCGAGGAGGAACGGGCACGGCAGGTCTGGCTGCGCAAGTTTGGCGAGCCCGCCCCGGATGCGGCCAGTCAGGCGCGCCAGATGCGATTTTTGCTGACACGCGGCTTTTCTGCCGATGCCGTGCGCCGCGTTCTTCGCCATGCGCGGGGCGACGACACCGGCAGGCAAGTGCTGGCTGGCCCGGAGGACGACTGATTCCGTTTCCAAGTGAGCCCGACAGTTCGCTGCTTCGTTTTGCCGTGCTTCGGCACGGGCTGCAGCTTTGCGCCGGTGCTTGAGTATCTTGAGCAAATAGAAAATGGAATGAGCCGACGGCGGTCCCAACCGGGAATGGGGCTGATGACGTCAGCCAGCTCAACAAGCCGACAGCTCAAGAAGGCACTTTCTGACACATCCGGCAAGCTCTTCAAGCGACAGTGGAGGCGCCAGCGGAGGCACAGCAGTTCATCAACAACAGTCATCTGTGCCGACCGGCCCGACAGCCAGCGAGGGTTGGCTGCACCTGCCTATCAATAGTCCAGTTTAAGGAGACAGCCATGAGTGATACCAATCCGCGCAACCAAGACCCCATTACCGGCGAGCCCGGCGCTCATCCGGTGGGCACAGGCGTTGGCGCCAGCGGAGGGGCTGTCACTGGCGCCGCCATCGGTTCTGTTGTGGCCGGTCCTGTCGGCACCATCGTCGGCGCCGCCATCGGCGCCATTGCCGGCGGCCTGGCGGGCAAGGGCGTTGCCGAAAGCATGAACCCAACGGAAGGCGGCGCGCCTGAAGAGCACGCCATTGGCACCACGGTCGGTGCATCCGGCGGCGCCATCGCTGGCGCCAGCGTCGGCGCCATTGGCGGCCCGATCGGCATGGCGGCAGGCGCGGCCATCGGTGCCGTGACAGGCGGCATGGCCGGGCAGGGTGCGGCTGAAATCGTGAACCCTGATCCTGCGGACCGCCTGGGCGACCACAACCTGGCGTCCGGCGTGGGCGCTGGCGGCGGTGCCATGACCGGTGCCGCCATCGGCGCGGCTGCAGGACCGGTCGGCATGGCGGCCGGCGCGGCGATTGGCGCCCTGGCTGGCGGCAAAGCCGGCGAAGGCGCCGGTGAAGTCGTCAATCCCAAGCGGACTGACGATCTGCAAAATCATAATCTGGCCTCTGGCGTCGGTGCCGGCGGCGGCGCGCTGGCCGGTGCGGCAGTCGGCGCTGCGGCCGGTCCGATTGGCATGATGGCTGGCGCGGCGATTGGCGCCGTGGCGGGCAACAAGGCGGGTGAAGGTGTGGGCGAAGTGGCCAACCCCAAGCGCGGCGATGACTTGCATGAACACCATCTGGCCTCGGGCGCGGGCACTGGCGGCGGGGCCTTGGCCGGTGCGGCCGTGGGCTCGGTTGCCGGACCCGTCGGCGCCGTGGTTGGCGCGGCGATTGGCGCTGGCGCCGGCCACATGGCCGGCAAGGGCGCCGGAGAAGTGGTCAATTCAAAAAATGGCGATGAGGTCGGTGACCACAATCTGGGCACCGGCGTGGGCGCAGGCTCCGGTGCCGCGACGGGGGCCATGGTTGGCGCCATGGGCGGCCCGGTCGGCATGGCCGTGGGCGCTGCCGTGGGTGGATTGGCTGGCGCAGCTGCCGGCAAAGGCGTGGCAGGCGCCGTCAACCCGGCCGCCGAAGACACCCACTGGCGCAGCAGCTACAACACCCAGCCTGGCTATGTGCAGGGTTTCAACTACGACGAAGATTACCTGCCGGCCTACCGCCTTGGCTATGAAAGCCGCAACCGCTATGCCGGACGCAGCTTCGAGGATACGGAAACAATGCTGCAGAGCGACTGGGACCGCCAGCGCGGGTCTTCGCGCTTGAACTGGGACCAAGCCCGCCATGCGACACGCGCCGCGTGGCATCGGATCGAGCGCGCCCTGCCGGGCGATGCTGACGGCGACGGCCGCTGATCGCGTCCGCAGCTGGCGGGAACATGCGTTCCGGCAATGAAAAAGCCGCCCGAAAGGGCGGCTTTTTCATTGGAAAGCAATTAAAGATTCAGCATGAGCTTGAGGTTCTGGACAGCCGCGCCGGATGCGCCTTTGCCCAGGTTGTCCAGCCGCGCCACCAGCACCGCGTGGCGATAAGCATCGTTGCCGAACACACGCAACTCCATCTTGTTCGTATCCTTCAGCGCCAGCGCATCCAGCTTTCCTGAATCCGGTGCGCCTTCCACCGTCACCCATTCGCTGCCTGCGTAATGCCGGGCCAGTACCTCGTGAAGATGGGCCGCTGTGGGCTGGCCAGGCAGCAGGTCCAGATGCAGGGGCAACTGAACCAGCATCCCCTGAATGAAATTACCCACGGAAGGGATGAATACCGGGCGCCGTGTCAGGCCGGTGTACTGCATGATCTCTGGCAGGTGCTTGTGCTCCAGGCCCAGGCCGTACAACTCATAGGCCGGTGCGGTGCCGGCGTCATAGGCTTCAATCATCTGGCGGCCACCACCGGAATAACCGCTGACAGCCGGAAGGCTCAGCGGGAAATCGGCCGGAACCAGGCCGGCATCGATGAGGGGCCGGATCAGCGCAATTGCACCGGTGGCGTAACAGCCCGGGTTGGCCACCCGGTCCGCCGCCTTGATGGCATCGCTCTGGCCCCTGGCCAGCTCGGGAAAGCCATACACCCAGCCGGGCGCCGTGCGGTGGGCCGTCGAGGCATCGATGATTTTGGGCACCTTGTCGGCGCCGGCCTGCCTCAGGCTGTCGATCATCGCCACCGATTCACGCGCTGCGTCGTCATGCAGGCACAAAATGACCATATCGACGCCGGCCATCAGGTTTCGCTTGGCGGCCGCATCCTTGCGCAATTCAGGTGCAATGCTCACCAGTTCAATTTGCGCCATGGCCTGCAGCCGTTCACGGATTTGCAGGCCTGTCGTGCCGGCTTCTCCATCAATAAAAACTTTGGGCATAAACTACTTTCAGCAATAAATCAAAAACCGCAAACCGCGTTTTCAGCACGCGATTCTGGCTTGGTTTCAGAGGTGGAAGGCACACAGAATTGTGCGTCGCACCATGATACAGTTCCGGGTTGCTGCCTGCAGTAACCGCTAACATGCTGGTTTTGAGCCGATATGGCCTGTTTATTGTTTCTCCAACAGCCCTGCCCAACTCCCTGTTGCACCCCTCTTTATTGAATCCTGAAGGTTTTTCATGAAAATTCACGAGTACCAAGGCAAGGAAATCTTGCGCAATTTTGGTGTGCCAGTGCCGCGCGGCATTCCTGCATTCACGGTGCAGGAAGCGGTGGAAGCCGCACAAAAACTCGGCGGCCCGGTCTGGGTGGTCAAGGCGCAAATCCATGCAGGCGGTCGCGGCAAGGGCGGCGGTGTCAAGCTGGCGCGCAGCATTGAAGACGTGAAAAAGATCGCTGGCGAAATCCTGGGCATGCAGCTGGTCACGCACCAGACCGGCGCTGTGGGCCAGAAAGTGCGCCGGCTCTTGATCGAAGAGGGCGCGGACATCAAGAAAGAGTATTACGTTTCGGCGGTGACTGACCGCGCGACGCAAAAAGTCGCCATGATCGTTTCCAGCGAAGGCGGCATGGACATCGAGGAAGTGGCCCATTCCACACCCGAAGAAATCATCACCGACTTTGTTGATCCGGCCACCGGCCTGACCACCGAGCAGGCGCAAAAGCTCGCTGCCGGCATCGGCGTTCCTGAAGCCTCGCAGGCGCAGGCCATCGACGTGCTGCAAAAGCTCTACAAGATCTACATGGACACCGATGCGTCCCTGGTCGAGATCAACCCGATGATCCTGGAAGGCAATGGCAACATCAAGGCCATCGATGCCAAGTTCAACTTTGACCCCAACGCGCTGTTTCGCCACCCGGAGATCGTGGCCTACCGCGACCTGGACGAGGAAGACCCGGCCGAGGTCGAAGCCAGCAAGTTCGACCTCGCCTACATCAGCCTGGACGGCAACATCGGCTGCCTCGTCAACGGCGCCGGGCTGGCCATGGCGACCATGGACACGATCAAGCTCTTCGGCGGCGAACCCGCCAACTTCCTGGATGTGGGCGGCGGCGCCACGGCCGAAAAGGTCACCGAAGCCTTCAAGATCATGCTGAAGAACCCCGATGTCAAAGGCATCCTGGTCAACATCTTCGGCGGCATCATGAAATGCGACACCATCGCCGACGGTGTGATTGCCGCCTGCAAGGCCGTCAACCTGAATGTGCCGCTGGTTGTGCGCATGAAAGGCACCAATGAAGACCTGGGGAAAAAGATGCTGGCCGACTCCGGCCTGCCCATCATTGCCGCAGACACCATGGCCGAAGCCGCGACCAAAATCGTCGCTGCCGTCAAGTAAGCCCCGCGCCAAGCGATCAGGAACCAATCATGTCGATCTACATCAACAAAAACACCAAAGTCATCACACAAGGCATTACCGGCAAGACCGGTCAATTCCATACCCGCATGTGCCGCGACTACGCCAACGGCCGTGAAGCGTTCGTGGCGGGCGTCAACCCCAAGAAGGCCGGTGAAGACTTCGAAGGCATCCCGATTTACGCCAACGTGAGCGAAGCGGCCCAGGCCACCGGCGCCACCGTGTCGGTCATCTATGTGCCGCCCGCGGGCGCCGCGGCCGCCATCTGGGAGGCCGTCGAGGCCAACCTGGACCTGGCGATCTGCATCACCGAAGGCATTCCGGTGCGCGACATGCTCGAAGTGCGCAACCGCATGAAGGCCAAGGAAGCTCTAGGGGGCAAGCGCACCTTGCTGCTCGGCCCCAACTGCCCGGGCCTGATCACGCCCGACGAGATCAAGATCGGCATCATGCCCGGCCACATCCACCGCGCAGGCCGCATCGGCGTGGTCAGCCGCTCGGGGACCTTGACCTATGAAGCCGTGGCGCAACTGACCGAAATCGGCCTGGGCCAGTCCAGCGCCGTGGGCATTGGCGGCGACCCGATCAATGGCCTGAAGCACATCGACGTGATGCGCGCCTTCAACGACGACCCGGACACCGACGCGGTCATCATGATCGGCGAGATCGGCGGCCCGGACGAGGCCGAAGCCGCCGAGTGGTGCAAGGCCAATATGAAAAAGCCGATTGTCGGCTTCATCGCCGGCGTGACCGCCCCAGCGGGCAAGCGCATGGGCCATGCCGGCGCGCTGATCTCGGGCGGCGCCGACACGGCCGACGCCAAGCTGGCCATCATGGAGGCTTGCGGCTTCACCGTGACGCGCAATCCGTCTGAAATGGCGAAACTGCTCAAGGCGCTGCTGTAAGTTTTTTGGCATATTGCGGTTAGCCACAACAGACAGACCGATTGTCATCGCTGACAATCGGTTTTTTCATTTCTCAAGAGGTTTCCATGGAAGAGTTCATGACAGCCAGCTTTTGGCTGGCAGTTGGTCAAATCATCATGATCGACATCCTGCTCGGAGGCGACAATGCAGTGGTGATTGCACTGGCCTGCAGAAACCTGCCTGACAAGCAGCGCACCAAAGGCATTATTTATGGCACTGCGGGCGCTATCGTCCTGCGTGTCATTCTCATCGCCTTCGCGTTGGCCCTGCTGGCCATTCCCTATCTCAAGATAGTCGGTGCCGTCTTACTGCTTTGGATTGGCGTGAAGCTGCTGCAGCCTGAAGACGAAGGCGATCACAACATCAGCTCAAGCGACAAGCTCTGGGGCGCAGTCAAAACCGTCATCATCGCCGACTTGGTGATGAGTGTCGACAATGTTCTGGCAATTGCAGGCGCTGCACAGGGCGCGCACCAGCAACACCAGTTGCCGCTGGTTATTTTTGGTCTGCTGGTCAGCATTCCCATCATCATTGGCGGCAGTCAACTGGTGCTCAAACTGATGGAGCGGTTCCCAATCGTTATTACGCTCGGTGCCATGCTGCTGGGCTGGATTGCAGGCCAGATGGCTTATTCCGATCCAGCACTCAAGCCTTACTTGCCTGAAGCGCCTATGTGGGGATATCTGGTTGCGGCTGCTGGTGCGTTGTTGGTATTGGCAATTGGTAAAGTGCTTCAGGCACGTAGACCATCGGTAGAAACGACCTGACGTTGTACCTGCCTGATTCCTTGTCAATCAGGCAGGTTTGTCAAAAACTATGCTTTTCCCGCACATATAAAAAAGGGAAAGACGTGCAAAAATTGCTTTTTAAGCACTTTCATGACGGCTCAATTTTCGACATCAAGATCGGCCTGATACAGTGGCAGAAATTTGGAAATTAAGCCTCTGCTGAAGTCATTTTTTACTTGAGCGCGACAGACCCAGAATGGCATGACGATGTACGAAATTTGCACGCAAACAGACCAGGGTCGGGTCCGAAAAAACAACGAAGATGCGGTTGCGTTTGATGCGCAGACAGGTGTGTGTCTGCTGGCAGATGGAATGGGCGGTTATAAAGCGGGCGAAGTAGCAAGCGCCATGGCCGTGGCCTCGATCAACCAGGAGTTGAGTTCTTGGCTGCTGCAAAATGGCGGCCGCGCCTCTGTTAAGGAACTGCGGCGAACGATGGAGGCTTGTGTAGACAATGTCAACCATGCGATTTTGAGTGCGGCTTGTTCGAATCCTGATTACGAGGGCATGGGCACCACGCTTGTAGCCGCTGTCTTCATGGAGGGTCGCCTGGTGCTGGGGCATATTGGCGACTCACGCTGCTATCGCCTGCGTGACCAGGCTTTCTTGCAGGTGACTAAAGACCATTCGCTATTGCAAGAGCAGGTCGATGCCGGGCTGATGACAGCCGAGCAAGCCCTGGTTTCACCGAACAAGAATCTGATCACGCGCGCATTGGGCGTGGAGGACTCGGTAGTGATTGAAATCAACGAACACAGGGTGGAGTTGGGTGATTTGTACCTGATGTGTTCGGATGGCTTGTCCGACATGGTGCCCGATACAGTCATTGCCGCAATCCTTGACGGCTCTGGCACCTTGCTGCAAAAGGCGCAGAGGCTTGTGGCAGCAGCCAATGAAGGCGGGGGACGAGACAATATCTCGGTAGTGCTGATACATGCCACCGAAGATGCCTCAAAGCGCGGTTTGTTGTCCAGAATGCTGGGAAAATAAAACGGTGACGACAAAAATTAAAACAGACAGGAGTCGGCCATGCCGAAAATGATTATTTCCCTGGACGGCGAGGTGCTCAAGGAAGTCGAGTTGACCAAAGACCGTACTTCCCTGGGTCGCAGGCCCTATAACGACATCGTGATCGACAACATGGCCGTCAGTGGCGAGCATGCGGTGCTGCAAATGTCTGGCAATGAGGGCTATATTGAAGACCTCAACAGTACCAATGGCACTTATGTCAATGGCAAGACTGTCAAAAAGCAATTGCTTCAAAATAACGATCTGATCGAAATTGGCAAATACAGAATTCAGTATGTCAACGAAGTCCAGCAGATTTCGTCAGCAGCAGGGTTTAACGGCGCAATCAAGGTGATGTCAGGCGCGGCGGCTGGCCGTGAAATGGCCCTTGTCAAAGCGGTGACAACGCTTGGCAAGCCTGGCGTGACAGTTGCTGCGATTACCAGGCGCCCCAATGGTTTTGTCATTGCCCATGTGGAAGGCACTACCCAACCTATTGTCAACGGCGCTTCCCTAGGGATGGACGCAGTTGCGCTTAAAAATGGCGACCTGATTGAACTGGCCGGAACTCAAATGCAATTTGTGCAGTACTGAGGAGCGTTCTGGATTGTCCAGTGCTTATCCTTGACCCGTTGCATTTTAGGTAGCCCATGAAAATACGTGTATTGGGCTGCTCGGGAGCAATTGCTAAAGAGTGCCGCACCACATCATTTTTGCTGGATCATGATGTGCTGGTTGACGCAGGCACGGGTGTTGGTGACCTGACATTGGATGAGATGGCTTCGATTGACCATGTCCTGCTGACCCATTCTCATCTGGATCATATCGCCGCGCTTCCGTTAATGATCGACGCAGTAGCTTCTCGACGTAATAAGCCTGTTCAGGTGCATGCGCTGCAAGCCACGATCGACGCCTTGCTCGCCCATATTTTCAACAACATCATTTGGCCGGATTTTTCAAAGATTCCTACGCTGCAAGCTCCTTTGATCAGCTTTCATCCGCTTGAAATCGGCCAAACTCTGTTACTGGGCAACAAATCGATTGAAGTCCTGCCTGCTGCACATACGGTGCCCGCCGTTGGCTATGGCGTGACTGCAGGCAAAGGGTATTGGGTTTTTACAGGTGACACGGCCCATAATCCAGTTTTTTGGGAACGCTTGAACCGTATGGAGGTAACCATGCTGGTCATAGAAACTGCGTTCAGTAATAGCGAGTCAGCCATTGCCCAGCAAAGCCTGCATCTGTGCCCTGATTCATTGACTGCCCAGCTGGCCTGTATTGCTCCAGGCAAGCAATTTCCTATCTACATCACTCACACCAAGCCTGCTGAAACCCAGCGCATCATGACCGAAATCCAGTTGCTGAAGTCTCAAGAAGGCGTGGCGACCGGAAGGCCTGTTCATGACATTCACTGGCTTAGCAGCGGACAAGAATTCGTCATTTGACGGTATTCACTGGAATTGACCGAACCTGAATGGCCCGCCCATTTGAAATTATTAAAACCGCTATAGCAAGTGACAAAAATGTCGCACTCATCAGTATGGGTAGACAAAAAAGTAATTTTTTTGTTTCAATTGTGAAGAAAATCACATGGATGGAGGTCTGGATGAGTTTTCTTTGCCTGGCACGCAACCTGCACTGTTCCATGGCAAGTTTATTTTTCCAACCAAGGAGTTTTCATGAAGCGTTCTATGCACATGGTTCAAAAGGGTTTCACCCTGATCGAGTTGATGATCGTTGTGGCGATCATTGGTATTTTGGCGGCCGTGGCTTTGCCGGCTTATCAGGATTACACCATTCGTGCCAAGGTTACTGAAGGACTGGTACTCGGTGGAGCTTTGAAACAGGTTGTGGCTGAGAACGCCGGGAATGGCACTTCTCCTACACTAGGCGGCGGTTTGTTTGGCGGTATGAGTGTTGATACAGCCGTTCCACCGACCTTATGCACTGCAGCCGCTACGACCTGTATTCTGAACGGCTCAACGACTACTGCACCTCTGACCAAAAATGTCGAGACGATTATCGGCACTACCGCCAACGGCATGATTTCGGTGAAGTACACGCCTGCAATTTCGCCCTCTGCCACCGCCACGCTGCAAGTCTGGCCTTCATCAAACGGTGCCGTACTTGTTGCTGGTACTCCCCCAGCTGGCCCGATTGTTTGGACCTGCTACACCCAGGGCAAAGCTGACGCAAATGGCGCAACCAACGGTGCAACGCTGCTGTCAAAGTACGCGCCTGCTGAATGCCGTTAATCTGCTGAAGAGCTAGTTCTATAGTTTTATCTTCACTACTAACCCGTAACCGTTTCCGGTTACGGGTTTTTTTTGATCCAAAAATAAAGCTAGAACTTAATGAAATTAGGAATCACAGCATGATTACAAAACTACGGTTTGTCTTGTCTCTTAAGGCTGCAGTACTGCACTTTCTAATTGGTTTATTGATCGTTGCAATTGTTGCTGTGGTAGTTTTTCGTATGTGGTACCCCTACCCCTATCGAGAGCTTTCTAGTGGTCGTGAGTTGTTTTTACTTGTCGTTTTGGTCGATGTGGTGTGCGGGCCCATATTGACACTAATACTGTTCAATCCTTCGAAGTTACGTGCTGAACTGTGGCGTGATTTGGGACTGGTGGCTCTCATTCAGTTCAGCGCTCTGACTTACGGGGTTTGGACCATATGGGAAGCGCGGCCACTATTTTTAGTTCAAGAGATTGATCGCTTCAAAGTAATAGCCGCTCCTGATTTGCAGGATACCAGTCTCGCAGAACTGCCTGCAGAATTGCGATCACACTGGTGGTCAGGACCAATCACCGTGGCTATTCGAGAGCCCAAGGATGCGCAGGAACGCCATAAGGTGATGGTTGAATCGGTTCAAGGCGGACGGGACTATGCCGAACGTCCCGAGTTTTACCTGCCTTACGAAGGCGCCGCCGCCCTGAAATCACTGAAGCGCGCCAAACCGCTGGCGGTATTTCTGCAAAAACAGCCGAGCCAGCAAGACGCCGCCCGCAAGCTGGCCGCTGAAAAAGAAGCCGACATGGCGCAGTGGCTGTACCTGCCCGTAATAGCCCGACAAGACTGGGTAGCGGTATTGGATCAGCAAGGACAGATCCAGGGGTTTTTGCGGGGCGATGGATTTTAGGCAGGCATTTTTTTGGCTGATGGCTGGATGAGGTTGAAAATACGGGTCGGTTACGTGGCTTTGAACTGAGCTTCATCGAGCAGCCGTGTGCTCGCAAAATCGGTTTCATCCCACCCGGCCAGTCAAAATATCCGTTTCAAACCAAACTGTTCGCTTTTTCAGTTGCCCTCTCTTTCAAACCATCGCTACCTTCAAGCTGGGGGGCTGGCCGCCTTGGTGCTCCTGCCCTGGCTCAGCCCCTACACCGCGGGCCCCGCGCCCAATCTCTGGCCGCTGCTGCTGTCAGCGCTGTGCGCCGTCGTTCTGTGGGCTTTCCGGCATCGTCTTCATCCCCGGTTGATAGTCATCGGCTGGCTAGCGGCCGCAGCGCTCAGCGCCCTCATCGCCCTGGTGCAGTACTTTGGCCTAGCGTCAGACTTCCGCCCCTGGATCAGCCAGACCGAGGCGCGGGAAGCCTTTGCCAACCTGCGCCAGCGCAACCAGTTCGCCACCCTGACCAGCATCGGTCTGGTCGCTCTGCTCGGCTTGCTGTCCTGGCGAGACAAAGCTGCCCTCCAGCCACTGGCGCAGAGCCCTGAAAGGACCTCCAGAAAGACATTCGTGTGGGCCTATCTATGGGCCGTGCTGCTTGCCCTGGGCAACGCCGCCAGCAACTCGCGCACCGGCCTGCTGCAATGGCTGCTGATCGCCGCGCTCAGCGCCTGGTGGTTTCTGCCGAACCGGCCGCGTCTGCTGATGTTTGCCCTGCAGGCGCTGCTGGCCTATGGCCTTGCCGTGCTGACGCTTCCCTGGCTGCTCACTCTGCTGACTGGCGAACACAATGCCGGCTTGCTGGCCCGGCTGGTGGACGATCCGGGTTGCGGCAGTCGCAAGGTGTTGTGGTCCAACGTATTGACGCTGATCGCCCAGAAGCCCTGGCTGGGCTGGGGCTGGGGCGAGTTGGACTATGCGCACTTCATGACGCTGTATTCGGGGCCGCGCTTTTGCGAAATCCTGGACAACGCGCACAACCTGCCGCTGCACCTGGCGGTGGAACTGGGCATTCCGGCTGCCGTGGCGGTTTGCGGGGCGCTGACTTGGCTGACCTGGCGCGCCAAGCCCTGGCGGGAAACGGACCCGATGCGGCAGATGGCCTGGGCGGTGCTGGCAGTGATCGGGCTGCACAGCCTGCTCGAATACCCGCTGTGGTACGGCCCCTTTCAAATTGCCGTTGGGCTTTGCATCTGGCTGCTCTGGACAAGCCGCAAGGCAACCCGGCACGCCAGCCCGAACAGTTATCAGGAATTTAAGCAAAAAAGGCCTTTAGCGCACTACCTGCATGCGGGAATAGCTATTGTTTTTATAGTATTTCTGGCGAGCGTGGCCGTGAGCTATCACCGCGTCAGCCAGATTTATCTGCCGCCTGACAAGCGCAGCGCAGCTTACCGCGATGACACACTGGACAAGATTCGCGGCAGTCTGTTTTTTCGGGACCAGGTGCTTTTCGCCGAACTGAGCTTGACGGGCCCGACGCGTGGCAATGCCGCTGAGGTGCACAGGATGGCGCTGGAGCTCCTGCACTATTCGCCCGAGCCGCGCGTCATTGAAAAGCTGATTGAAAGCGCGGTGATGCTGGACCGCGACGACGAGGCCCTGTACTACCTGGCACGTTACCGGGCGGCTTTTCCTGTGGAGCATGCACGCTGGGCGAGCCAGGGCAAGACGCGCGGTTGATGGTTGATGGCTGCAAGCATCTGGATGCACAGCCTGTGCCTGGTACTGCGTAGACGGGGTGTTCAGGCGCTCGCGTTGCTGGCCACAAAACTCCCCGACTTTCCGCCATGCTTTTCCAGCACCTTCACGTCGGTGATCGTCATGCCCCGGTCCGCCGCCTTGCACATGTCGTAGATCGTCAGCAGGGCGATGTTGACGGCTGTCAAGGCTTCCATCTTTATCTTTATAGATCAAAGACTTACATGCAAGCAATAGATTGGGTTAGTTGCTCTGTATAACCTTAAAAACTCAACTCTTAACCAACGCGGTTGGACAAAACTTGGACAGGAATTTCTGTTTCAAGTGCCTAGAGAGTAGCGCAAAACGAGAGCGTTCTAACTAACTAACTGACTTACTGCGGTTATGAGTGGGAGTGGGAGTTCTAAGCCTTCAACACGGCATCGTTCAGAGAACTGCGGCCTGCATAATCTAGTGGTGTGAACCAGAGATTTGCCTGAACTGAGGCAATAGGCGCATACTTTTGGACTCCCTTGCCTGCAGGAGCCCATCATGGCCGATCCACGCGCTGTATTGCTCACCTTGTCCGATGCGGAT
>JAQGLT010000143.1 GCA_028292745.1 Polaromonas sp. | reverse complement strand
TGCGCGCCAGCAGCTTGTTCACCCGCCGGTAGCCGCCGATGTAGCCGGCATCGAAGTCGGCCAGGTCGAGCCGGTAATGGAATACCGGCCAGAGCACGCCGTTGCTGTAGCCCAGGTAGTAGCTGTCGTGGTCTTCCTTGCACAGGTCGACGGTGACCAGCGTGACGTCGCCCGCATGCTGGGTAAGCACCTCGCCCTCGCCCGGCGTGCCGTTCTCCACCACCGTGCCGCTCCAGCCGAACCACAGCCCGCCGTTGGCCGACAGCGCATCGCCCAGCGCCACCGCCAGCCCGCCGGCCGCCGCCGACTTGCGCGGGTCGGCAATGCGGTTGGAAACAACGACTAATCGACTCATAAAAAAGCCCCCACGCTTGTCGCTTCGCGTACTGCGCTGCCCCCCGTGGGGGCCGCTGCCCTTGCAGGGCGCCACGCCGCCAGAGGCGGCGCATCTGCAGGCTGTCCAAGCCCGCGCAGGCGGGCTTGGAGCCGCAGCCTGCAGCCTGCGGCCCGGCAAAGCCGGTTCCGCGGCCCCTGCTGGGCTGGAGCGGATACCTATGCGCGCCATCAAAGGTTTGCTTTCGCCGCGTTTGTCCGGCTCCTTCCCCCTTTGGGGGAAGGCTGGGATGGGGGCTGCCCCCGTGCCCTTGGCGTTCGCACAGCCCCGCAACACCTGCACAGGAGAAGCCCCATGAGCAGACTGGTCGTTGTCTCCAACCGCATTGCCGATCCGCGCAAGTCGGCGGCGGCCGGTGGCCTGGCGGTGGCGCTGGGGGATGCGCTGTCGGCCAACGGCGGGCTGTGGTTCGGCTGGAGCGGCACGGTGGTGGAGAACGGCACGCCGGGCGAGGGCGAGGTGCATACCCAGCAAGCGGGCAACGTCACGCTGACCACGGTCGACCTGTGCAAGGAGGACCACGACAGCTACTACCTGGGCTACAGCAACGGCGTGCTCTGGCCGGTGTTTCACTACCGACTGGACCTGGCCGATTTCGACGCCGGCTACATCGGCGGCTACCGGCGTGTCAACCAGCTGATGGCGCGCAAGCTGATGCCGCTCATCCGGCCCGACGACATCATCTGGGTGCACGACTACCACCTCATTCCCATGGCGGCCGAGCTGCGCGCCATGGGCTGCAAGAACCGCATCGGCTTTTTCCTGCACATTCCGCTGCCGCCGCCGCTGATCCTGGCGGCCGTGCCGCAGCACGAGTGGCTGATCCGCTCGCTGTTTGCCTACGACCTGGTGGGCTTTCAGAGCCAGGCCGATGTCGAGCATTTCTCGCGCTATGTCGGCCAGGAAGTCGGCGCCGAAGCGCTGGACGCGCACCAGTTCCGCGCGTTTGGCCGCAAGGTGCAGGCGCAGGCTTTTCCGATCGGCATCGACGTGGACGAATTCGCCGCGCTGACGCACGGCAAGGAAGCGCGCGACATGTTCGAGCGCATGCAGAGGGAATACTCGCGCAGGCGGCTGCTGCTGGGCGTGGAGCGGCTGGATTATTCCAAGGGCCTGCCGCAGCGCCTGCGGGCGTTTCGCGAGCTGCTGAAGAATTACCCCGAAAACACCAAGAGCGCCACGCTGATCCAGATCGCATCGCCCAGCCGCGAGGCGCTCGACACCTATGCCGGCCTGCGCCAGGAACTCGAAAGCCTGTGCGGCTCGATCAACGGCGACTATGGCGACCTGGACTGGATGCCGGTGCGCTACATCCACCGCAACGTGGCCCGCAAGCGCCTGCCGGGGCTGTACCGCGTGGCGAACGTGGCCCTGGTGACGCCGCTGCGCGACGGCATGAACCTGGTCGCCAAGGAATTCATCGCCGCGCAGGACCCGGGCGACCCGGGCGTGCTGGTGCTGTCCCGCTTTGCCGGCGCGGCCGAGCAGCTCAAGGAAGCGATCCTGGTCAACCCCTACGACACCCATGGCACGGCCGAGAGCATCCAGCGGGCGCTGCAGATGCCGCTGCCCGAGCGCCAGCGCCGGCACCAGAAGCTGCTGGAGCGCATCCGCAGCCAGGACATCCACTGGTGGCGCAAGTCCTTCCTGGAGGCCTTGGCGTCGTGCGAGCAGGAATAGCCTGCCCGGCCTAGGCACCAGCGGCTGGCGCAACAACCCGGCCGTCAGTTCTGGCCGTTCAGGCTTTTACGGCCCGGCCTTGCTCAGGCCACGAGCGCCAGCGCGGCGTAGTCGCCCACCCGGTCGCCCAGGCCGGCGGGCACCAGCGCCAGGCCGTCCGTCAGCGCCGGCAGCTTGCCGGTGATGTGCGACTGCAGCCGGGGCAGCAGGAAGTCGCGGTGATGCCAGAACACGCTGCCGCCCAGGCTGATGCGCTGCAGGTCCAGCGTGACGACCAGGTTGTAGAGCGCCCGCCCCAGCACCCTGCATATGTCATCAATAATTACCACAGCGCCCGACTCGCCTGCGTTAGCAGCTATAAAAAGTGTAGCAGCATCGGGATACGCGGCAAACCGCCGCGGCAGCGCGTTGCCGGCCACCAGGGCCTCAACATCGCCGACATTGCCGCAGCCGCACAGCGCGTCATTGTTGTCGCTGACGAACATGTGGCCGGCGTGGCCGGCATTGCCGTTTTTGCCCCGCAGCACCCGGCCGTCCACGCACAGGCCGACTCCGATGCCGGTGCTCCAGGTCAGGTAGGCGCAGTTGTCAACGCCCTGCAGCGCGCCCCAGCGGCGCTCGGCCTGCAGCGCGGCAATCGCGTCGTTCTCCACCCGCACCCGGGGAAATGCGTCGCACAGCGGCGCTTCCAGCAAGGCGCTGGTCCAGTTGTTGGGCAGGCCCCGCGCCGCGCCCGCCAGGCCGCCGCAGATGTTGGGCGTTGCCAGCTCGACCTGGCCCCGGTTGAGCACGAACGGGCCGCACGAGGCCACGCCGACCGCGGCAAGATCGGCCGGCGCGATCCGCGCCGCCTCGCAACTGGCCCCGATCATGCGCAGCACCTGCCGCGCCAGCGCATCCGGGGCCCCTTCCTTGGCGGTCGGCTCGACCCGCCGCTCCCGGCTGCCCTGCGCATCCACCAGGTTCACGGCGACCTTGGTGCCGCCAATATCAACACAGGCCACCGGCGCGGCGCCGGCAGGCAGGCGCAGCTCGGACGCGGGGGGGTGAACAGGCAATTCGGCGGCCATGGCGGTGAGTCCTCAGATCAGGTGGCTGATCAGGCTGGCGATGAAGCTCAGCAAGATCGTGGTGGTCAGCGGAATGAAAAATTCACGCCCGAAGAGACGAAAACGCAGGTCGCCGGGCAGTTTGCCGAAGCCGAGTTTTTGCAGCAGCGGCGAAAACCAGCTGATGCACAGCAGCGCAAGGAAAATGACGATGAACCAGCGGATCATGAATCGCAGCTTACAGCGTATGCAGGCGGTCGCCCGCCGAAAACCCGAGCGGCGTCCACAAGGCAGCGCCTTTGGCACCGAAGGCAATTACCTTGAACAGCTCGCCCATCTCATGCTCGTTCACCAGCTTTTGCGCCATCGCGCGCGCCGCCGGCCCGGCCTCCTCCAGGCCCTGCAGCAGCCCGCAGTTCAGCAAAAACCGGCCCTGGCTGGTGTAGCCCAGCACCTCCAGCCCCGCCTCCTGGCCGGCCAGCGCCAAGCCGGTGAAGTTGACATGGGCGGTGATGTCCTTCTGCCCCACATCGGCCAGCGGATCGGCATCGACCCGGTGCGCGCGGTGGCACATGACCGTGCCCATGCCGCGCTGCGGGTGGTAGTACTCGTGCTCGGGAAAGCCATAGTCGAGCAAGAAAATGGCGCCGGCTTCCAGCCGGTCGGCCAGGGTGCGGATGAAGCCTTCGGCCTGGGGGTGGATTTCGGTGACGTAATCGTGTTCGCCGGGAATGGCAAGCGGGGGCCGCAGCGCCGTCAGCCGGTCGGCGTGCGTCAGGCGCCCCTGGTGAAGCGCAACGCCCCGCTCGTGCCACACGCCGCCCAGGCGCGCCAGCAGCTTCACCGGCATGGCATCGAGCACCTCGTTGCCCAGCACCACGCCGCGCATCCGCGCCGGCAGCTCGCCGGCCCACCGCACCCGTGCGGCGTGGCCGGCCAGCCGTTGCTGCTGGCGTTCGCGCAGGCTGCCCGACAGGTCCACGATGGTGTAGCGCACGCCCTGCACGCCAAGCCTGTCCAGCGTGTCCAGCACCTGCTGCGCCAGCGCGCCGGAGCCCGCGCCGAACTCCCAGACCTCGCGGGTGCCGGTCGCCTGCAGGGCTTCGGCCACCTGGCGCGCCAGGGCCTGGCCGAAATGCGGCGACAGCTCGGGCGCGGTGACGAAATCGCTGCCGCCGGCCCCCGCGCCCGGCGCGCCGGCAGGCATCAGGCCGAACTTCAGGGAGTCGTTGGCGTAGTAGCCCAGGCCGGGCCGATACAGCGCCAGCGCCATGAACGCATCAAACCCCAGCCAGCCGCCGGCGTCGTCGATGGCCCTGGCAATGTCCGCCTGCAGGGCGCTCGTTAAAATAGAAGGATCGGTCATGTTTATCACCCAGCCGATTGTCGGCGATTCGTTTTGCGCCCCCGTTTTCACCCTTCACCGTTTTTCAACCATTCGCCTACGCCGATGACACCTGCCCCGCCCCGCCCCGTTGTCCTCGTGACCGGCGCCGCCCTGCGCCTGGGCCGCGAAATTGCGCTGGCGCTGGCGGCGGGGGGCTGGCACGTGGCGGTGCACTACCGCACCTCTTACGACGATGCTATTAAAACCGTAGCTGACTGCACAAGCAGGTCGGGCGCTTCGGCCTCTTTTGATGCCGATTTGGCAGACGAGGCGGCGGCGCGCGGCCTGCTGCCCCGCGTGACGGCGCATTTCGGCCGCGTCGACGCGGTGGTCAACAGCGCATCGACCTTCGAGCACGACAGCGCCGCCAGCTTTGGCTTTGCGGCCATGGAAAAGCACCTGCGCAGCAACACAGGCGCGGCGATCCTGCTGGCTCAGGCCCTGCATGCGCATGCCGCGGCGCAGGGCACCACCGGCGCGGTGGTCAACCTGCTGGACCAGAAACTGTGGAACCAGAACCCCGATTTTTTCAGCTACACCCTGTCCAAGGCCGCACTGGAAGCGGCCGGCACCATGCTGGCCATGGCGCTGGCGCCGCAGGTGCGGGTGGTGGGCGTGGCCCCGGGGCTGACGCTGACCAGCCACCTGCTGAGCGATGCGGAGTTCGCCGCGCGGCACAAGCTCTCGCCGCTGGGCCGCTCGTCCACGCCGGCCGATGTCGCGGCCACCGTCCGGTTCGCGCTTGAGAATTCATCCATCACCGGCACCACGCTGCTGGTCGATGGCGGCCAGCACCTGATGCGGTTCGAGCGCGATTTTTCGCTGATGCAGGTTTCATAAGTCCTGCCCATCCCGCCACGTCAATCGCCCCCGAAAGTCGGCACCAGCCGGCAGGCCTCACTCCTTCACTTTCAAGATCGCCACCATGCTTCACACCCGGGGAACCCGAATCCTTCACCTGACAGGCTTGCGTTTTGACGCCAACCTGGGCATTCTTGACCATGAGAAAACCGCGCCGCAGCCGATCCAGGTCGATGCCGAACTCAACCTGGGCATGCAGCCGCTGCTGCCGCACGATGACGACATCAACCACGTGCTCGACTACCGCAAGGTGCGCCAGATCATCATCACCGAATGCACCGCCGAGCATGCCAACCTGCTGGAAAGCCTGATCGGCAAGCTGGCGCACCGGCTGATGCAACTGCCTGGCGTGCTGGGCGTTCGGGTGAAAATTGCAAAATTAGAAATTTTTGACGACTGCGAAGTGGCCATTCGCATCGAGACAGGACAGTGGTGACCGACATGAGCGCAATCTGGATAGACGAGCAGCTGGAGACTTCAGCCCGGGTGCAGAACTCGATGAAGATCGAACGCGAGGACCACAAGCTGGAAAAGCGCCTGTGCCGCGAGGTCGGCCGGGCCATCGTGGACTTCAACATGATCGAGGAAGGCGACAAGGTGATGGTGTGCGTCTCGGGCGGGAAAGACAGCTACGCCATGCTCGACATCCTGCTCAAGCTGCAAAAGCGCGCGCCCATCCGCTTCGAGCTGGTCGCCGTCAACCTCGACCAGAAGCAGCCGGGCTTTCCCGAGCATGTGCTGCCCGACTACCTGGGCAAGCTCGGCGTGCCGTTTCACATCGAGAACCAAGACACCTACAGCATCGTGACGCGCGTGATTCCCGAGGGAAAAACGCTGTGCTCGCTGTGCTCGCGGCTGCGGCGCGGCATTTTGTACCGGGTGGCCGGCGAGCTGGGCTGCACCAAGGTGGCACTGGGCCATCACCGCGACGACATGCTGCAGACCTTTTTCCTCAACATGTTCTTTGCCGCCAAGCTCAAGGGCATGCCACCCAAGCTGGTCAGCGACGACGGCAAGAACATCGTCATCCGGCCGATGGCCTACGTGACCGAAAAAGACCTGACGCGCTGGGCCCAGGTGCAAAACTTCCCGATCATTCCGTGCACGCTGTGCGGCAGCCAGGAAAACCTGCAGCGCAAGCAGGTCGGCAACATGCTGCGCGACTGGCAAAAGCAGTACCCCGGCCGGATTGAAAACATGTTCGCCGCCCTGCAAAACATCGTGCCGTCGCACCTGATGGACAGCAAGCGCCATGACTTCAAGAACATCCGCACGACCGGCGTGGCCAGTCCCGAAGGCGACAAGGCCTTTGATGACGAAGAGTTCAGAGCGCCCCTACCCGCCGGCAATGCCGGGCACGCAATCATTGGCATCAGTCCACTCACATCCGGTCAGCAGGCTTGACGCCAGTTCACACAGGAGGCCTTATGAAACGAGTATTCGCAGCACTATTTTCAATCGCATTCATGGCGTTTTTCATGGCTGGCTGCTCGGGTTTGCGACTGATCGAAAATGATGTGACGGCGTTTCACACCTGGAGCGCAGCGCCTCCGGGACCGGGCACGCCCTACCGCTTCGAGCGGCTGCCGTCCCAGCAGGCGGTCGGCGTACGCCAGGACTATGTCGAGGAACTGGCGCGCGCCGCGCTGGCGCGGGTCGGCATGCAGCTTGATCCGGCAGCGCCGCGCTACAGCGTCCAGGTGCGCCTGAGCACCCAGGTCATTGAGCACTTTCCCTACAACGGCTTTGGCTACGACGGCTTTGGCTTTGGCGCCCCTGGCGTTTTTCTGGGTGCCGGCAACCGGGGCGGCGCCTTTGGCCTGTCGGTGCCGATGGGCTTTTCCGAAACCTATTACCGGCGCGAGCTGACGCTGCTGGTACGCGACCTGACCAGCAATCAGGTCGTCTTTGAAACCCGCGCCACGAATGACGACGTGCAGAATGAAACGGCTGCCGTGCTGTCCGCCATGATGGATGCGGCCTTGCGCGGCTTTCCGCAGCCGCCTTCGGGGCCGCGCCGGATCAACGTCGAAATTCCCCGCTGAGCGCTTTCGCGCCGCCACCAACCTTTCCCACCGCCGTCCGCGGTGCTTCCTGCATGATTGAGCCCACCCGCATCATCGCCATCCGCCATGGCGAAACCACCTGGAACGTGGACACCCGCATCCAGGGCCACCTTGACATTCCACTGAACGCCACCGGCCGCCGCCAGGCCGCGCGCATGGCGATGGCGCTGCGGGACGAACCCCTCACGGCCATCTACGCCAGCGACCTCACCCGCGCCTGGGAAACCGCGCACTACCTCGGCCGCGCGCACGACCTGCCGGTCATCCCGGAGCCCGGCCTGCGCGAGCGGGGTTTTGGCGACTTCGAGGGCAAGACTTTTGCGGAAATCGAACTGCTGCTGCCCGAGCAGTCGCAGCGCTGGCGCAAGCGCGAGCCCGAATTCGCGCCGCCCGGCGGGGAATCGCTGGCGACCCTGAACCACCGCGTCGTCGAGGCGGCCGAGCGGCTGGCCGCCAGGCATCCGGGCGAGCTGATTGCGCTGGTGGGCCATGGCGGCGTGATGGACGTGCTCTACCGCGCGGCGACCCGGCTGCCCCTCCAGGCGCCGCGCACCTGGACGCTGGGCAATGCGGCCATCAACCGGCTGCTCTGGACAGCGCAAGGTTTTACACTCGTCGGTTGGGCCGATACTCAGCACCTGGACGACGATGCGCTGGACGACGGCCTGTCCGCCGCCGGGCCTGAACGCACGGCGGCCAATCTATAAAAACTGTTTTTCCGAACCTACGCCCAAAGCCCTTGATGAGTAATTTGTCTTCACGTCTTTCCGAGTTGATCGGCAAGCCTGTTCACCAGATTGACACCCCGGCCCTGGTCATCGACCTCGATGCGATGAAGCGCAATCTGGGCCGGATGGCTGAATTTGCCAAAAAACACCATATCCGCTGGCGCCCCCATGCCAAGCTGCACAAGAGCGTTCTGCTGGCCAAGATGCAGCTCAAGGCGGGTGCGGTAGGCGTGTGCGTGCAAAAAACGTCCGAGGCCGAAATCATGGTGGCCGGCGGCGTCCACAACGTCTACATCAGCAACGAAGTCATCGCGCCCGCCAAGCTGGCCCGGGTGGCGGCGCTGACCCAGGCCGTGGCGCCCCACCAAGGGCAGATTGCGATGGCCGTGGACAGCCTGGAGGGCGTCACCCGGCTGGCGCAGGCCATGACCGAGGCGCGGATCGGCGGCCGCAGCCCGGCAACCGTGATTGATGTCTTTGTCGAACTCGATGTCGGGCAGGGCCGCTGCGGCGTCGAGCCCGGCATGGCGCTGTCGCTGGCCATGGAAATCCGCAAGCATCCCGCCTTGCGGTTTGTCGGGCTGCAGGCCTACCACGGCAAGGCCCAGCACCTTCGAAGCGCCCAGGAGCGGCGCGTGGCCATCGCCAGCGCGGTGGACGCGGTGGTGGCGACCCGCCAGCTCCTCGAAGCGCAAGGCCTGCGGGCCGGACTGGTCACGGGCTCGGGCACTGGCAGCCTGGTGCTCGAAGCGGCCAGCGGCGTGTATGGCGAGCTGCAGGCCGGCTCGTTCATGTTCATGGACGCCGACTATGCGCAAAACGAGCGCGACCCGGCGCAGCCGCAGTTTGAACACGCCCTGTTCGTCAAGACGCAGGTCATCAGCGTTCACAGTGGCCATGCGGTCTGCGATGCGGGCCACAAGAGCCATGCCATCGATTCCGGGCTGCCCAAGGTGCATGCCTTCGACGAGAAAAGCCAGCTGGAATATTTCAACGGCGGGGACGAGCACGGCATCTTGCGGCCGTCGGAAGGCAACACGCGTCTGCCCGGGCTGGGCCAGATGCTGTGGCTGGTGCCCGGCCATTGCGACCCCACTGTCAACCTGCACGATGCCATGATCGGCGTGAAGGGCGGGTTGCGCCAGGGCACGGTCGAACGCATCATTGCCGTCGATGCGCGCGGCGCGATGACCTGAAGTGCCCCCCTGGCTAGTAGCAGCCGCGCACCTGGGCCGCCAGTGTCCGGCTTTGCCCTTTCGCCGCTGGGGAAGAGGAAACACCGGAAAAGCCAGGAAAAGCTCGCGATTTTTGATCAAAACTGGCTCCAGCGCAGGCTGCGTCTGCACGAGCAGCTATGAATTCAGGAGCGATCAGACTGCCAGGCTGTTTCGGCGCCGCCGCGGCCGCTGATCAGCCCTCCAGCCCCGTAAACAGGCCATTGGCCGCCTGCGGCGGCGCCACCCCCAGATGCCGGTAGGCCGCCAGCGTGGCGATGCGCCCGCGCGGCGTGCGCTGCAAAAAGCCCTGCTGGATCAAATACGGCTCGATCATGTCTTCAATCGTGCCGGCCTCCTCGCCGATGCTGGCGGCGATGTTGTCCAGCCCGACCGGGCCGCCGTCGAAGCGGTGGATCAGCGCCTCCAGGAACTTGCGGTCCATCAAATCGAACCCCAGCGGATCGACGTCGAGCATCGCCAGCGCCCGGTTGGCGATGTCCAGTGTGATGGTGCCGCTGCCCTTGACGTCGGCATAGTCGCGCACCCGGCGTAGCAGGCGGTTGGCAATGCGCGGCGTGCCGCGCGAGCGCCGGGCGATCTCGAAACCGCCGGCCTCGTCCATCGGCGCGTTGAGCAGGCCAGCGCTGCGCCGCACGATGCGCGCCAGCTCCTCGGGCGTGTAGAACTCCAGCCGGGCGACGATGCCAAAGCGGTCGCGCAGCGGATTGGTCAGCATGCCGGCGCGGGTGGTGGCGCCGACCAGCGTGAACGGCTGCAAATCGAGCTTGATCGAGCGCGCCGCCGGGCCTTCGCCGATCATGATGTCGATCTGGTAGTCCTCCAGCGCCGGGTACAAAATCTCCTCGACCACCGGGCTCAGGCGGTGGATCTCGTCGATGAACAAGACATCGTTCTTTTCCAGGTTGGTCAGCAGCGCCGCCAGGTCCTTGGGCTTCTCCAGCACCGGCCCCGAGGTCTGGCGCAGGTTCACGCCCAGCTCGTAGGCAATGATGTGCGACAGCGTGGTCTTGCCGAGACCCGGTGGCCCGAACAGCAACACGTGGTCGAGCGCCTCCCCGCGTTTTTTCGCCGCGCCGATGAAAATCTCCAGCTGCTCTTTGGCCTTGGCCTGGCCGACATACTCGTCGAACAGCTTGGGGCGCAAGGCTCGCTCGATGGCTTCTTCTTTCGGCGAGGCAGGCGCGCTAGAGA
>JAQGLT010000145.1 GCA_028292745.1 Polaromonas sp. | reverse complement strand
CGAGCGCGATCAGCGATCCCATGCTGTGGCCGACGAAGACGGCGCGGCGGATGCCGGTGGCATCGAGCAGGGCCAGGACCCAGTCGGCGAGCGCCTCGACGCTTTCGAGCGGCGGCCCGGCGCTGCGCGCATGGCCGGGCAGGTCGGGCGCGAGGACGGCGTGTCCATGATTCGCGAACCAGCGTGCGAGCAGGGTCCAGACGCTGTGGTCGTGGAGCGCACCGTGAAGGAAGACGATTGCCGGGCGCTCCGGCTCGAGCGCCTTGCCGCCGGTGTAGACGTAGGCCTTGCGGACGCCGCCGGGACTTTCGACCGCGCACTCCATCTCAGCTCGCCTTCTTCGCGACCGAGAGCGCGCGCTTCAGGTCTTCGATCAGGTCGTCGGGCTCCTCGAGGCCGACCGAGAGCCGGATCGTTCCAGGGCCGATGCCCGACTGCGCGAGCGCGGCGTCGTCCATCCGGAAGTGGGTGGTCGAAGCGGGATGGATGACGAGCGAACGGCAGTCGCCGACGTTGGCGAGGTGCGAGAAGAGCTTCAGGGCCTCGATGAACGCGCGGCCCTGCTCGCGCGAGCCGCGCAGGTCGAAGCTGAACACCGAGCCGCAGCCGCGCGGCAAGAGGCGCTTCGCGAGCGCATGGTCGGGATGCGTCTCGAGCTCGGGATAGCCGACCCGCGCGACCATCGGATGGGCGACCAGGAAGTCGACGATCTTGCGGGCGTTCTCGACGTGGCGCGCCATCCGCAGCGGCAGCGTCTCGATGCCCTGCAGGATCAGCCAGGCGGTGTGCGGGCTCATGCAGGCGCCGAAGTCGCGCAGGCCTTCGCGGCGCGCGCGCAGCAAAAAGGCGCCTACGGTGCTTTCCTCGCTGAACACCATGTTGTGAAAGCCGTCGTAGGCTTGCGTCAGCTCGGCGAACTTGCCCGCGGAGCGGGGGCCGTTCCAGTCAAAATTTCCGCCATCGACCACCAGCCCGCCGATCACCGTGCCGTGGCCGCCCAGGAACTTGGTGGCCGAGTGGTAGACCAGGTCGGCGCCATGGTCGAACGGCTTGATGAGCCAGGGCGAGGTCAGCGTCGAATCGACCAGCAGCGGCACCCCGGCGTCGTGGGCAATGGCCGAGACGGCGCCGATGTCCAGCACCTCCAGCCCCGGGTTGCCGACGGTCTCGCCGAAAAAAAGCTTGGTTTCAGGCCGCACGGCCGCGCGCCAGCCGTCGATGTCGCCGGGCTTGACAAACGTGGTGGCGATGCCGAAACGGCGCAGGGTGTAGTGCAGCAGGTTCTGGCTGCCGCCGTACAGCGCGGTGCTGGCCACGATGTGCGCGCCCGCGCCCATCAGCGTTGCGATGCTCAGGTGCAGCGCGGCCTGGCCGCTGGCCGTGGCGATGGCGCCGATGCCGCCCTCGAGCGCCGAGATGCGCTGCTCCAGCACCGCATTGGTCGGGTTGCTGATGCGCGAGTACACATGCCCGGCGCGCTCCAGGTTGAAGAGGCTGGCGGCATGGTCGCTGGACTCGAAGACAAAGGACGTGGTCAGGTGGATGGGCACCGCGCGCGCGCCGGTGGCGGGGTCGGGCGCGGCGCCCGCGTGCAGCGCAAGGGTGTCGAAACCGGGGTCTGAATAACCGGGCATGGGTTGTCTCCATTCGGAAAAACGGTTGGAAAACTGGCTGGGCGCGCTGCGGCGGCAGCGGGGCGAGAGGGGGAAAATCAACGCTCGGGCGCGACAATCGTTACGTCTGGCGAAAGAATTGTGGGCTATATTTGAAAAGGCTTCTAACTCGGGTTACCCGTACTGCCTGACAACGGGAAGCTTCAAAAAAACACGATTGGCGGCACCGCCGCCACACCACCTAGGAATAGCGATGAAGGTTATAGACATCCTGCGGGTCAAGGGCAACACGCTCTACACCGTCCAGCCTGACGAACCGCTGGCCAAGGCAACCCAGATCATGGCTGAAAAAGACATCGGCTCGCTGGTTGTCATGGAGCACGGCGAGCTGGTCGGCATGCTGACGTTTCGCGAGGTGATCCTGTGCATCGTCGCCAATGGCGGCGAGATCGGCCGCACCCTGGTGCGCAAGGCGATGGACGACCATCCGCTGACCTGCACGCCGGAGACCGAGATCGACGAGGTGCGCCGCATGATGCTGGACCGCCATGCGCGCTACATGCCGGTCATGAACCAGAAAATGCTGATGGGCGTGATCAGCTTTTACGACGTGGCCAAGGCGGTGGTCGACAGCCAGAATTTTGAAAACAAGATGCTCAAGGCCTATATCCGCGACTGGCCAGCCGAAAGCGGGGCCGACCACGAATGACGCCAGCTGCCGGCGCTGTCCGGACGCTGGTTTTTTCAGGCCGCTTGAGCGGTTTTGCTACTGAATACATAGCTGCTCACGTAAGATGGACGTACGCAAGAGGCCTATTTGCCTCATTGAACATGTGCGGCAGCCACCTTTCCGTTCGTCGCCATTGCAATTCCCAGGTTCCGCCAAAATCATGCAAGCCGTCCGGCAAAAAAGCGTGTCGCCGGGGTTGGAATGCGAAAGCGTGGGGGCGGTGCGGTCGAGCATGGGGAAGCTCTGAAGCTCGCGGCATGAGACCGATCGAATGTCTACTACTCATCGCGCCGAACGCGCGGAATGGCCCCATTCAAGTCAGTCGAAGGCAAGGTCTTTACGTTATCGTTATAGGACTTGCCGGCGCGACTGTCGCTCCATCGATTGCGTGGCGCGCCAGAGCATTGGCGACCATGCCCTGAGCCTTCATCTCTTCAACGAACGCACGAAGCATTTTCGCGGCTGCCTCACCCCGGCCCTTGGGCAGGCCCATCGCCTGCTCAATCACCATAAACCTGCCAGGCAGGAGCCGAAGACCCTTCAGGCGCGCCGCATCGAATTCGAGTTGTTGACGTACGCCAGCGGCAACATCGTGGCCTTGCGCAAGAAATGTCTCCACCACAGCAGGAGAAGTCGGTGCTCGGACAATCTGAGCCGCCCTCAACTCGCGCGTCAGGTAAAGATCGTAAGCGCTTCCCTTTCCGACAGTAACAGAAACATTGGCGCTGTCGACCTGTGCGTTGTCCCGGATGGTCGACTCCTCACGCACAAGGTAGGCCCCTTCGATGAGCACATACGGCGCGGTGAAAGCAATCCCTGCTGCACGCAAAGGGTCGACGGCGAAAAACCCGATGTCGGCGTTCTCAGCGGTCACCGCTTCAACGGAATTTCCCGCCGAGTCAAAAATGACGAGTTCCACTTCAACATTGAGCCAGCGTCCGAACTCCCGGGCCAGGTCGATCGAAACGCCGACCGGCGCGCCGTCAGCACCCCGACTGGCAAGAATGGGATTGCCCAAATTGACGGACGCCCGCAGCTTGCCTGTCGGGGTAAACGCAGCAATAACGTCGCGGCTGAATCTGCTCATGGTGCTCCTTCTCTCAAGACAGGGGTTTCGTGGCGCGCTGCTGCAGCAGTGAGAAGACGGCTGCATCCACGTCAATGCCGTTGGCGCGCTGGCGTGCCATGTTCCGCAGTTCGATCTCCCCGGGCACGATGACCGGTTTACTCTCTTCCGCCGCCGGGCTGGCATGAAGGATTTGTGCGAAATCGCGCATGCGCTCGACCAACCAGGTTGACGACCCGAGGCGCTTCGTATCGATCAGAATGAAGAAGTGGCCCAGATTTTGGGGCTCGTCCGGCGCATCTACCCATGACTTCACGTGTGTCAAGTACGCCGCATTGGAAAGCACGCCGGCAAACATGTCGACCATCAGGGCCAGACCATAGCCCTTGTGGCCCCCGATAGGCTGCAAAAAACCATCGAGTGCAGCCTTCGGGTCGGTCGTCTTGCGGCCGTGCTTGTCTGTGCCCCAGGTGTCCGGAATGGTTTCGCCAGCTTTCAGTGCATTGCGGATCTTGGCCCTGGCGACGACGCTCATCGCCATGTCAAGCATGAAGTGCGCTCCGTCGGCGCCAGGCACACCAAAGCCAAGGGGGCTGTTGCCCAGTCGGGCATCGCTGCCGCCCCACGGGGCGATCGTGGTGGTCGCATTGCTTCCGATCATGCTGGCAAAGCCTGCTTCTGCCGCCAGGTAGCTGTAGGGGGAAATAGGACCGAAATGGTTGCTTCCGCGCACAAAAGCAGCGCCGATCCCGCACTCGCGCGCCACCTCCATGGCTGCGCGCAGACCATGCATGCCGACCAGAGGTCCGACGCCGTTGGCGCCATCGACCTTGACCAAGGCCGGTGCCACCCGCTCTACAGTAATGTCAGGGTTTTTGGCGATGCCGCCAACGTCGAGCCTGTCACCGTATGACTCGATGCGGCTTAATCCGTGGGTCGAGAGGCCGAACAAATCGGCCAAAAGCAGGACTTTGACGACGTCATCGGCATTTTTTGCGTTGAGCCCCAGACTCTGGAATGCCCTGAGGCCCAAGCTATGAAGCTCGTGCTCCGGGATGCTGTGGCGGGTTTCAGTACGTACATTCATGATGATCCTTTTACGAGGCTGTTCGGTAATAAGTAAGGGGGTAAATGAAAGTGAAAGCGCAAAAAATCGAGACTCACTCGGCGGTCAGTTTGGCGCTGCGAACGACGGCGCCCCAGCGTTTTTGTTCCTCGGCGATAAAGGCCGCAAATTCCTTTGGACCCACGCCCGCAGCAGTGCTGGAATCCTCTTCGAGCCTCTTTTGAACGGCTGGTGAGGCCAGGGCTTTCAGCGCTTCCTCGTTCAGGCGTGCCACGACCGCGGCAGGGGTCTTGGCAGGAACGATCAGTCCGAACCACTGCGAGCTTTCAAAGTTTGGATAACCGAGCTCGGCGACGGTCGGAACGTCAGGAATCGCGTGGAGTCTCTTGACCGATCCCACCGCAATAATTTTCAGTTTTCCCGCTTTCACATGCGGCAGGAAGCCTGGCAACCCTGCAGATGCGGCTTCGATGCTGCCGCCCAGAAGGTCGGTCATCTGAGCGCCGGTTCCCTTGTAGGGGACATGCGTCACATCGATCCCGGTCGTGAGTTTCAGCATCTCGAACGCCAGGTGCCCTGCACTCCTGTTTCCTGCCGAGCCATAGTTCAGCTTGCCAGGTGCCGCTTTGGCCTGTGCAATGAATTGAGGCAAGGTGGTCACAGTGGTGCTCGGCCCGACAGCGAAGATCATGGGCACTTTGGCAAGCAAGGTAACCGGAAGGAAATCTTTTTGAACGTCGTAGGGCAGCTTGGGCATCATGGCCGGGTTGACGGCCAGGGTTCCCACATGGCCCAGAACCACCGTGTAACCATCGGGCGCCGCACGCGCGCCTTCCTGCATCGCAATCACGCCCTGCCCGCCGGCCTTGTTGTCAATGATCACGGCTTGGCCAAGCCCCTTGCTCATTTCGACCCCCATGGCGCGGGCGATGATGTCGGAACTGCCGCCTGGGCCGTAAGGCACGATGAGGCGAATAGGCCGAACCGGTTGCCATGCTTGAGCACTCACTCCAAACGGCACTATGAGGGCGCTGCAACCCAAAAGACTGATGAACGAGCGTCGCTGCAATGCACGGCCTGCCGATTGAATGACGTAAGCAAGATTCATAAAAGTATCCGATCAATAGGTGACAACGCCACGGCGTTCGTGTCAGTGCGTGAACAGCAGGTGTTGTCTTGTCTTCATTAATTAATGGCATCGCCGCTCGGGCGCTGCCAGCCCGAGCCCGAATCATCTTCGCAAGCGTTACCCCTGTAAAGTGCAAATATCCGTGATACTCCTGCGTTCAACGCAAGAATAAATAATTTGGGGATGCCATGAATTTCGACCTTGCCGACCTGCGCGCCTTCCTCGCAGTTGCCGATCTTGGCAGCTTCAGGGCGGCCTCGGAAATGCTTCATCTGTCCCAGTCGGCGCTGTCGCGACGCGTTGACAAGCTGGAGGACGCCCTGGGCGTTGACCTGTTCACGAGGACGACCCGCAAGGTCGAACTGACCACAGTGGGACGCGCTTTCGTTCACAGGGCGCGAAACGTCCTCAATGAAGTGGAAAGTTCATTGCTCGGCATCCAGGATCTGGCCGAGCGTTTGTCAGGTGAGGTGACGCTGGCCTGCGTGCCTTCGGCGGTTAGCTATTTTTTGCCGTCGGTATTCGATCAATACCACCAGCAATATCCGCGAATTCGCATCCGGGTGCTAGACGAATCCTCGAGCGATGTGCTGCTTGCAGTCACACGGGGAAATGCCGATTTCGGCGTGACCTACATTGGCACGCAGGAGGCGGACATCGACTTCATGCCACTGATCGAGGAAGCCTTCGTTTTAGCCTGCCCATCAACCCATTTGTTGGCAAAACGCAAATCCGTTGCGTGGAGCGAGTTGGCCAAACACAACTATATTGCCTTGGCCCAGGGGAGCGGTAACCGCTTCCTGATCGACCAGGCCCTGGCGCACTCACCGACGCGTCCTCGCTGGTTTTGCGAGGTCAACCACGTGCCTGCACTGGTGAGTCTTGTCATGGCAGGAATCGGTGTCGGCGTGGTACCGCGCATGGCGCTCCCGCCTAATGGCCATGATGGTTTGTCTGCCGTACCACTGATCGAGCCGGCCGTCAGCAGAACGCTCGGCTTGATTTCCCGCCGAGGTCGGCCCTTGCCCGCTGCCGCGCAGCTCCTGTACGACATGCTGGTTGCTAAAGGAACACTGTCGAATCGAAAATGAACCGAAGGATCAACGCCTACAAATGCAGAGCCGCATGCGTGAACTCGCGCTCTTCAATCTGGGAATTGACAGCAAGCTGCGCGGGTGCGAGCTCGTCAGCCTCAAGGTCCGGGACATCTGCCACGGCGACCAAGTGGCAACCCGCGCCGTGGTGATGCAGCACAAGACCCAGCGTCCTGTGCATTTCGAAATCACGCTGGCGACCCGTGAAGCTGTACAGAAGTGAATCAAGCAAGCGGGCTTGAAGTGCGAGGATTTCCTGCTCCCCAGTCGTATTCACGATCCGCCGCATCTGGGAACACGGCAGTACGTTCGAATTCTGGGCGGCCGGGTCGAGGAACTTGGACTTGATACCGCAGACTATGGCACGCGCTCGATGCGGCGAACCAAAGTGACGTGGATCTACCGGCGCACAAATAACCTGCGCGCTGTGCAGCTTCTACTTGGGCATTCCAAGTTGGAGTCGACGGTACGGTATCTCGGTATCGAGGTGGACGACGGTGCCATCGCCGGCCACGCCCTCGTGCTCAATGGCGGTTTCTTGGCACGGCCGCGTATTCCCAGTGTCAGCCAGGAGGAACGGGCGTGCAGCGTGCAAACCTACAGGTGGAAATCGCCCGCGGCTTCCGGCTGATAAAGCACTTTATCAATCCGGATATGGCAGGTTCGGTTCGGAATCCGCCAGCTGAAGGCATCGCCCTCCTTGTAGCCCAGGATCGCGGTGCCGATGCCGGAGCTAACCGATAGTTTTCCGGCACTGTCGTCCGCATCCTCTGGGTACACCAGCGCAACTTCCACCTCCTCGTCGTCCACGTGCAGCAAGGCCTTGGAGTTCATCGTCACGACATCCTTCGCCACTTTGCATGGATCGACGACGATGGCCCGCTCGATCTCATGCTCCAGCTCAAAAATATCCGAGCCTCGTTCAAGCTCGACCAGACTCCTGAGCCGGGCCTTGTCGATCTCGGTGATGAAGATGTCGGCGGTGTGAGCCGCAGGGCTTTCGCGCAAGAGCCGAAGATAGCGCTCCGAGTTCATGGCAAGCGACTTCATCGCAGGCGTTTCGCTTTCCAGCAAGAAGCCGCTGCGCAGAAAGGCCTTCAGCGATCGCGCGTTGTCCGGGTGGATTTTGGCGATGAGCTTCTCGGCCCGCATGTCGAAGAAGGCGAGCTTCATGCCTTCGCGGATGGCGCTGGCTCCGAGCTTGCGGTCCCAGTTGTCGCGGTTGCCGATGACCAGGACCATTTCGCAGTCCGGGCCTGTCTTGACGAGGCGTACGAAGCCGACCGGCACGTCATCCCGGTCGTAGGCCATGAAGAACCGGCCGCCTTGGTTGAACAGATGGGTCAGGATCGGCAACTGGACCCGACCGATGACCTGCTCGATGAACCGGGAGACATGGCGCGAATCGCTCAGGTAGCGGGTGACGCCCTCATCCTCCAACCAGTCCATCAGAGTCAGCGCGTTTGCCCGAGTGATCTCGGGACACAGGGAAATGAAAGGCTTGTTCATCTTCACCACCTTTGGTTTCAAGAATGAAAGCCCTTCATGGCCGCGGCCATGACGGTTCTTTCGGGTAATTCTCTATTTTACGACGGTGCGCGAGCGCGAAAGTTCGATGCTTTGCAGAACCCATGCGTTGCGCACGGCGGATAGACCTGTTGCGCCAGGAACCGCCCAAACCCGTCGGGGATAATCCCCGCCATGAGCGGCAATACCTTTGGAAACCTTTTCGCAGTCACCAACTTCGGTGAATCCCACGGCCCGGCCATTGGCTGAGTGATCGACGGCTGCCCGCCGGGCATGCTGCTCAGCGAGGCCGACATCCAGGGCGACCTGGACCGGCGCCGGCCCGGCACCAGCCGCCACGTCACGCAGCGCAACGAACCCGATGCGGTCGAGATTTTGTCGGGCGTGTACGAAGGCAGGACCACCGGCACGCCGATCTGCCTCCTGATCAGAAACACCGACCAGCGCAGCA
>JAQGLT010000124.1 GCA_028292745.1 Polaromonas sp. | reverse complement strand
TGACGCGCACCATGCATACCTGCGCGTCGTGCCCTCGGCCGACCTGTCCACCACGCTCGGCCTGTCGGTCAGCGTGTTGTTCGTCTGCCTGGTCTACAACATCAAGATGAAGGGCGTGGGCGGCTGGGCGCACGAGCTCGTCGCTGCCCCTTTCGGCGATCACTGGTTTCTGTATCCGATCAACTTCCTCATGCAGATGATCGAGTACCTGGCAAAGACGATTTCGCACGGCATGCGGCTGTTTGGCAACATGTTCGCCGGCGAACTGGTATTCATGCTGATCGCCCTCATGGGCGGCGTGTGGGCCTGGCAATTCAATCCGCTCGAAGGCGGGTTCTGGCTGGGTGTTGGGCATGTCATCGCCGGAACCGCGTGGAGCATCTTCCACATCCTGGTGATTACCTTGCAAGCCTTCATCTTCATGATGTTGACGTTGATTTACGTGGGGCAGGCCCACGATTCACACTAGCTTTCTGCTTTCGCGGTCAGCTTTTCTTTCCTCTTTCCCTTTTCTTTTACCTTTCCTTTTAATTTTTGGAGCAATCATGGAAAACATTCTCGGCCTCGTCGCTTTGGCTTGTGGTTTGATCGTCGGCCTCGGTGCTATCGGCGCCTCTATCGGTATCGCCCTGATGGGTGGCAAATACCTGGAGGCTTCGGCTCGCCAGCCTGAACTCATGAACGAACTTCAAACCAAAATGTTCATTTTGGCGGGTTTGATCGATGCTGCTTTCCTGATCGGCGTGGCTATTGCCCTGCTGTTCGCTTTTGCCAATCCGTTTGTCCTGCGTTAATTTTCGGCAAAACTCTGGCACGTTGCATAAGGAATAAGCCGTGAACATTAACTCCACCCTGTTCCTGCAGGCTGTCGTTTTTGCGATCCTGGTCTGGTTCACGATGAAGTTCGTGTGGCCGCCAATCACAAAAGCGCTGGACGAGCGGGTACAGAAAATCGCTGACGGCCTCGCTGCCGCCGACAAAGCCAAATCCGAACTCTCCACTGCCAACAAGCGGGTTGAGGCCGAATTGGCAACGTCGCGCAACGAAACCGCTGCCCGTCTGGCTGATGCGGACCGCCGTGGTCAAGGCATCGTTGAAGAAGCCAAGGCCCGCGCCGTCGAAGAAGCCAATAAGATCATTGCCGCAGCCCAGGCTGAAGCCGCTCAACAAACCGTCAAAGCCCGTGAGGCGTTGCGTGAGCAGGTCGCCTTGCTGGCGGTCAAGGGCGCCGAACAGATTCTCCGCAAGGAAGTCAATCCCGGGGTTCATGCCGATCTGCTGAGCCGCCTGAAAACCGAGCTGTAGGCAAGGCAGAAAAATTATGGCTGAACTTGCAACCATTGCCCGACCTTATGCAGAGGCGCTCTTCAAGGCGCAGGGCTCCGATCTGACCGCAACTGGTCTGTGGCTGGACAGGCTGGCAGCGGTGGCTGAAAATGCCCAGTTGCGCCAGTTTGCCGACAGTCCAAAGGTGGACGTGGATCAGGTGTTCGATGTGATCGCCGGTGTGGCCGGCAATGCAAATGAGCCCTTGCCTCAAGCTGCCAACAACTTCCTGCGCCTCATCATCGAGAACAGACGCCTGGCTGCGCTGCCCGAGATTGCCAGCCAGTTCCGTTCACTCAAGAATGCTGCCGGCGGCATGACCGATGCCATCGTCTACAGTGCTTTTCCGATGGACGAGCAGGCCTTGGCAGAAGTTGCAGCTGCTTTGCAGACTCGTTTCGGGCGCAAGCTCAGCGTCAAGGTGGAGCTTGATCCTTCGCTGATTGGCGGGATTCGTGCGGTCGTGGGTGACGAGGTGCTAGACACTTCGGTCAAAGCCCGTTTAGAGCAAATGAAAGTGGCGCTGATTTCCTGAACTGGCGCACAGGCGTTGTCCCGGTTTTTAGCCAATAACATAGAAAGAAGGAAAGAGTCATGCAACTCAATCCCGCAGAAATTTCTGAACTGATCAAGAGCCGTATCGAGGGCCTCGCCGCAAGCAGCGACATCCGTAACCAGGGCACCGTGGTGTCGGTGGCCGACGGGATTGTCCGCATCCACGGCCTGTCCGATGTGATGCAGGGCGAGATGCTTGAATTCCCAGCCACGCCTGACGGCACGCCCACCTTCGGCCTGGCGCTGAACCTTGAGCGCGACTCGGTCGGCTCGGTGATTCTGGGCGAGTACGAACATATTGCCGAAGGCGATACCGTCAAATGCACCGGACGTATCCTGGAGGTCCCGATTGGCCCCGAACTGCTGGGCCGCGTGGTCAATGCGCTGGGTCAGCCCATCGACGGCAAAGGCCCGATCAACGCCAAGCTGAGCGACGTGATCGAAAAGGTGGCGCCCGGTGTGATCGCCCGTAAATCAGTCGACCAGCCGCTGCAGACCGGTCTGAAGTCCATCGACTCGATGGTCCCTATCGGCCGTGGCCAGCGCGAACTGATCATTGGCGACCGCCAGACCGGCAAGTCGGCCGTGGCCATCGACGCCATCATCAACCAAAAAGGCAAGGGCGTTTCCTGCGTCTATGTCGCGATTGGCCAGAAGGCCTCCTCGATCAAGAACGTGGTGCGCTCGCTGGAGCAGGCCGGCGCCATGGAATACACCATTGTCGTGGCTGCCTCGGCTTCCGAATCTGCCGCCATGCAATACGTCAGCGCTTACTCGGGCTGCACCATGGGCGAATACTTCCGCGACCGCGGTGAAGATGCGCTGATCGTGTATGACGACCTGTCCAAGCAGGCTGTGGCCTACCGCCAGGTGTCGCTGCTGCTGCGTCGTCCGCCAGGCCGCGAAGCCTACCCCGGCGACGTGTTCTATCTGCACAGCCGCCTGCTGGAACGCGCTGCCCGCGTCAACGAGAAGTATGTCGAAGACTTCACCAAAGGCGCCGTGAAAGGCAAGACCGGTTCATTGACCGCCCTGCCGATCATTGAAACGCAAGCCGGCGACGTGTCCGCCTTCGTGCCGACCAACGTGATCTCGATCACCGACGGCCAGATTTTCTTGGAAACCAGCCTGTTCAACGCCGGCATCCGCCCCGCCATCAACGCCGGTATCTCGGTGTCGCGCGTCGGTGGCGCTGCCCAGACCAAGCTGATCAAGAACCTGTCCGGCGGTATCCGTACTGACTTGGCCCAGTACCGTGAGCTGGCTGCGTTCGCGCAGTTTGCTTCGGATCTGGACGAGGCCACCCGCAAACAGCTGGACCGCGGTGCCCGCGTGACCGAGTTGCTCAAGCAGTCGCAGTATTCGCCTTTGTCCATTTCCACCATGGGTGCCACCTTGTTTGCAGTGAACAAGGGCTTCATGGACGATGTCGATGTCAAGCGGGTACTTGCCTTCGAAAGCGGCCTTCACGCCTGGCTCAAGGACAAGCATGCGCCTTTAATGGACAAGCTTGAAGCCAGTAAAGCCATGGACAAGGATGCCGAGGCTGAATTGACGGCGGCAGTGACTGCGTTCAAGAAATCGTTCGCGTAATTAACCGAAATCGACTGATGAGCGCAGCAACAACTCTGAGGATCAGGCCCTTCAAGCAGGGGCCGCGGAACCGGCCTTGCCGGGCCGCAGGCGTAGCGGCCCCCTCAGGGGGCAGCGCATTACACGAAGTGAACAGCGTGGGGGTTATATAGATGGCAGCAGGCAAGGAAATACGCGGCAAGATCAAGTCGGTGGAAAACACCCGCAAGATCACCAAAGCCATGGAAATGGTGGCCGCTTCCAAAATGCGCAAGGCGCAGGAGCGGATGCGTGCCGCCCGTCCTTACAGTGACAAAATCCGTAACGTTGCCGCCCACCTGGGCGCGGCCAATCCTGAGTACACCCATCCATTCATGGCCTCCAACGATGCCAAGGCGACCGGATTTATTGTGGTGACCACCGACAAGGGCCTGTGTGGGGGATTGAACACCAACGTGCTGCGCCTTCTGACGACAAAGCTCAAGGATATGCAGGCGGCGGGCGAAGATGCGCAGGCTGTGGCCATCGGCAACAAGGGCTTGGGTTTTCTCAACCGTGTTGGCGTCAAGGTTTCGGCGCATGCGACGCAACTGGGCGACAAACCACACCTGGACAAGCTGATTGGCCCCGTCAAGGTGCTGCTCGATGCCTACAGCGAAGGCAGGATCAATGCGGTTTACCTCTGCTACACCCGTTTTATCAATACGATGAAGCAGGAGGCCGTGGTCGAGCAATTGCTGCCGCTGAGCGCTGAGCGCATGCAAGCCGACAAAACCGAGCACAGCTGGGACTACCTTTATGAGCCGGACGCGCAGACCGTGATTGACGAGTTGCTGGTTCGTTATGTCGAGGCGCTGGTGTTCCAGGCCGTGGCAGAAAACATGGCATCCGAGCAATCGGCCCGCATGGTCGCGATGAAGTCGGCCACTGACAATGCTGGCAGCGTGATTGGCGAGTTGAAGCTGGTTTACAACAAGACGCGTCAGGCGGCGATCACGAAAGAACTTTCGGAAATCGTTGCCGGTGCCGCAGCGGTTTAAACCGCACTACAAGATTTAAAGAACGAAAAGGATTCGGTCATGGCTCAAGAGAATCTACAAGCAGCGAACACAGGCTTTCAGGGCAAGATTGTTCAGTGCATTGGCGCGGTGGTGGATGTGGAATTTGCCCGCAACCAGATGCCCAAGGTGTATGACGCGCTGAAAATGGAAGGCTCGGCACTGACGCTGGAAGTCCAGCAGCAGCTGGGCGACGGCGTAGTGCGCACCATTGCGCTGGGCACCTCCGACGGCCTGCGCCGCGGCAACATGGTGTACAACACCGGCTTTCCCATCACGGTTCCCGTCGGCAAGGCCACGCTGGGCCGGATCATGGACGTGCTGGGCGCGCCGATTGACGAGCGCGGACCGGTCAGCCAGGAACTCACCGCCTCCATCCACCGCAAGGCACCGGCTTATGACGAGCTGAGCCCTTCGCAGGAACTGCTGGAAACCGGCATCAAGGTGATCGACCTGGTGTGCCCGTTCGCCAAGGGCGGCAAGGTCGGCCTGTTCGGCGGCGCCGGCGTCGGCAAGACCGTGAACATGATGGAGCTGATCAACAACATCGCCAAGGCGCACTCGGGCCTGTCGGTGTTTGCCGGCGTGGGCGAGCGCACCCGCGAAGGCAACGACTTCTACCATGAGATGGCCGATTCCGGCGTCGTGAACCTGGAAAACCTCGGCGAATCCAAAGTGGCCATGGTCTATGGCCAGATGAATGAGCCTCCAGGCAACCGCCTGCGCGTGGCGCTGACCGGCCTGACGATCGCCGAGTCCTTCCGCGATGAAGGCCGCGACGTGCTGTTCTTCGTGGACAACTTCTACCGCTACACGCTGGCCGGCACAGAAGTGTCCGCGCTGCTGGTCCGCATGCCTTCCGCCGTGGGCTACCAGCAGACGCTGGCCGAGGAAATGGGTCGCCTGCAAGAGCGCATCACCTCCACCAAGGTCGGCTCGATCACTTCCATCCAGGCCGTTTACGTGCCAGCCGATGACTTGACCGATCCATCGCCTGCCACGACGTTTGCCCACCTGGATTCCACCGTGGTGCTGTCGCGTGACATCGCTTCGCTTGGCATCTACCCGGCAGTCGATCCGCTGGACTCGACCAGCCGCCAGCTGTCGCCGGCCGTGGTCGGCGAAGAGCACTACAACACTGCTAGAGCCGTGCAGGGCACGCTGCAGCGCTACAAGGAATTGCGCGACATTATTGCGATTCTGGGCATGGACGAGCTGGCGCCTGAAGACAAGCTGGCCGTGGCCCGCGCCCGGAAAATCCAGCGTTTCCTGTCGCAGCCTTTCCATGTGGCCGAAGTGTTCACCGGCTCGCCTGGCAAGTATGTCAGCCTGGCCGAAACCATTCGCGGCTTCAAGATGATCGTGGCCGGCGAATGCGACCATCTGCCCGAGCAGGCCTTCTACATGGTCGGCACGATCGACGAAGCCTTCGAAAAAGCCAAAAAGATGTAAGAAAGCCGGCGTTTGAACAGGCCACCCATGGCTTGTCCCAAGCGCCAGCTTTCCAACGATCTTTTCAATTGGAGAACGAATGAATACCATCCACGTCGATGTCGTCAGCGCAGAAGAATCCATTTTTTCCGGCGAAGCCCGGTTTGTGGCTTTGCCAGGCGAGGCAGGCGAGCTGGGAATTTTCCCGCGCCACACACCGCTGATCACCCGTATCCGGCCGGGCACGGTGCGCATTGAAAAAGCGGATGGCACGGAAGAGTTTGTGTTCGTGGCCGGGGGTCTGCTCGAAGTGCAGCCCAACTGTGTCACGGTCTTGAGCGACACCGCCATTCGCGGCAAGGACCTGGACGAAGCCAAGGCCACCGCAGCCAAGGCGTTGGCCGAGGAAGCCTTGAAAAATGCAAAGACCGATATTGACATCGCCATGGCCCAGTCGGAATTGGCGGTGATGGCTGCCCAGATTGCAGCACTGCGCAAGTACCGGCAAAAAAGATAAGACCGATAAGGGCAGGCACCTGTCTGCCATTGCAGAGACTTGGCAACAAGCGTCTGTCCCTAGCCCCTGCCGCAAGCCAGGGGCTTTTTTTATGGGGGTTGAACTGCTGAGGCGGCTGTTGTAAGCCCTTGCTGACAGCCAAAGCACATGCCAGCGGTCAGCGGACTGCCTGCGGCCGCGCTAGGATGAAAAACTCCGGTTTTCGCATTTGCAAAGGCTGGGCACTTCTATTCCAACCAGACGGCGCCTTATGAATCTGATCGTGGCAAGGCCGGAAGGCCTGTACTGCCCGCCGGGCGACTTTTACATCGATCCCTGGCGGCCGGTGGAAAGCGCCGTGATCACCCATGGCCATTCGGACCATTCCCGTGCCGGTCATGCACGCTACCTGGCGCACGCAAAGAGCGAAGGCATTCTGCGAAGCCGGCTGGGCGACATCACGCTGCAGACCCTGCCTTACGGCGAATCGGTGATGCACCAGGGCGTTCGCCTCTCGCTGCACCCTGCCGGCCATGTGCTGGGCTCGGCCCAGGTGCGCGTCGAATACGGCGGCGAAGTCTGGGTCGCTTCGGGGGACTACAAACTCGAAGACGATGGCACCTGCGAGCCGTTTGAGGCAGTACGCTGCCACACCTTCATCACCGAATCGACGTTCGGCTTGCCGATTTACCGCTGGCCGTCACAGCCCGACCTGTTTGCCGACATCAACCAGTGGTGGCGCGGCAATGCCGCGGCAGGGCGGGCATCGGTGCTGTTTTGCTATGCTTTTGGCAAGGCCCAGCGCATTCTTCACGGCGTCGATGACAGTATCGGGCCCATCATTGCCCATGGCGCGGTGGAGCCGCTGAACCGGGTGTACCGGGCAGCGGGCGTGCGCCTTCCTGCGACCCGAACGGTGGCAGAAGTCGACAGCACCGCCATCGGCCAGGCGCTGGTGCTGGCGCCGCCTTCTGCGCAGGGCACGCCCTGGATGCGCCGCTTTGGCAATTATTCCGATGCCTTTGCCAGCGGCTGGATGCTGCTGCGGGGAGCGCGCCGCCGCCGTGGTGTCGACCGGGGCTTTGTGATGTCCGACCATGCCGACTGGCCCGGCCTGCAGCGCGCCATCGACGGCACCGGCGCAGAGCGCGTGTTCGTCACGCATGGCAGCGTTGCCGTGATGGTGCGCTGGCTGCGCGAGCGCGGGCTGGATGCGCAGGGCTTCAAGACGGAATACGGCGATGACGATGTGGCGGATCGGGCCGACACGGCCGCCAGGCCGCCTGACGCGGGCACTGCGCGGGATGCGCCCTTCGCCGCAAGCGATGCCGCTGCATGAAAGCCTTTGCCGCCCTTTACCGCGAACTCGACGCGACCACCTCCAGCCTGGCCAAGCAGGCCGCGCTGCAGCGCTACCTGCAAAGCGCCTTGCCGGCCGATGCGGCCTGGGCGGTGTATTTTCTGGCCGGCGGCAAACCGCGCCAGCTGGTGCCCGCCAAGCTGCTGCGCCTGCTTGCCCAGGAGGCCGCCGGCTTGCCCGAGTGGCTGTTCGAGGAAAGCCAGGATTCGGTGGGCGATCTGGCGGAAACCATTTCGCTGTTGCTGCCGCCGACCGGCGCCCATGAACTTGGCCTGGCGGTCTGGATCGAGCAGCACCTGCTGCCGCTGCGCAAGCTGGCGCCCGAAGCCCTGCCGGATGTTCTGCGCCTGCAGTGGAGCCTGCTGGCGCTGGATGAGCGCCTGGTCTACTTCAAGCTCATCACCGGCGGCTTTCGCGTCGGCGTGTCGCGGCTGCAGGTCACCCAGGCGCTGGCGGCTGTCGCCGGCATCGACCCCAAGCGGGTGGCGCAGCGGCTGATGGGCTACACCCACATCAGCGGCCAGCCGACCGCCGCCGACTATGTCGCGCTGGTGGCGCCCGAAGCCAGCAGCGAGCTGAACCAGCAAACCAGCGGCCAGCCGTATCCGTTTTTTCTGGCGCATGCGTTCAACCAGCCGCTGGCGCAGTTCGATGCGCTGCTCGGCCCGCCGGCCGACTGGATCGTTGAATGGAAATGGGACGGGATTCGCGCCCAGCTGGTCAAGCGTGCCGGCCAGGTGTGGCTGTGGTCGCGTGGCGAAGAGCTGGTGACCGAACGCTTTCCCGAACTGGCGCAAATGGGCGAGACACTGCCTGACGGCACGGTGCTTGACGGCGAGATCGTGGTCTGGCGCGGCAGCGATCAGGGCTCGCTGGCGGGCGAGGGCGGGGTGCAGCCCTTTGCCGAGCTGCAAAAACGCATCGGCCGCAAGACCCTGGGGCCCAAGCTGCTGCGCGACATTCCGGTGGTGCTGCTGGCCTACGACCTGCTGGAATGGCAGCAAAGCGACCTGCGGGCGCTGGCGCAGTCGCAGCGCCGGGCCCTGCTCGACACACTGGTCGCTGACCTCCGGCATCCCGCATTGCGGTCCAGCCCGGTGCTGACCGGCGGCAGCTGGCCGGACCTGGCGCGCCAGCGCGAGGCGGCCCGGACCCTGGGCGTCGAGGGCATGATGCTCAAGCAGCGCCAGGCGCCCTACGGCGTGGGCCGCACCAAGGATGTCGGCACTTGGTGGAAGTGGAAGATCGACCCGCTCAGCATCGATGCGGTGCTGATCTACGCCCAGCGCGGCCATGGCCGGCGTGCCAGCCTGTACAGCGACTACACCTTCGCCGTGTGGGACGGCCCGCCGGAGCAGGCCGACCGCAAGCTGGTGCCGTTCGCCAAGGCCTACTCGGGCCTGACCGATGCCGAGATGGCGCGCGTCGATGCCGTCATCCGCAAGACCACGCTGGAGAGCTTCGGCCCGGTGCGAAGCGTCAAGCCCACGCTGGTGTTCGAGCTGGGCTTTGAAGGCATTGCCCGCAGTTCACGGCACAAGAGCGGGATTGCGGTGCGCTTTCCGCGCATGCTGCGCTGGCGTGAGGACAAACCGGTGCCAGAGGCCGACACGCTGCAAACGCTGGCGGCGTTGCTGCCCGGATGAGCCGAACCCGAACCCGTATGGCAACCGTTTCCGCCAAATCGTTGACGAAAAAGGCGCTCGACGCCTGGTTTATCGAGCGCGGCTGGAAGCCGTTCAAGTTCCAGCGCGAAGTCTGGAAGGCGATTGCCGCCGGCCAGTCAGGCCTGTTGCACGCCACCACCGGGGCCGGGAAAACGTATGCCGTCTGGCTCGGTGCCTTGATGGCATTTAGGGCGTTGGCGCAGGCGCAGAAAGCGCATTCAGCTATAAAAAACATAGCAAAAGTTGCTGAGCCAAAACCAGCGCCGCTGACGGTGCTGTGGATCACGCCGATGCGCGCCCTGGCGGCCGACACCTTGCGCGCCCTGCAGCAGCCGCTGGAGATGCTCAACGCCCTCGGGGAGGGCGGAGCAGGCCCGCGTTGCGTGCGCTGGAGCGCAGGCGCGCGCAGCGGCGACACGCAGGCCGCCGAGCGCAGTGCCCAGAACCAGCGGTTGCCGACGGTGCTGGTCACCACGCCCGAAAGCCTGTCGCTGCTGCTGGCACGGGCCGACGCCCGCGAGGTGCTGGGCAGCGTGAAGCTGGTCGTCGTCGATGAGTGGCACGAGCTTCTGGGCAACAAGCGCGGCGTGCAGGTGCAGCTCGCGCTGGCCAGGCTCAGGCACTGGAGGATGGCCCCCATGCTCCCCGTTTCGCGTGGTTCGCTGCCCTTGCAGGGCGCCACGCCGCCAGAGGCGGCGCATCTTCAGGCTGTCCAAGTCCGCGCAGGCGGGCTTGGAGCCGCAGCCTTCAGCCCCGAGGGGGCCGCCCCGCCTGGGGCCTGGCGAAGCCAGTTCCGCGACGGGAACTTGCACGAGGACGGTGCCGACACGCTTCTCGCTGCGCCTTTTCCTGGTGCACCCGAATTTCCCCTTCCTCCCCTGGGGGAAGGCAGGGATGGGGGCCGCCCCGCACCCGCTCCGCTTGCCCCGCCAACCCGGGATGCGTCAAGGAATTGCGCTTCTTCCTTGGTCATTTGGGGCATGTCGGCCACACTGGGCAACCTGAGCGAGGCCATGCACACCCTGCTCGGCCACGGCGAAGGTGTGTTGGTCCAAGGCCAGGTGCCTAAAAAACTGATCATCGATTCCCTGCTGCCCGAGCGGGCCGGGCGTTTTCCCTGGGGCGGCCACCTGGGGCTGACCCTGCTGCCGCAGGTGATCGAAGAGATTGAAAAAAGCGGCACCACGCTGGTGTTCGCCAACACCCGGTCGCAGGCCGAAATCTGGTACCAGGCCCTGCTGGAGGCGCGGCCGGACTGGGCCGGCGTGATTGCGCTGCACCACGGCTCGCTGGACAAGGCGGTGCGCGAATGGGTGGAGCTGAGCCTCAAAGGCGGCCACCTCAAGGCCGTGGTCTGCACGTCGAGCCTGGACCTGGGCGTTGATTTCGTGCCGGTCGAGCGGGTGCTGCAGATCGGCTCGCCCAAGGGCGTGGCGCGGCTGCTGCAGCGCGCCGGCCGTTCGGGCCATGCGCCGGGCCGGCCGTCCCGCATCACGCTGGTGCCGACCCTGAGCATTGAAATCGGCGAGGGCGCCGCTGCCCGCGCGGCCATTGCCGCAGGCCTCATCGAATCGCGCACATCGCCCGAGCAGCCGCTCGACGTGCTGGTGCAGCACCTGGTGACGGTTGCGCTGGGCGGCGGCTTTGTGCCCGACGACCTGCTGGACGAGGTGCGCGGCACGGCGGCCTATGCCGGGCTGTCGCAGGACAGCTGGGACTGGTGCCTGTCCTTCGTTGCGCAGGGCGGGCCGTCGCTGGCGGTGTACCCGGACTACCGGCGCGCTGTGCCGGATGCGGCGGGCGCGTGGCGCGTGCCCGATGCGCGGCTGGCGCGGCGCCACCGCATGAACATCGGCACCATCGTGAGCGACGCCAGCATGGCGGTGCAGTATGTCGGCGGCGCCAAAGTCGGCACGGTGGAAGAAAGCTTCGCCGCGCGCCTGAAGCCCGGCGACTGTTTTTTGTTCGGCGGGCGGCTGCTGGAACTGGTGCGCATCCACGAGATGACGGCCTGGGTGCGCCGCGCCACCGGCAAACGCTCGGCCGTGCCGCGCTGGAGCGGCAGCCGCCTGCCGCTGTCGACCACGCTGGCCGATGCGGTGGTGCAGCAGCTGGCCCTGGCGCAGGCCGGGCGCTATGAGTCGCCCGAGCTGGTGTGCATGCGCCCGCTGCTCGAAATCCAGCAGCGCTGGTCGGCGCTGCCAACGCCCGACACGCTGCTGGCCGAGGTGCTGACCACGCGCGAGGGCTCGCACCTCTTCCTCTACCCGTTCGCCGGCCGCCCGGTGCACCTGGGCCTGGCCAACCTGCTGGCCTGGCGGGTGGCGCAGCATGCACCGCGAACTTTTTCCATTGCCGTGAACGACTACGGCTTCGAGCTGCTCAGCGCCACCGACGTGGACTGGCCGGCGCTGCTGCCCGACGTGCTCAAGCCGGGCCACGATGTGCCGGCGCAGGCGGCGCTGGCCGATCGGGACGAGCGCACCGCGCTGCTGCATGAAGTACTGGCCAGCCTGAATGCCAGTGAACTGGCGCAGCGGCGCTTTCGGGAAATCGCCCGGGTCTCGGGCCTCATCTTTCAGGGCTACCCCGGTGAAAAGCGCAGCAACAAGCAGCTTCAGGCCTCATCGTCCCTGTTTTACGAGGTCTTCAAAAAATATGACCCTGCCAATCGGCTGCTGCTGCAGGCCGAGCAGGAGCTGCTGTCGCAAGAGCTGGAGATCGGCCGGCTGCAAAATTCGCTGGCGCGCATGAACGGCCAGCGGCTGCAGCTGCAGGTGCTGGCGCGGCCCACGCCTTTTTCGTTTCCGCTGATGGTCGAGCGCTTCAGGGAGCAGCTGTCCAATGAAAGCGTGGCCGACCGCATTGCCCGCATGGTGGCCCAGCTGGACAAGGCGGCGGATGCGCCGGTTGCCGGCGATGCGCCGGCGCCGGCAACGCCCGATGCAGATGCAGACGCACAAACCGCCCTGGAGAACGTGCGCCTGTCGCTCGCGTTTTCGCAAGACACCCTGTTCAGTCCGTCGGCAGGCCGCACGTCTGGAAAGGCCCGGCCGCCCCGGCTTTCCACAGGGCGGCGCCGGCACGGTTTTTGATGCAGTCCGGCACTTCCCTTGGCCAGCCCCTGGCGATGCAATGCGCTGGCGAAACACTGTGGCTGCTGCCCGAGCATGCGCTCTGGTGGCCGGCCGAACGGGTGCTCTGGGTGGCCGACGTGCATCTGGGCAAGGCAGCGACCTACCGTGCCTTGGGCCAGCCGGTGCCGGCCGGCACGACGCAGGAGAATCTGGCACGCCTGAGCGCTCTGCTGGCGCACTACCGGCCGGCGCAACTGGTTTTTCTGGGGGATTTCCTGCATGCGGCGCAAGCCAAGACCGCGTCGCTCCTGGCCGAGCTGGCCAGCTGGCGCGAGCGCCATGCGGCGCTGCACTGCGTGCTGGTGCGCGGCAACCATGACAGCCGCGCCGGCGACCCGCCGCTTTCGCTCAACATCCAGGTGGTCGATGAGCCCTGGCCGATGGGCCCGTTCGCCGCCTGCCACCATCCGCAGTCCGATGCCACGCGCTACGTGCTGTCGGGTCACCTGCATCCGGCGCTCACGCTGCGCGGCAAGGGGCATGACCATTTGCGCCTGGCCTGTTTCAGCTTTGATGAACGCTGTGCGGTGCTGCCGGCGTTCGGCGAGTTCACCGGCGGCTGGCGGGTCCAGCCGCAGCCGGGACGCACGCTGTACGCGGTGGGCGGCCACGCCGTGTGGCGTGTGCCCGCCCGACGCTGAGCGCTCATTGTCATGTGGTTATGAATGAAAAGTGCCTTTTGCGCATGCTGTATATGCGCTGATAGCTATTAAAATAATAGCAAAATCAGTTCAGGCCAACAAGCGGCGCGGCTACTGCAGGAGCGGCGCGTCGGGCAGTTCATTGGGATGGCCGGGCAACCCATCGGCCCTTGCAAAATGCGCCATCAGCACCGCCGAGGTTTCTTCAAGCGCCTGCGTCAGCCCGTCTTCATAGCGCCTTGCATGGAAGGCGCTGGCCATGCGCGCCACCATCGCCTGCCATTGCGCCGTATCGACATGGCGCGTCAAGCCCCGGTCCGCGACGATTTCAATGCCGTGTTCGGCCAGCAGCACGTAAATCAGCACACCATTGTTGTGTTCGGTGTCCCATACCCGCAGCTTGGCAAACAGCATGACGGCCCGTTGCCGTATCAGGGCGCTGAGGGTGTTTTCAGGGCTCAGCCGCCACAGGTAGCTCGCCGGCAGCGAAGCCTCGACGCAGATGCGGATTTGCCCGCTGTGCCGCTGCTCGCTGGCGGCCACCCGTTCGGCCAGCCGCTGGAGCATGTCGGGCGGAATGGCGCGTTCAGTGTCGGAGACGTCCAGCCACAGGTGTTTGAGGAGAAGACTGAGCTTTTTTATCATCAACTGCCTACCAGTTACCCGAGGCGCCGCCGCCGCCGAAATTTCCGCCGCCACCGCTGCTGAATCCCCCGCCGCCACCCAAGCCGCCACCGCCGCCGAAGCCACCGCCACCAAAGCCCCCCCCGCCAAAGCCCCCGCCCCAACCGGAAGTGCGGCTGCTGCGGCCCAGGCCGCCCAGGCTGCCAATTCCAGAAATCAGGGCGAACAGCATGCCGGCCAAGGCAGCAATGCCGCCAATGACCAGACTGCTGGTGAACAGCCAGGCCAGCGCGCCCACTGCCCCGCCCGTGGCCACCGAGCCCAGTTTGCGGCCCAGTACGCTCGACAGCACGCGGCCCCCGATGGGTACTGCAAAAAACAGGAACACAGCCAGGCTGGTCCAGTCAAAGCCGCTGCCGCTGCTGCCACGACCGGAGCCGCGCTGTTCGGGAAGCGGCAGTTTTTCCCCGCTGATGCGCGCCATGATCTGGTCGGCGCCGGCGTTCAGCCCGCCGGCAAAATCGCCCTGCTTAAAGCGCGGCGTGATCGCGGTCTCGATGATCTGGCTGGCCGCCAGGTCAGGAATGGCGCCTTCCAGCGCCTTGGTGGTTTCAATGCGCACCGTCCGGTCGTTTTTGGCGACCACCAGCAGCAGGCCGTCGCCCACGCTCTTGCGGCCGATCTTCCAGCTGTCGCCGATGCGCTGGGCGTAGGCGGCAATGTCCTCGGGCTGGGTGGTCGGCACCATCAGCACGACCACCTGCGCGCCGCGTGACTGCTCAAACGCCGTGAGCTTGGCCTCCAGCGCCTCGCGCTGCGCGGCGCTGAGCGTGCCGGTGCTGTCCATGACATGGGCTGTCAGGGGCGGCACCGCCTGCACGCCCTGCGCCCAGGCCGCCAGGCTGGCGACGGGCAGCCAGAGGGCCAGCAGCAAGGCGGGCAGTCGCCCGGCAAGCTGGCGCGTCACTTTAAAAAACAACCCGTGCAAGGCGTAAAGACCGGTCATGAATGCGCGAGGGTGTTCATTTATTTCTTGTTGAAATCGACGACCGGCGGTGTCGAAATCTGCGCCTCGTTCGCCACGGCGAAGCTGGGCTTGACCTTGTAGCCGAACACCATGGCCGTCAGGTTGTTCGGGAAGCTGCGCGCCAGCACGTTGTATTCCTGCACCGTCTGGATGTAGCGGTTGCGCGCCACGGTGATGCGGTTTTCAGTGCCTTCAAGCTGCACCCGCAAATCGCGGAAACCCTGGTTTGCCTTGAGGTCGGGGTAGCGCTCGCTGACCACCATCAGGCGGCTCAGGGCGCTCCCCAGTTCGCCCTGGGCCGCCTGGAATTTGCTGAACGCAGCCGGGTCGTTCAGGGTTTCAGGCGTGACCTGGATCGACGTGGCTTTGGCGCGCGCCTCGATCACCTTGGTCAGCGTCTCCTGCTCGAAAGCCGCTTCGCCCTTGACCGTGGCCACGATGTTGGGCACCAGATCGGCACGGCGCTGGTACTGGTTCAGGACTTCGGACCAGGCCGACTTGGTCTGCTCGTCCAGCGTCTGGAACTGGTTGTAGCCGCAGCCCGACAGCAACAGGCCCAACAGGGCGGCGAAAGATAAATTCAATAAGCGCGATGTCATGTAAAGCCTCCAAAATTCAAGCCGTAACACTACCATAGTCAGATGCGCCGCAAACTTGGCTTGATATACGACCTGCCAGGGCGCACAATTTATTTTGCTCTACCGATTGGACCGATTCGCATCATGCGGCAACTCAAACCCCACCTTGCAAGCACTGGCAATCCCGACGAAACCGAAGCGGCGTTTTACGACGCGCTGCAAAACGGCGATCTTGAAAAACTCATGGGCTGCTGGAGCGACGAGGACGAGATTGTGTGCGTGCACCCCGGTGGCGCGCGCCTGGTCGGCCCTGCCGCCATCCGCGCGGCGTTCGATACCATGTTCGCCAACGGCACCATCCGCGCCAAGCCGCTCAAGGTGCGCAAGCTGCAGTCGCTGACCGCCAGCGTGCACAGCGTGCTCGAAGGCATTGAAGTGCTGACCGAAGAAGGCCTGCGCCAGGCGTATATCGTTGCCACCAATGTGTACTACCTGACCGCGCAAGGCTGGCGCATGGTGGCGCACCATGCCAGCCCCGGCACCCTGCGCGAATTGCAGGAGGTGTCCGAAGCGCCGGTTGTCCTTCACTGACGTCTGTAGCGATGAAGTATGGCGCGCCCTGGTGGCTGCCCGGGGGCAACATGCAGACCATCTGGGCTGCGCTGCATGCCCGCCGCTTCCTGGGGCCGGCACCGGTGTTTCGCCGCGAGCGCTGGGATGCGCCTGATGGCGACTTTCTCGATGTGGACTGGCTAGATCACGCCCCCACACTCCCCGTTGCGCGTGGTTCGTTGCCCTCCAAGGTGGCCGCTGCGCCTGCAGCCCGGCGAAGCCGGTTCTGCGGCCCTGGCTTGAACAGTCCTGATGTACGTGCTCCGGTGCGCCCCGAAACGGCATCAACACAGCCGCTGCTGGTGGTTTTTCATGGCCTTGAAGGCTCATCGGCCAGCCACTATGCCCAGGCCTTCGCCGACGTGGCCGGCCGCTGGGGCTGGGCTTGTGCCGTGCCGCATTTTCGGGGGTGCTCCGGTGAAATCAACCTGGCGCCGCGCGCCTACCATTCGGGTGATTTTGATGAAATCGACTGGTTGCTCAGGCGCTTTGCCAGCCAGCACAACGGGCCGGTCGTAGCCGTCGGGGTTTCCTTGGGCGGCAATGCCTTGATGCGCTGGGCCGGCGAAGTCGGCGCGCAGGCCGGCGAGGTCGTGGCGGCCGTTGCCTCGGTCTGCTCCCCGCTCGACCTGGCAGCGAGCGGCCGTGCAATTGGCAAGGGTTTCAACCGGCAGGTCTACACCCGCATGTTTTTAAAGACCATGCAGTCCAAGGCCTTGCAAAAGCTGGACCAGCACCCCGGCTTGTTTGACCGCCAGGCGCTGCTGGGCGCACGCGATCTTTACACATTTGACGATATTTTTACCGGGCCGCTGCACGGATTCAAAAGCGTGGACGATTACTGGGCACGGGCCTCGGCCAAACCCCACCTCGGCCGGATTGCCGTGCCAGCGTTGGCGTTGAATGCGTTGAACGACCCCTTTATTCCACTCGGCAGCCTGCCGACACTGGCCGATGTCAGCCGTCATGTCACCTTATGGCAGCCTGCGCAAGGTGGCCATGTCGGCTTTCCGTCTGGCGGGTTTCCAGCCCATGTACGGGCCATGCCTGAAGCCGTTGTTGCATTTTTGGCGGCTCAGCTTTGAGAGCGCTGCTGGCCTGAAAGTGCGGCTGAGCCTTCAACCGCATCAAAGCAGCGCAAAATGCAGGCATGGATGACATTGTTCGACAAGCGATTGCCCGGTGGCCGAATGTTCCTGACTGCTACGGCTGGCTTGGACTGGATGCGCGCGGCAACTGGTACATGCGTGACGACAAGGCTCAGGCGGCAGGCCCTTTTGCGCCGATGGCCGAAAACCCGGGTGGCGCAAGCCAGACGGCCAGCAAGGGATCGCTGCTCCAGCACGAGAAGCTGATCGATTTCATTCAACGCAACTACGAGAGCGACGTCAACGGCTGCTGGTTTTTTCAGAACGGCCCGCAACGCGTCTACGTGGAGCTGGAAGCCACACCCTTTATCTGGCGGGTGAATGCCGCACCTGATTTCAAGGTCCTGGCGCACACCGGCTGGCCAGCCCGCGTGCAGCGCTGCATTCTGGACGAAAAAGGCCGCCTTTATCTTGAAACCGATCTGGGTTTCGGCCTCATTCATACCCAGGACATGACGCATGCTGCCGATGCGGTCGAGCAGGGCCTATGGATTCCCCAGACTGCGCAGTCGGATGCGCTGCCCTTGCGTTATGGTTATAGACGCAGTCCACAAATGCTAGAAAATAAATAGCACAGTAGGAGGGGAGTGGTTACCTTGGCAGACTATTTATCAGGTTTTGATGACAAGCCGGCTATTGCTTTGGCACATACAAGCTCGGGACTGTAGGGAAAACAAGCTGATGCATCGCATTCTTCGGGAAGCTGAAAAAAAAGCGACGTGATCGAAACGTCCCTTTTAGCTTGGCTTGAATGCCGGACCTCAAGTGGCTGGCAACAGCTTGATCCTCGAATTTTGCCGTAGCTGCGATAAGCCTTATTTTGAAGTGTTTACCATGTAGACAACCGCAGAACGAATGTCTGCATCAGACGCTGCAGAACCGCCCTTGGGTGGCATCGCGCCCTTGCCTTTGATGACGCTGGTGGTCAATGCATCAAGTCCTGTCTGGATACGCGGGGCCCAAGCCGGCTTGTCGCCAAGCTTCGGCGCACCCGCCACGCCTGCGCCATGGCAGGCAAAACAGGCTTGTTTGTACAAGGCTTCGCCGGCGCCTGAGTCTGCTGCTGCGGCAATATTTGCAGGGGCAGGGGCAGGGGTTGCCACTACCGGGGCCGCAGCGGCTACAACCACAGGGGCTGCTGGCGCTGCCGCAACTGTGGCCGTTGTGCCAGCATTGGTTGCTGCTGGCACAGCAGGTTCAGCAAACTTGCCTCCCGCAGACGCTGCCAGGTAAACCACGGCACGGCCAATCTCAACATCCTGAAAATCACCGCCACCTTGCGGTGCCATGGCACCTTTGCCCTTCAGGGCGGAATTGAGCAACGTGTCATAGCCTGTGGCGATACGAGGCGCCCAAGCAGCAACGTCGCTGAACTTTGGTGCGCCAGCTGCACCTGTTCCGTGGCAGGCAACGCATTGCGCTTTGTAAACCTCTTCACCCGATTTCAGCGGACGGTTGGCATCGCGAATTTCGACCATGCCGACTTTTTGAATGCGTTGAGTCACTGCATTCTCAGCGGTATCCGCACCGGCCATTGGTTTGTCGGCCGAGGCAACGTAGTACACCAAACCGATAATTGCAAAAACCGGAACAACGAAAGAGAAAAAAACGGCTGCCAGCAGTTGCTGTGGGGTTTTGATCGGGCCCGTATGGGCTTCTTCATGGGCCATAGTGTGGTCGTTTGCGCTCATGGCGTCCTCAAAAAACAGAAAATCTGGGGGTCTGTCGCGGGCTGCTTCAGCATCGGCACATTATAGCGGTGGCCCTGATAACGCTCAGGGGCCTGGACAGACTGATAGAATCCATGATTCTGTACCGTGCTAGTCACTCGTACTGTTAAATGCCTAAAGTTTATTTTTCGACTTCAGTGCATGTTATTTCAGCGTTGCGGCTGTAGCTCAGTGGATAGAGTATTGGCCTCCGAAGCCAAGGGTCGTGGGTTCGATCCCCGCCAGCCGCACCATTCAGGACACCCGGAAACCCTTGTGTTTCTTTGCCTTTACGCCAACCGCCCCGGTTGGCGTTTTTGTGTCTGGTCGATTTCTGGTGGCGTGGTGGTCTGGTTTGTTCCTACTTGGTCTAGAAAGTGGCTGGCTCTCGCCTTACTGCCAACCCTTTGACAACGTCAACACAAATGACTATAATTTCACCTAACACGGCCCCTTTCAATGGAGTTGCTTCGGCGGCAAAGTTGCTTAGGGGTTTTTTCTTGCCTGATGCAAAGGTAAAGTGGTGCCTCACCACTGCGTATCCCAATTCGCACCGACCCCCATACCCACCAGATTTAGTCCCAGGTGATTCAAGTCTGGAAAGGTTTTCAGGTGAGTTCGCATACGCTGGGGCAAAGAGGAAGTTGGGTTGATGACTTGCAACAAATGCCGCACCATGCACAGCAACAAATAGCAGCGTGCCCGCGCATGGGCATTTTGCTCAAACGGAACAACCCAAGGCATCTCAGCCGCAGTTGGCAGCTTGGGCTGATCCACAATGTTACGATTCCATAAACGGCTGTGGTGGGCGCACACATTGCGCAGATAGTTAAGGCTTCGCAGCCAGGTGGCAAATACCCGGCCGTTACGCAGGCCGTACTTGGCGGCAATTGCATCTTGCTCTAGCTCGCGCATCCCACCGTACAAGGTGGACATCGTGCCAAAGTCCCAGACTTCACAGGCCACCCAGATCGCAAGCGGCAAGCCGTACTTGGTTTTGTTGTGGGTAACGAATTCCTCCTTCGACCGTCCAATCAGCTGCGCGTGCTTGCTGAGCCATTCATGGTGCCGGGTCAGGCCGCTTTGCTTATCCAGCGTCTGGCTGAACTCATCGTGGAACCAACTTGCCTTCAAATAGGCAAACGGATCAAGCTGGCCCAGCGTGTGCGAAATATCGACGCGCAGCGCCACCTCGATCCGTTCCAGCGCATCCAGCACCAAAAGGCGCAATTGCTTGTCAAACACATACAGGTCCACCGCGTTTTGAAAAGTTGCCGTGAGCTTGAAGGTTTCCAACACCAGCGTCTGTTCTCTAGGCTTGGCTTTGGCGGAGGCAAACGCTTCCAGCAGGCAACACACTCCGGAGCGTTCGCGAAACGCAAACCAGTAGCCGCTCAGCCGGTAATAGCCGATGCGCCTGAGGTATTCCAGCGCCCGGCCACGGTCGGAAACCTGCAAACCACGCGCCTCAAGTTGCTCCAATTGCGCGGCATGGCTGGTCCAGGGCTTCACGTAACTCATGCCGCGCCCCACACCCGGTCAATCGCGGCCTTAACCTTGGCCTGCATGCGGCGGATCAGTTCGCTGTTGGATGCGACCAGTACTTGTTCGGCGTCGATCTCGGCGACGATAGCACGCTGCGTCTCCATGGGCGGGAGGGAGAACTCAATCTTAAGCAAATCAGGCGTATTTATCTTCAGCGTTCCGTGCGCGGCAGTTTCAAGAATTTTTTTGAACTGCGCTGTCTGTTGTTGAAGCGAAAGACGCAAAAACGTAGTGTTCACAGCGGCTACAAGGGTTATCGGGGCGCGAAGGTCCAGGGGGGTGCAGATTCTGCGCTTAGGCCGGCGTCAGGGCATGACAGGGACCATGAAGGCTATGATCAAGCAGTAAAGCGCCATTGTGCCGGCCATTGACCATATGAAAATGACAGGCAACTGGCTTGAAATGCGCTAAAAGGCGCGTATGGCGATGCCTACACGCCGTGACATCACCAGTATTTTTTTCTACAGGCACTTCACTGTCCGGCTGGGATAGCGGTGTAATTTTGCTTATTTATACCCCCATTCATGATGTACACCATTACCTTGCTGGAACAGCATCCAGACTGACGGCTAAGGTGGAAGTACGAATAGCGTGCGGCCGAGACAGCCGGTCATTGCCCTTGTTGCCCGGGAATACGAAATCGTTGCGCTTGAAGGGCAGTACTTCGCGTATGACGGATTTCGCCATATCTGACAGAAAGATCACGCCCGGCTTGCCAGACTTCTGAGTCGGCAGCCGCTACTGGCCCTTTTCCAGGTCAATGTCCTGCCATTTGGCGTTCGTGGCTTCTCCCAGTCAGGTGCCAGTGAAAGCGAGCAACGTCAACAGCCTGGATGCAACGGTTTCCGGACGCTTGCTCGCGGCCGTCACAAAGGCAGTGATCTGACTGACGGTAAAGGTCTGGGTGCGTTGGTTGAAGACACGTGGCAGTTTGACGTACTTGCCGGGTTCTTGTCAATCAATCCCAGTTCAACCGCCAGGTTCAAGCTGCTCGATAACTGGCCAATGACGTTGCGGATGGTGGCAGCTGCCAAGCCAGCGTCCTGCATTTTGACCACCAGCTGTTGATGCCAGTGGCATTCATCTGCGGCAGCAAATACCGGCCCAACTCGAGTTCGATCCATTTTCCATAGCGTCCGAGGTCAGTTTGAAGGATTTTCTTTTGCCGGCTGATGCATTGCACCCGGTAGTGCTCGACATGAAACTCGGCATAGGTCAGCTCGCGTGGCACGGCAGCCTTAGGGTCAATGCCTGCAAAGGCCTTGCGGCGTACTTCCATGAATTCCGCACGCGCCTGGGCAATGGTATGCAGTCCGAAAACGCCTACAGCAATGCGCCCGCCGCGTCTGGCCTGAATGCCCAGCCGACGGGGCACGCTATAGGTGGCATAAAAGGTCGCGCGGGTGGGGTACACCTCGGCGTGAAGACCTTTAACGCCTTTGGAATAAAACCGGACTTGTTTAAGCCCATGAGATTGGACCTGCTGACAAGCTTCCTTCAGACTGGCATTGGTGAAATCGATAACTGTCGCAAACGGGGTCTTGCGAATTTTGGGTGGGGTGCAGTGAGGCATGTTGATAGTCCAGCGTTTGGGACTACCGCTCAGGATGATATGCAATGTAGCGCTTCATGTCACCCAGCCAAATCTAGCGTGTTTCAAGAAGGTGAAGGGCAAGGTGGCGGTGTAACTTTCCAGTTCTATACCCCATCCCTTCAAATACACCGCACATCAAGCGCTACCGTGAAAGCTAAGCGTTAACAAAGTAATTAGTGTGCGCATTTTTAAATGCTGTGAGCATAGAAGACCCAGTGATTTGTTGCTCTGAAAACTCACAATAATGTTGTTAAATAAATAAACGAATCAGGCATAGCAAGAAAATAAAAACTTTACGTACTTATTTACATTTAATACATATCCGAACTTACTCATCCGTTAATCGGCAAATGTGATTTTTATCAATGTAAGCAGCTAATTACGTCACTCTCAGCTTATTTTAAGCTCTTCGATAATAATACCTTATTTGAAGTATTGCAAAAAAATACACTAAGCACACAATGATTTTTATTAACAATAAATAACAAAATAGTGGAAGTAATTAATAAAAATTCATAGGAGCTTAAATATGACTGAAAAATTGCGTTCTGTTGATTTAATGGTAAAGACGGCTTTGGCTAGTCCTGAAATAATAGATGAGTTAAAAGCCGATCCTGTCGCAACACTTAAACGTCTCCAAGCACAAACATTAAGCGCAATGCCTCCACGTGCTTTAGAAAGCGACAAAATAATTTATAGAATTGTAGTTGGAGCATTAAGCCTTACTGTGCTTATAGTGGTCATAGGTGTAATCATATTGAAATTTTCGACTAGTGGAACATTTGCTGTGCCTGATATTTTGACCGCTCTTGGATCTGCGGCCATCGGTGCATTGGCGGGGTTGTTAGCGCCATCACCAGTCGGACGATAATTTAATAAGTTTAAAAGTTTCAATAAGCTCATTTCATTTGTGCTAATGAAAAGCCTATTTTATTAGTAAATTAAAGAAACCAAAAGCAAATATGCAAGAAAATAAACATATACCATTAGATGAGGCATTAACAATTCAAGGTCCTCATAAACTACAGTTTGCTCCAAATGCTTATTCTTTTGGGAGAAAACGACAAATTACTCATAGTCCAACGTTTTGGCCTGAGCTTCTAGCATCGATCGGAATTACAGATAAAGAAATAGAAATTCGACGCAGAAGAGCGTTTAGGGTTTATTTTGAAAACATGTGGGGCATCACGCCAGAGAACCCTATATCCCAAGAACTCATAGACTTGCATGTTAAGGAAGTATCGGAACTCTGGCCTGCTTATATACACTTGCCGAGTTCTGTATATACCACAACGGCTGGTGAAAAAGTCGATAATAAGTTTTATATTTTTGACGCACCACCATCAGTTTACCGGCTTGCGCCATATGCAAAAGAGGAAGTAAAACTAATAACAGGGTGCGTAATTAAAGTACCGTTAGCAAACGGTATGTTCCGTTGGTATCAACCTCTAATTCAAGATGATTTAAACGCACCGCGCCCAGCGGCAAAAAACGATTTTGATTTCATTAATTGGAAAACCGTTTGGGATAATATTGCTGAACTTGTTCACGTATTTTTTGCAGAAGATCCAGGAGAGGCAAGCGTAAACCCAACTCGCGAGGAAGTGACTAACAAAATTAAAGGTATAGCGCGTAGGGGGTTTTCTGCAGTTGATGTGGTTCGTGCCGATGCTGCTTTAATTGATCAGCAATACAAATCATTAGAAAATGATCGAAAGCTCGCTTTAACTTTGGCTGAACGAGCTAGTAAATTATTATCTGACACTATTCCAACGGCATCAATCTCAACGCTACCTACTCTCACTTTCCAGTATAGAGAACTAAATAGCTATTTACCACGAGTTGAATCAATACGTCAACAACTAGCAGACGCAGCATCAGACATAGGTTATAAATTATTTTTAGAGCCGACTAATGTTAAATATGTAAACGCTGATGGAACAGAAAAAGATGAACCACTTCCTGCAGGAAAATTATTCAAAGAAGGTCAACGTACAGTCTCCTGGATCACTTATCAGACCGTTACTGAAACTCAAAGATCATGGTTTCGCAAAAGAACAGTCTCCTATCAAGTTCCTATAGAAAATCGTAAATCTTTTACCTACTATGAACGGGCGCAGATTGATTATGATCCCTGGACTGAAGCGGCAGAAGCATATAGAAAAGACAACTATAGTGTTTATTTGTTTCGTGAAACCACACAGGGCTTAGTTACCGCAGATGGATCTTCTATTGAAGAGGTAATGCGCCAATGTAAAAATGACGAAGAATTTCGACTAAATTGCGTAATTGGTATACCTTTCTATGAAAATACTATAGTTGGTGAGCGAATTGCTGTAGGGTATGTTCTTTTAGTTCGACCGCTGTCTGAAATATCTCCATCAATTTTTCCATCGATTAGCATAGACGAACAACTAACTTACATGTTTGCATGGGAGGGGGTGGCCCTAGGAGAACTCGCAGCAACTATTCCACTAGCACCAGGGGAGGAACGAACTGTAACTGTGGCTGTTTCTCAACGCTATAAAACTACTCGCAGTGTAACTACAAGCTCACTTTCAGAAATAACGCGAGTAGATAAGTCCGATTTTGAAACAGTATTTGAAAAAGAAGTTAGAAGAGAAAAAGAATCAACGTCATCAAGCGGTGGGAGTGTAGGTGGATCGTATGCAGGTTTTTCAGGAAGTGCAAACTTTTCGGCCTCAACAACTACTAAAGATATGAGCCGTCAATTAAATCGATCTGTTCAACGAGCTTCACAAGAACTGAACAGACGCTCAAAAGACGAAAATTCAATATCGGTTACTGAAGAAAGCGAAACATCAACTAACACAAGCACATCTTATAAGCTCAAAAATATCAATGAAGGAAGAACATTAAATATCACATTTTATAGATTGATGAATAACTATCGTTCCAATTTATATTTGCGTGATTTCGATTTTTATATAGAGGCTGGACAAGAAATTGTAATGGGTACAGGCATTAAAGAGGGCAGAACTTTCTCACGGACTAGGTTGGACAAGATGTGGGATTATTTGATGCAGCCGGGAATAATGCCGATAGACATAAGCGATAAATCAGTCGAATTTAAAATAGCTCTATGTAAGGCACTAGCAGTTAACTTAGAAAAAGAATACAACGATTCGTCAACTAATGAAAATGCTACCAGACAGCTAAGTGATATACAACAAAATTTGTTTAACAATATTGAAGGGTTAGATTCTTCTAGTATAAATTTGGCAGTGAAAGCGCTTCTCAATGAGCCTGCTCAAGCATTACCAGTGTATCTCCCTCCTGCAATTGTAGAGAAAGCATTCAAGGAAGGTTTGTTAGAATTCGACGAGGCAATCCTACTTAAAATTCTTGCATCTACCTTTCAAACCGAGAATTGTAAATTTGAAGGATTTATAAATAAGGCATTTACGGAAACAACCTTTTCATTCGATTCAGGGGGTCTTCATGCTGATGCGCAGGTGGGCCTAAGACCCGCCACTGAAGAGTATTCGGAAAGAATGCGTGCGTTGGAAGAGAAGGGTAAGCAAGCAGATCAACGGCTTGTTATTGCAAAGGCTGATCATATAAATTCTCGTTCTGCGAAAAATTTGATTATGCTCGATCAAATAATTGACAAGTCGAAATTATACGTGACAGACCGCACAGTGTTATACGAGCCTGATAATCATGTATATTTGAAGTTAAGGCTTTCTTTTGATTTACTTTCATCCGAAGGTTGGTCTGTAATAATAAAAAATGAAATTCATTACCTCCAAAATTCATCGCCTACATTAGGAATTTTAGAGTTTAAGCTACCTCGTATTTATGCTGAAGATCCATGGGATTTGGGAAATAAATCTCATGAATGGTATCAAACAAATGTGAGTGTTAGGCATGAAGGGCTTAGACTTACATTATCATATAAAAAACCTAGTGCATAACAAAATATGTCAGGCGCTGATAAAAATGCTACCTTTGGTGCTAGAACTGGTGCAATTACTAACTTTGCAGGCAACACCGAACGTGCCTTGTATTATCCGTCAGTTTTTAATAAACAAGGAGTAAATGAGGCTTTCATTCTGCCGATGGATAGTGACGAAGGTGAAGCGTGTTGGATCCCGGCAGGGTCGAAACAAGATATAGAGTTTGTTCTAGATAATATAATTATTGATCGAGCACTAGTCACTCAGAAGAGAGTGGTTCCAATCGCATTTGAAGCTGTACGTGATTTAGAAGCAGCGCGGCGTTCATATACTGACTCTATTTCTATAATTAGAGAAAATTGGCTTGCCGCAGGTGGAAAAATTGATGAACAAATTGCGAAAAGTATCAGGGATGCACGAATGTCAATGCGTAAAGCAATACGCGCACGTCATCCTGTTTCAGGATTTTCAGCAAAAGTACTCTTTGATATTCCTCGCTATGGCAGTACAGCCAACTATGAAAAAGTAATTATTCAGAAGACCGATGCATTATTAAAAGAGGGTAGAGCTGAAGAAGTAATATCAAAAGCCGTTTCGACTAATAAACTTGCAAATAAGTTTGGAAAATTAGCAGCTGTGACGTTGCCTCTTGCTAAAGCTATTTCGGTAACTAGTACCATCGCGGTAGCGATTGAGATTCCGTATAGATACTATGAGCTTGACATAGCTAAAACAGACAAAGAGCGTAATACAGCTCTCATAAAAATGTCTGAAGCTACTGCTACTGGAGCAATTGCAGCCGCATGTTTGGTGTTTGGAGTTAGCACTGGCGGAGTAGCGTTTCTAGCTTGTGGAGTTGCACCAGTTGTTGCTGGCGTAATGGCAGGTAAAGCGGCAGAATACGTGCTTTCAAATATGACTATTGATTAATGTAATGTAGCCTGGTTCTCCATTTCGAGATTGTATGATTGAAGTCGAATACAAAAAATATTTTTTATATTATAGTAGCCAAGGAACTTGGTTTGACCGCATCAATTCTAATAATTAGAAGTTTGATAAAAAATTGAACGGATTAATATAAGAATGAGTAGTTGATAATTGTGTTAATCAAAATATAGTCCTTAGTGCATCCTACTGTAGGAGAATAATATGGCGCTTAAAAATTTATTACTCGATGAAGAAGTTTCTCAAGATATTGCTGACGAGTTAGAGTCAGATGAGTTTGTACCGAGGCAGAGGCTTGTGTATTTGAATCCGGCTCTACTATTTGAAGCAAATCGACATTCGGTAAAAGGTAGGATTGAGCCTATTCGATTTTTGGCAAATTTTTTTGATGACGTAAAGCTCGAGTGTTCTGTAGAAATAAAACGTAGAGATAAAGAAACGATTTCGTTCGTGGGTAAAGTTAATAGTAACAAAGACAGCAGAGTCGTTATGACTTTAACTCAACGTGATGGCGCAAGCGTCACTACCTTGATGGTATTTACCGGCGTGAGCGAGTTCACGTTATTTCCTTACAATGAATACCTCTCAGTTGTTAAGGAATTGAACTTGGCGGCGCCGATGGACTGTCAAGAAGATTTCGAAGCCAACGAGGATAGCTTGATCGAGAACTTTGCTGATAAGGACAGTGATATACCAATTGGCGGAAACTATACCGTAAATCTGCTCGCGGTATATAACTCAAACGTCTTGAATCAGAGCAATGTTCTTGAAGTTGATGGAACAATCAATGGTTTAGTTGCAAATTTAAATGCTGCTTTGGAAGCAAGTCTTGAGGGCACTGGCGTAAAGGTAGCTGTTAATTTAGTAGCTGCTATACATCACGACTTTGATGGGATGTCAGATGCTTACGCGACAGCGCTTGATCAATTGCGAAATAGTAATTGGACGCAAGAGATAAGACTTAAGAATAGCGCTGACTTAGTCACTCTTTTCCGAAAGCTCCCGGGCCGCAGTATTGCCAATTGCCTGCGTAAACCCACAGGCAATCCAAATTCGGCATTCAGTGTTGTAAGCTGGGAACAAGCGAAAAATCGGCACTCTCTTAGTCACGAGATAGGTCACAACTTCGGTTGTCCGCACAATATAGAAAATGCTGACTGTCTTGGGCTAAATGTCGACAATAAAGGAGTGCATTGGGGATATCAATGGAAGCACTCAAAGGAAGGCATCGTTCGCGGTACTTTGATGTCTTACCAGGGAATACGAATTTTGAATTTCTCAAATCCCTTAGTTGAATACAACGAAGATCCAACGGGAACTCCGGTGATTAACAACGCGGCCGCAATCGCAAAAAGCGCGAGCGCTATAGCCGACTACAAGAACCGCATCCGTGGTCTGATCGATTCGTAAATCATCAGCACTTTGTGTAAGGCTGAGCTGAGCAGGACATCAGGCTCTAAGTAATGATATTTTTTTCCTAAATTTAGTTAAGGCTGTTTCTACTCAACTTAGCCCTAATATCAGGGCAAGGTCGGTTGTGTTTCTTGGCGGTGTAACTTTGTAGTTCTATACCCCTATCCATGATGTACACCATCACCTTACTGAAACAACATTCAACTGACAGCTAAGCTGGAAGTGCGGATAGCCTGCAGCCTGCTGGTACTGCTCTGGTAAGTGGTGCGTACAACCCATTCCAATTTACTCTGGGCCAGTCAGGCTGCACGCCTAAATGTCCAACGCTTGACTACTGCCGGTAACTTGTATTTGCATGGATCTATCTGGAAAAACCCTGCTCTGGGTGTCGCATATGATGCGCTGCTTCACGAATTCGATCCCCGCCAGCCGCACCACGTATTGATTTCGACCAAGTTGCCGTGTTCAGCCTCGGATCAACATGCAGTTGCCAACTGCAGCAAAATTCATGAATTGCAAGCAGTTATTTTCTTTTGGTTCTGCTTATTGAAACAGCAATAGGGGAGCATGAAAAAGTCTACTGGTTTACGATGTAAATCCAGGCTTGCTATCTAACCCCGCCTGACTTTGCACGGTTCGCATCATCAATTGGTCGGTCGTTCCCGATGATCTTCTGTTAAAACCGTGATGAGATTTTGCAGTACAGCTAAATCGACGGGTTTGACCAGGTGCCGATCGAAACCGGCCTCTTGCGAAGCCAACCGGTCATCGGGCTGGCCCCAGCCTGTGATGGCGACAAGGGTTCTGGCCGATCCGCCGGACTGGGCACGAATCTGACGACAAGCTTCATACCCGTTGAGCTTAGGCATGCCGATATCGAGCAATATCAACTGCGGATCGAAATCTGCGGCCTCTTGTACTGCTGCTTCGCCGTCATGCACCTGTCGAACCGTGTGGCCCATTATTTCAAGCAGCAGCGTGAGGGTCCCTGCACTGTCCAGGTTGTCATCGGCGACCAAAATACGAAGCCCCGAATCAGGCGCTGCCTCTGCAGTGTCCAGGTTTGGAAATGAATCGAGCGTGGGTTCGTTGTGCTGCGAGGCCAGAAGTGGCAACCGGACAAAAAATTCGCTCCCATGTCCCAGTCCTTCGCTGCGCGCCTCAACACTGCCGCCATGCATTTCGATTAGCCGTTGGCTCAGCGTCAGGCCAATTCCCAGGCCGCCACGCGAACGCGACAATGCCGTCTCGACCTGTGAAAACATCTCGAACACACTTTGCAGCCGCTCGGCTGCTATGCCAATACCGGCGTCTTTCACGATGACCACGACCTCATCATTGGCCTGAAGAGCATGCAGTTCGATAAGCCCGCCATTGTCCATGTACTTGGCGGCATTGTTGAGCAGGTTCATGAATACCTGGGTGAGACGGGTCGCATCGGCCCGCACCATCAGCTTCTCGTCAGGCAGCGACAGCACAAGCTTGTGCTTGCACTCATCGATCAAAGGGCGGCTCGATTCGATGGCATTTTGCAGAACTGGCATCAGTTCCACTTGTTCCAGGCGCAATTCCATCTTGCCCTGATTGATCCGGCTGACATCCATCAGGTCATCGATTAGGTGGCTCATCGCCTGGACCTGACGATCAATCATCTCAGATGCCCAGTGCAGCTTTGTCATCGCCAGCCCCTTCATCCGAAGTACCTGCGCAGCGTTGCGCAGTGGCGCCAAGGGGTTTCTCAGCTCATGGGCGAGCGTCGCCAGGAACTCGTCCTTGCGGCGGTCCGCTTCGCGTAACTGGGTTTCGCTGGCATGAAGCGCCTGCGTGCGCTCTGTCACGCGTCGATCCAGCGTTTCATTGAGCTCGCTCAAGCGCAATTCAGCATGGCGCCGCTCATTCACCTCACTAACCAGTGCGAGATTCGCCAGCTCAAGCGCGCGGCTCTTGCGGTGCAGTTCTGCAAAAATCGCCACTTTAGAACGAAGCACCGCCGTGTTGACCGGCTTGTGTAAATAATCGACTGCGCCGCTGACATAGCCTTCGAGAATGTGCTGGTCCTCGTTGTAGTACGCAGTCAAAAAAATAATGGGGACACGTGCGGTTTTCTTGCGCTCCTTGACCATTTGAGCAAGCTCAAAGCCAGTCATGTCAGGCATGCGCACATCCAGGACCAGGACGGCGAATTCGTCAGCCATCAGCGCGAGCAGCGCCTCGTCGCCAGAGGTGGCGCGCACTAGCCGATAGCCTGGATCATCCAGCACGGCTTCGAGAACCGCCAGGTTTTTCGGTTCATCGTCGACGATCAAAATATTGACACGCAGGTCTGCCGCGGTGCCCTTGCTTGCCATAACAGGTGCATCGCCAACGTAAATACCGGATTCGGGTGAATGCCCGACCGAAAAACGTCCAGTTTGCGGAGTCATGACCGGGGACGCCCGCAAACTGTCGACTGCAGGGCGTGGCCGTCAACCAAAACAAGGGGTGTAGGGGTATGCATCTGCTGGGAGCCTTTCGCTGGCGTAGGACGCATAAATTATCGGAACAGCCAGACCCGCATCAGCGACAGCAACTGATCGGTATTCACGGGTTTGGCAATATAGTCGCTGGCGCCAGCGTCCAGGCATTTTTCCCGGTCGCCTTTCATGGCCTTTGCGGTCAGCGCCAGAATAGGCAGCGTGCGGAACTGCGGCCTTTGGCGAATTTCGCGCATTGTTTCATAGCCATCCATCTCGGGCATCATGATATCCATCAAGACCATGGACAGTTCAGGAGTGCTCTCGATGATGTCAATGGCGTGCCGGCCATTGGTGGCGCTGATCACATCGACTTCATGGTTCTCAAGCACGGACGTCAACGCGAAAATATTGCGTGCGTCATCGTCGACCACCAGCACCTTGCGTCCGCGCAAGACCTCGGCCGAATTGTGCAGCCGTTGGAGCATGGCTTGTTTTTGCACCGGCAGCGCTGTGACAACCCGGTGCAGGAATAGGGCTGTCTCGTCGAGCAACCGCTCGGGCGACTGGACATCTTTCAGCACGATGCTTTTGGCCATCGAATGGAGTTTTGCTTGCTCGTCCCGGCTCAGATCCTTGCCTGTGAAAACCACCACCGGCACAGTCGCCAGAGCGGGCTCTGCCTGTACTTTTTCTAGCAGTTCAAAGCCTGTCATGTCTGGCAGCCGGAGATCAAGCACAACGCAATCAAAGCCTTGCTCGCGCATCGCTGCCAGTGCTTCTTGGCCGTTGCTCACTGCCACCATCTCAATGTCCTCAAAGCCCAGCAGTTCCACAATGGCAGCACGCTCAATGTCGTTATCTTCCACGATCAACAGTCGCTTGGTACGGGGCGCGGTAAAAGCCTTCATCCGGTCGAAGGCTGCTTCCAGCCCGACGGTGGTAGGTTCTTTGATCAAATAGGCAAAGGCACCATGGGCCAGTCCGTGATGACGCTCCTCCTCCAGCGTAACGATCTGCACCGGAATGTGACGGGTGTCAGGGTCAAGCTTTAACTGGTTCAGCACCGTCCAGCCCAGCATGTCCGGCAGAAAGATGTCGAGTGAAATTGCGGCCGGACGGTACTGGCGAGCTAAAACAAGCCCGTGCGCCCCCTTGGTTGCCACGATGCCTTTGAATCCTTTGTCCCGCGCCAAGCCGAGCAGGATGCGCGCATAGTGCGGATCGTCTTCGATCACAAGAAGGATCAAGTCGCCGGCGGAAATGCTGTCTCGGTCATCCGCGATGTGCTCTTCACGCGAAACAGGCAACGCGATGACAGAACGTGCAGACTCGACAGTGGCGACCTCAGTGCTTCGTGTCAGGGCAACCCCTTGCGGGCCGATGTAGTGCAACGGAAGGTACAACGTGAAGACGCTGCCCTTGCCATGCACACTGGTCAGCCTTATCTCGCCGCCCAGCAGCGAAGCAAGTTCCCGGCTGATGGCCAGGCCCAGTCCTGTGCCACCGTATTTGCGGGACGTGCCCGCGTCGGCCTGCTGGAACGCCTCGAAAATCAGGCGCTGCTTTTCAGGGGCAACGCCAATGCCGGTGTCTTCAACCGCGAAAGCAATTACCTGCTGGGCCTGGCGAAGCACCGGGTGCTCCGGGCTCCAGCCTTTGGTGGCCAGCCCGACCCGAACCTCGACTTGGCCTCGCGAGGTAAATTTGACGGCGTTGGAAAGAAGATTCTTGAGAATCTGCTGCAGCCGTTTGGGATCGCTGTCCATCGAACGCGGCAGGTCAGTAGCGAAGCGAATGTGAAAAGGCAGGTCCTTGGCTTCAGCGACGTGGCGGAAATTGCGATCGATATTCTCGCGTAGCCCGCTGAAAGTAATGTCCTCGACCTCCACCGTGACCGTGCCCGACTCGATCTTCGAAAGGTCCAGAATGTCGTTGATCAGGTGCAGCAGGTCCGAGCCGGAGGAGTTGATGTTGCGCGAAAACTCGACCTGTTTCGGGGACAGGTTGCCTGGCGCATTTTCTGCAAGTTGCTGGCTCAGGATAAGAATTGAATTGAGCGGCGTGCGCAGCTCGTGTGACATGTTCGCCAAAAATTCTGACTTGTACTTCGATGTGAGGGCGAGTTCGGACGCTTTTTCTTCCAAGGCCCCGCGTGCCTGTTCAACTTCGGTATTCTTGCGCTCGACCTCGGCGTTTTGTTCGGCAAGCAAGCGTGCCTTGGTGCCCAGCTCCTCGTTCGTCTGTTGCAATTCGCTTTGCCGGGACTGCAGTTCCACGGTAAGTTGCTGCGACTGCGTAAGAAGTCCCTCGGTGCGCATCGTGGCCTCGATGGTGTTGAACACGGCGCCAATGCCAAGGGCAAGTTGATCGAGGAAGTTGAGGTTGACAACCGAAAACGGATGCAGGGAAGCCAGTTCGATCACGGCCTTGGTCTCATTTTCGAACAACACTGGCAGCACCACCACGCTGACATGGCGGGCCTTTCCAAGGCTGGACTCGATGGTGACAAAGTCGGGCGGTGCGTTGGTCAGCAAAATACGTTTTTTTTCCACGGCGCACTGGCCGACCAAACCCTCGCCAAGGCCCACGGTAGGGGCCAAGCGAACGCTTCCGGTCTGGGCGTAGCTTGACAGCAAACTCAGCTCGTTGTTGTCTTCTTCGGCACTGTTGAAGTGATAGATCGTTCCTTGATGCGCACTGACCAATGGCGCGAGTTCCGACAGCAGCGTTTTCCCGACAGTGCTCAATTCCCGCTGGCCCTGTAGCATGCCGGTAAAGCGTGCCAGATTGGATTTGAGCCAGTCCTGTTCGCGGTTGCTTTCAGTGGTTTCGCGCAGGTTCGAGATCATCGTATTGATGTTGTCCTTGAGCTCGGACACCTCGCCTTTCGCATCGACTTGAATCGAGCGGGTCAAGTCTCCCTTGGTCACCGCGGTAGCCACCTCGGCAATCGCCCGGACCTGCGTCGTGAGGTTGGCCGCCAGCAAATTGACGTTGCCGGTCAGATCCTTCCAGGTGCCCGACGCGCCTGGCACGTTGGCCTGCCCGCCCAGCCGCCCGTCAACACCCACTTCCCGCGCGACGTTCGTCACCTGATCGGCAAAGGTTGCCAAGGTGTCCGTCATGCCGTTGATAGTGTCGGCCAGCGCGGCGACCTCGCCCTTCGCCTGAACCGTCAGGCGCTGCGTCAGGTTGCCACCGGCCACGGCTGTGACAACCTTCACAATGCCGCGCACCTGCTCGGTCAGGTTGGAGGCCATGAAGTTCACGTTGTCGGTCAGGTCCTTCCAGGTGCCGCCCACGCCGCTGACCTGCGCCTGACCGCCAAGCTTGCCTTCGGTGCCCACCTCGCGGGCCACCCGCGTCACTTCGCCGGCAAAGGAATTGAGCTGGTCCACCATGGTATTGATGGTGTCCTTCAGTTCCAGGATTTCACCCTTGACGTCCACCGTGATCTTGCGGTTCAAGTCGCCACGCGCGACGGCCGTCGTCACCTCGGCAATGTTGCGGACTTGCGATGTCAGGTTGGCGCCCATGGTGTTGACCGAGTCGGTCAAGTCTTTCCAGGTGCCAGCCACGCCAGGCACGACGGCCTGCACGCCCAGCCGGCCCTCGGTGCCGACCTCGCGGGCGACACGCGTGACTTCGGACGCGAACGAACGCAGCTGCTCGACCATGGTGTTAATGGTCTCCTTGAGCTGCAGGATTTCTCCACGCACGTCCACTGTGATCTTTTTGGACAGGTCGCCATTGGCCACGGCGATGGTCACCTCGGCGATGTTGCGCACCTGGCCGGTCAGGTTGGAGGCCATCGAGTTGACGTTGTCGGTCAGATCCTTCCATGTGCCGGCCACACCGGGAACCGCTGCCTGGCCACCGAGCTTGCCTTCGGTGCCGACCTCGCGCGCTACCCGCGTCACTTCCGAGGCAAATGCCGACAGCTGGTCCACCATGGTATTCATGGTCTCCTTGAGCTGAAGGATTTCGCCCTTCACGTCCACGGTGATCTTGCGGCCGAGGTCGCCACGCGCGATGGCGGTGGCCACGTCGGCGATGTTGCGCACCTGGCCCGTCAGGTTGTTTGCCATGGAATTGACGTTGTCGGTCAAGTCCTTCCAGGTCCCGGCCACGCCAGGCACCTGCGCCTGTCCGCCGAGCTTGCCGTCGGTCCCCACCTCGCGCGCCACCCGGCTCACCTCGGCCGCGAACGAGCGCAGCTGGTCCACCATGGTGTTGATGGTTTCCTTTAATTCCAGAATTTCGCCCCGCACATCCACCGTGATCTTCTTGGACAGGTCGCCGTTGGCCACAGCGATGGTCACCTCGGCGATGTTGCGCACCTGGCCCGTTAGGTTGGCGGCCATCGAGTTCACGTTGTCGGTCAAGTCCTTCCAGGTGCCCGCCACACCTTCCACCGCAGCTTGTCCCCCAAGCTTGCCGTCGGTGCCAACCTCGCGCGCCACGCGGCTGACCTCCCCGGCAAAGGCATTCAATTGATCGACCATGGTGTTCATGGTCTGCTTGAGCTGCAGGATTTCGCCCTTGACCTCAACCGTGATTTTTGAGGACAGGTCGCCCTTGGCAATCGCCGTCGCCACATCGGCAATATTGCGAACCTGTCCCGTCAGGTTGGAAGCCATGAAATTCACGTTGTCGGTCAAGTCCTTCCAGGTGCCGGCCACACCGGGCACCTGTGCCTGGCCGCCGAGCTTTCCTTCGGTGCCCACCTCGCGCGCCACCCGCGTCACCTCCGAGGCAAAGCCATTGAGCTGATCGACCATCGTGTTGATGGTGTTTTTCAGCTCAAGAATCTCACCCTTGACTTCCACCGTGATCTTGCGCGACAGGTCGCCCCGGGCCACTGCCGTGGTCACGTCGGCGATGTTGCGCACCTGTCCTGTCAGGTTGTTAGCCATGGAATTGACGTTGTCGGTCAAGTCTTTCCAGGTGCCGGCCACGCCGCGCACCTGTGCCTGGCCGCCCAACTTGCCATCGGTGCCCACCTCGCGCGCCACCCGCGTCACCTCGCCAGCAAACCCGTTGAGCTGGTCCACCATGGTATTGATGGTGTTCTTCAATTCCAGGATTTCACCCTTCACATCCACCGTGATCTTTTTTGACAGGTCGCCATTGGCCACGGCCGTGGCCACGTCGGCGATGTTACGGACCTGCGCGGTCAGGTTAGAGGCCATCGAGTTGACGTTGTCAGTCAGGTCTTTCCAGGTGCCGGCCACGCCCAGCACCTGTGCCTGGCCGCCCAAGGCGCCTTCAGTGCCCACCTCGCGCGCCACCCGGCTGACCTCGCCGGCAAATCCGTTGAGCTGGTCCACCATGGTATTGATGGTGTTCTTCAATTCCAGGATTTCGCCCCGGACATCGGCTGTGATCTTTTTAGAAAGATCGCCTCGGGCCACAGCAGTGGTCACTTCGGCGATGTTGCGTACCTGCCCGGTCAGGTTGGAGGCCATGAAATTGACGCTGTCCGTCAAATCTTTCCAGGTTCCCGCAACGCCGGGCACAGCAGCTTGTCCGCCGAGCTTGCCTTCGGTGCCCACCTCCCGCGCCACACGGGTCACCTCCGAGGCAAAGCCATTGAGCTGATCGACCATCGTATTGATGGTGTTTTTCAGCTCCAAAATTTCCCCCTTCACGTCCACGGTGATGGTCTTGGACAAGTCGCCATTGGCAACGGCGGTCGTCACTTCGGCAATGTTGCGGACCTGCCCGGTCAGGTTGGACGCCATGAAATTGACGTTGTCCGTCAGGTCTTTCCAAGTGCCGGCCACGCCGGGCACCTGTGCCTGACCACCCAGCTTGCCTTCGGTGCCGACCTCCCGCGCCACCCGCGTGACCTCGGACGCAAAGCCGTTCAGCTGGTCAACCATCGTGTTGATGGTTTCCTTCAGCGCCAGGATTTCCCCCTTCACCTCGACCGTGATTTTGGAGGACAGGTCGCCCTTGGCGATCGCGGTGGCAACGCCGGCAATGTTGCGCACCTGGCCGGTGAGGTTGGACGCCATCGAGTTGACCGAATCGGTCAAGTCTTTCCAGGTGCCTGCAATGCCCGGCACCTGCGCCTGCCCACCCAGCTTGCCTTCGGTGCCCACTTCCCGGGCCACCCGGGTGACCTCGGACGAAAAGCCGTTCAACTGGTCAACCATCGTGTTGATGGTTTCCTTCAGCTCCAGGATCTCTCCCTTCACGTCCACCGTGATCTTGCGGCTCAGGTCTCCCCGCGCCACGGCGGTGGTCACCGTTGCGATGTTGCGCACTTGGGAGGTGAGGTTGTTGGCCATTGAGTTGACGGAATCGGTCAGGTCTTTCCAGGTGCCGGCCACGCCCGGTACCACGGCCTGCCCGCCCAGCCGCCCATCGGTGCCCACTTCCCGCGCCACCCGCGTCACTTCCGAGGCAAAGGATCGCAACTGGTCCACCATGGTGTTGGTGGCTTCCTTAAGTTGCAAAATCTCCCCCCGGACGTCCACCGTGATTTTTTTCGACAGGTCGCCGTTGGCCACGGCGATAGTCACGTCGGCAATATTGCGTACCTGCGCGGTCAGATTGCCAGCCATTTGATTCACGGAGTCGGTCAGGTCCTTCCAGACGCCCGAGACGCCCTTTACCTTGGCTTGCCCGCCGAGCTTGCCTTCGGTTCCGACCTCGCGCGCCACCCGTGTCACTTCAGAAGTAAACACCGACAGCTGCTCAATCATGGTATTGACGAGTTTTGCAGAACGCAAAAACTCCCCCTTGAGTGCCCGTCCGTCCACTTGCAAGTCCATTGACTGGCCCAGATCACCTTTTGCGACCGCACCAATGGTGCGTGCGATGTCGGTGGTTGGCCGCACCAGATCGTCAACCAGGGTGTTCAGCGAATCGACCTGTTCCGCCCAGCCACCGATAGAACCTGGGACTGACATGCGCTGCGCAAGCCGACCTTCCTTGCCAACGGTCATGCTGAGGCGAAATGCCTCGCGGGTGATGCGTTCAGCACTGCCGATCGTGCGGTTGAAGGCCTCGGCCACCCGGCCGTCCGTGCCCGGCCAATCCGTGGGAAGCCGGACCGTGAAATCACCGTCCTGGAAAGAAATCATGGCCGCCAAAATGCGGCGCGAACGGATTTCCGCCAACTCGTCCGTCAACGATGAAACCGAATCGAGCTGCTTTGAAGCAGGGCCGCGCTTGGGCTTTGCCGTGATGCCGGATGCAGTGGCGGAAAGCTTTGGGGTTTTCTTTTTCAGCCTGGGCTGAACGGCCTGGTCCATGACGGTCTCCGTGGGTGAGATTTTCCGGCGAAAAGTACAACAGCCAGCACGCTCGCTTGATCGTAAGCAGCTGTGGATTTTGCGTCGGATTGTAGAGGCAGTCGGCAAATCGTTCGTGCCCTTTTCTTTATCCTGAGCGGCAGTGCGCTTGAGCGCTGAAATGCTCTTTGAAAGGGAAACGTTTCCAACGCCTGAAAGGCATTCAATCCTGCTGATACTAAGGGGAACTGCCTAGGTACCGAGTCTTTTCCAGCCAGCCGTACGGGGATCAAAACCACCGAAACGGTCCTTGCAGTAAGTGACCAAGGCTTCGATTTCATGCGACTTGTCGAACACCTCGTCAACTCCCAACTCCTTGCAGCGGCGCCGGATTTCTGGCGTGGCGTAATTGGTCAGAACCACTATTTTCTGGCTCGCGGTACGTGAACTACAGGCGCTCAGGACGCCCAAGCCGCTTCCTTGTTTCAGGAACAGGTCAATGATGGCGATATCCCATTTGTTTGGGTTTTCCAGTAGCCATGTTTTCGCTTCGCTTTCTGTTTCTGCGATTCCAATGGCGTCGATGCACGCCAGTTCTTCAAGCGTATCAATAAGATTGGTACGGGTCGCGGCGTTGTCCTCGATGATGTAGGCTTTCAGTCTCATGGCGGGCGTTCAGGATACGGGACGAGGGGTTGGAAGGAGTGGCGGTAAATAAAGAGTACGACCACTATAAGCAGTAAATACAAAACACGGCATGGCGGTATGCCTGCTTCAGCAATTGCTGGTGTTGCCGTGTTGCCGTTAAAAGCAGGACAGTAAAGCAAATTATCGCTAATGTGAAATCCGCTGGCAGGCACAACGCCTATGCCAAACCAAGCGCGGGCAAAAAAGCCCGCCGCACTTCCGATGCACCGGTCAGGCTGGGTTCGATGGTGCGGGTAAACCACGACGGCTGTCCCTGCAGAAAATGGCCGTGCAAGTCGACAAGCTCGCCATACCGGGCGGCCAGCCTGGCAATTACTTCATTCACGCGCCGGTGGTTGGCCCGGGCAATGCCTGGCGCCACACCCAGGAAATTTCGGCTGTCCTCGCCGAATGTAGGGTCATACACGTTGCCGATCAGCACCGGCCGCAGCGCAAGGCCCGCAAGGAATCTGTCAAGCGCTTCCGAAAATGCACGCACCCCCGGTCCTTTGTCGGCTGCCAGTCCCTGAAGCAGGTCGTTTCCCCCTACGGTAAGAAGGGCAACGGCGTTTTTAACAGGGTGGACATCCCTGGCCTGGGAGGCCAGGCTGGCAACGGTGGCGCCGTCCACTGCGCAGTGAACCAGTCGTGCCGGGCCCCGGGACTGCAAATCCTTCCCACGGAACTCCGGGAACAAGCCATCGTCATTGCGCACCAGAAGCTGTCCTGGATGAATGCCCCGGTCGTTGTAGCGGCCACAGTCCAGAATCGAGTCGCCGAAGGTGTAGAGCACAAAAGCAGCGGGGTTGCGCATTTTTTCGTTTCGGGCCAGCAAGGGCGGCGTGAGCGCCAATGCCGGAATTGCCAGCATGTCGCGTCGGGAAATAGGGTGAACAGTTGGCATGGTTCGGCGCCTGAAAAAGAGTCATTTTTTATAGCTCAAGGCCACTGCCTGAAGCTTGTTTCCTGTACCAAGGAGGCTCCGGTTGCGCTTGCACCAGGCAGCCGCGCAACCATGCCCCGGTTTTCAACCCCCATAAATCAATCAAGTTTAAGACCGCGCATGAAACCGCGTTTGCCGGCTAAGCGCTTTCTGCGCTGCAACGCAAGGGCTTGCAATCGTTGTCTTTTGTAAATCGCAATTTCCCCCGAACTGCTGGGCTAAATTGATTTAGCTATTAAATAAATAGCTAACTATGCTTGTAGGCAAAGCGCTGGAGGCACTTTATGCTAAATATTGCCTGGAAAAGACCGCTCGCCACCGGCCACAGCGCCTGCTACTCCGCATGTTTTTGCCAGCGGCCTTGTGCTGAGTGGATAGACAATGCGTAGACACCTAACCTGAAAGGTGAATTCCCCCGCCGCATGCTGTTTTATGGGGCGGCGCTATGCTTGCTGCCTTATTTCCAGGCTATGAGGATTCCATCATGAAAAGACATTTCCTTCGCACCCTTCCAGCGCTTGTGGTCCTGTCGGTATCGCCTTTGTTTGCTGCTGCGCAGGCAGCGTGGCCATCGAAGCCGATCACTTTGGTGTCTCCCTATGCGCCGGGCGGCACCACCGATGTGCTGGCCCGCCTGCTGGCCACCAAATTGCAAGCCGTGCTTGGGCAATCGGTGATCGTGGAAAACAAGGGCGGGGCGGGCGGCAACATTGGCACCGACTATGTCTCCAAGGCCAAGCCCGATGGCTACACCTTCCTGCTCGCCGCCAGCGGGCCGCTGGTGATCGCGCCTTCGCTCTATCCCAAGCTGCCGTACCAGCCGACCACGGATTTCACGGCGGTGGTGCCCGTGGCCAGCGCCGCCTTCGTGATCGCGGTCAACCCCAAATCAGGCCTGACCAGCGTCAAGGACATCATTGCCAAGGCAAAGGCCGGCAACCTGGCCTTTGCATCGGCTGGCTCGGGCACGCCCCAGCACATCATTGGGGAAATGTTCAATGTGCAGGCCGGTGTCAAGATCCAGCACATCCCGTACAAGGGGTCGGGACCTGCCATGAATGACCTGGTTGGAGGGCAGGTGCCGATGACCTTTGAAAATCCTGTTCCCATCATGCCGCAGGTCAAAGCCGGCAATCTGAAGGTGCTGGCAGTGACCAGTGCCAAGCGCTCGGCGGCGTTTCCGGATATTCCCACCGTGTCCGAACTGGGCCTGAAGGGTTTTGATGCGCAGCCGTGGTACGGCGTTCTGGGTCCGGCCGGCGTGCCGGCAGAAATTGCCGAGCGGATGAACAAGGAGATTCGGACCATTCTGGCCAGCACCGATGTGAAGGCGCGCCTGTTTGCGCTGGGCGCGGAGCCGATGAACATGACATCGGCTGAATTCAAGAATTTCATTGCCGCCGATACCCAGAAGTGGACCGCTGTGGTGAAGGCGTCCGGCGCCACGGTGGACTGAGTGCGGCTTTTCAATCGTTGCCCGACCTCCGGGTCGGGTGCGGATACTCAATGACCACCCACCTTTTGAATGCAGAGTTGCTCAAGCGCGCATGCGGCGCTGATCCGCAGGCGTGCGTCTGTTCACTGGGCGCCTGCTCCAGCTGGGAGAGCTTTACCGAGGACCGCTGGCCAAACGACCGGATGCGGCAGGTCGGAACGCTGCGCGACCCCCTGATCGACGAGCCGACGCTTGAGGAATTTCATCCGGATGGCACGCGCTACGGTTCTGCGAATGCGCCTGTGGCCGTGGCTTCCTTTCCTTACAACCGCTGCGATGCCTATGTCTGCGGCACCTGTTGCCGGACCCTGCTGAGGTACACCGAATTCGGCGGCTACTATGTCGACCACCGGGTGCGGGAAATTCAGCCTGGCCTGATTCGCGACTGATTTTTTGCCCTACGGGTATCACTGCGTGAGTGACGAGAAGTGCAGGCAATGCCGGGCACGCGCGTTTTTCTTGGAACGTTTCTTAAGCCGTACTGTCGAATCAGCCTTTCTCCATCCGTATTTCTAATTCTGACTCAGGAGGGCGCCATGAGAATTGTTCGAACTGCCGTCAGCCTGGCCGCCGCAACGCTGCTCATGGCCGGTTGTGCTTTCGGGCCGGCCGTGCAGCCGGGCATGTCGCGCGACCAGGTGCTCGCCAGCTATGGCACGCCCACTCGCGTCGTTGCCACCCCGTCCGGAACGCGGCTGCAGTATTCCAGGCAGCCGGCCGGCCAGAGCGTCGTGATGGTGGACCTGGATGCCGCGGGCAGGGTCGTCAGTGCGCGGCAGATGATGGCGCTTGAGGAGCTTTCAAAAATCGAGCCGGGCAGATGGACGCGCGAGGACGTGGAGCGCGAATTTGGCCCGCCCGCTCTGGTGGACCGCGTGGCTTCCTGGCCGGGCGACATCATGACCTATCGCTGGCGGGACGCCGAGCAAAACAAGTTTTTCTGGGTTTACCTAGATGCCGGCAACCGGGTCCAGCGCACTGGCCAGGGGATGGAGATTCCTGCCCGCTTTCGCGACGACGACTGAACCGCGCATGCCCTTCATTTACTCCACCGCACGGCCGATTTCGGGCCAGCGGTGGTGCAGATAGACCCAGGCCACCAGGCCGACCAGCAGCATGGCCAATGAGGCGGCGGCCAGTGCCGAAGTCGAATGCATGATCAGGGGCGCAATGACGCCGGCAACCACGCCGTTGGCGGTCGAGCCGATAAACGCCTGCAGTGAGGACGCCATGCCGCGCCGCTCGGGATACAGGTCAAGCACCAGCAGGGTGACAACCGGCACCATCAGCGCCCAGCCAAAGGCAAAGAGGGCAATAGGAAACAGCGCCCAGGCGACATGAGCCGTGAAAAACAGATTGGCCAGCAGGTTGAAGATGGAAGTCACCAGCATGATCACAAAGCCGTGGCGAATCTGGCGCTTGGGCGGGATTTTTCCGGCCAGCCGGCCGCTGAGCCAGGAGCCGGACATGATACCGGCGATGGTGAGCATGAAAAACCAGAAAAACTGGGTCGGCTGCAGGCCCAGGTGCTGGCCCAGGAACTCGGGGGCTGACAGCACGTAGAGGAACATGCCGTTGAACGGCACGCCGCTGGCCAGCGCGAGCAGCAAAAAGCGCGGGCTCGAGCCCAGCTGCCAGTAGCCCTGCATCAGGTGGCGCACTTCAAAGGGCTGGCGCGCCTCACGCTGCAGGGTTTCGGGCAGGAACTTGTAATTAATCGTCCAGAGCACGACGCCCACGCCGGTCAGAAACCAGAAAATGCTGTGCCAGCCCAGGTGTGCGAACAGCCAGCCGCCCACCATGGGCGCCACCGCCGGCGCCACGCCGAAATAGATGGTCACCTGGCTCATCACCTGTTGCGCCTGCGCGGGCGGAAACATGTCACGTATGACGGCGCGCGACACCACGATGCCGGCGCCGGTGGACAAGCCCTGCATGGCCCTGAAGAACACCAGTTCGCCGACGCTTTGCGACAGCGCGCAGCCGGCCGAGGCCAGGGTGAACATGGCAATGCCCCACAGCACCACCGGGCGGCGGCCAAAGCTGTCAGCCAGCGCGCCGTGAAACAGGTTCATGAAGGCAAAGCCGAACAGGTAGGCCGACAGCGTCTGCTGCATCTGCACCGGCGTCGCGCCCAGCGACTGGGTCATGCCGGCGAAGGCCGGAATGTAGGTGTCGATGGAAAACGGCCCCAGCATGCCCAAGATGGCCAGCAACATCGCCAGCATCCAGCGCGGGCGGGGCCAGAGTTTGTCGGCGTCCGGATTCATTCTTTTTTCAGCCGCAGGGCCTGGTCATAGAGTTCGTTGCGCGGCGCGCCGGTGATGTCGGCGGCCAGCCTGACGGCGGTTTTCAGCGGCAGCTCAGCCAGCAGCAGCCCCAGCACCCGAAGGCTGTCGTCAACGCCTTCATGCGCGCTGGAGGCATGCAGCACCAGGGCAAATTCGCCCCGTGTGCGCTGCGGGCCGGCCGCCAGCCAGGCGGCGAAATCCTGTGCGGGCAGGGTGGCGATTTCCTCGAACTGCTTGGTCAGCTCGCGCCCCACGGTGACCAGGCGCTCCTTGAGCACGGCCATGGCGCGGGCCAGCGCCTCGATGCGGTGCGGGGCCTCAAGAATCACGATGGCGCGCGGGTCGGCCTGGAGCAGCAAGATGGCCTGGTCGCGCTCGCCGGCCTTGGTGGGCAGGAAGCCGGCAAAGACAAAGCTGCTGGCGCTGCCTTCGCTGCCTTCGGCGCGCATCACGCCGGCGGCGCTGAGCACCGTGGTCACGCTGCTGGCGCCGGGCAGGGGCATGACTTTGAAGCCGGCAGCCCGCACGGCGGCCACCAGGCGCGCGCCCGGGTCGCTGACCGCAGGCGTTCCCGCATCGCTGACATAGGCCACGCGTTCGCCCCGCTGCAGGCGCTCGATCACCCCCACGGCGGCTTCTGATTCATTGTGCTGGTGCACCGCCAGCAGGGGCTTGTCGATGCCATATTGGCGCAGCAGCGGCTGCGTGTGGCGCTTGTCTTCGCACGCAATGGCATGGACCAGCCCCAGCACGTGCAGGGCGCGCAGGCTGATGTCGGCCAGGTTGCCGATGGGCGTGGCCACGACGTAAAGCATCGCTTCAGGATAATGCTGCATGCCCGCCGCGGCGCGCGCGGTGTCCAGTGCCAATTCGAAGGAAGCGTTCAATGTGGTTTTCCAGAAAACAGGCGGTCGAGGCGCCGCCGCAAGGCGCTGCAGGCGGTGCTGCCGCGTTGTCGAAGCAGGTTACCACCAAGTCGCGCGGTGATGCGGCCGAGTCCGCCGCGCGGGCTTATCTCGTTGGCGCGGGCCTGCGGTGGATCGAGTCCAATTATCGGACGCCGGGGCGGGGCGGCGGCGAAGTCGACCTGGTCATGCGCGCGTCCGATGGCACGTTGGTGTTTGTCGAAGTCCGCCAGCGCACCAGTGCCTCGCATGGCGGCGCGGGGGCCAGCATCAGCGTGGCCAAGCAGCGGCGCATCATCTTCGCGGCGCGTCATTATCTGATGCGGTTTGCCAGCCCGCCGCCTTGCCGCTTCGACGCGGTGCTCGTGCACGGCGCGCCGACTGCAGGCGGGGCGGTGAAAATCGAATGGCTTCTGGCCGCATTCGATGCCTCTTGAAGCAGTGCCGCAGCGCCATGAATTTTGTAACCAGACTTTCCGAGCCGTTAACAAGCGCCCAGGGCAGCCCTGTCGGCGCAGGCTGACCCGCTATCATCAACCCATGCTTGAACAACGAATCGAACAGCAATTCATCGACAGCGCCGACCTCAAATACCAGTCGGCGCAGCTTCTGACCAAACCCATCGCCGCAGCGGTGCATGCTATTTTGGCAAGCGTGACCAGCGGCAACAAAGTACTGGCCTGCGGCAACGGCGGATCCGCGGCCGACGCACAGCACTTCGCCGCCGAATTTATCGGCCGCTACGAACGCGAACGGCCCGAGCTTGCCGCCATTGCGTTGACAACCGACAGCTCCATCCTGACCGCGATTGCCAACGATTACGACTTCAGCGTGATTTTTTCCAAGCAGGTCCGTGGCCTGGGCATTGCGGGCGATGTGCTGCTGGCCCTGAGCACCAGCGGCAACTCGGCCAATGTGCTGGCCGCCATCGAAGCGGCCCATGAGCGCGAAATGACCGTGGTGGCGCTCACGGGCCGCGGCGGCGGCAAGATCGCCCAGGCGCTGCGCGAAACCGATGTGCATATCTGCGTGCCGCATGAGCGGACCGCTCGCATCCAGGAAGTGCATCTTCTGGTGCTTCACTGTATCTGCGACGGCGTGGATACCCAGTTACTTGGCGACCAGGAGGTTTCGGTATGAACCGTTTTGTGACGATGAAAAGGCTGGCCGGCTCGCTCGGCGCGGCATTGCTGCTCACGGGCGCACTGACCGCCTGCGTGGGCCCCCTGATCGTGGGCGGCGCCGTGGTCGGCGGCTCACTGATGGCGGTTGACCGGCGCACGTCGGGCACCCAGCTTGACGATGAAGGGATCGAGTTGCGGGCCGCCAGCCAGATTCGCTCCAACCTCGGCACCCGCGTGCGCGTCAGCGTCACCAGCTACAACCGTCAGGTGCTCTTGACGGGCGAGGTGCCCAACCTGCAGGACAAGCAGCGGGTGGAGCAGCTTGTCGCTGGGGTGGAGGGAGTGAATTCGGTGGTCAATGAACTGGCGGTGTTGAACAGTCCTTCGATGCTGGACCGTTCTTCGGATGCGCTGCTGACCGGCCGCATCAAGGCCCGGCTGTTGGACACCCGCGACCTGCAGTCCAGCGCCTTCAAGGTCGTCACTGAGCGCAATACCGTCTACCTGATGGGGCGCGTCACCCAGCGCGAGGCCGAGCGGGCGACCGAAGCCGTGCGGTCTGTGCCGGGGGTGCAGAAAGTCGTGCGGATGTTCGAGCTCATCAGCGAGCAGGAGTTGGAACGCCTGGGCACGGTGCCCGACCCCAGGACGCAACCAGCGGCCCGGCCTTCGACCGCCTCTCAGTAGCGCGGTCGTCTGTCGGGTTGCCTTATTTAAGGCGCTTGATCAGGCTGGACGTGTCCCAGCGCTGCCCGCCCATGGCCTGCACGTCGGCATAAAACTGGTCGACCAGCGCCGTGACCGGCAGACGGGCGCCATTGCGTTTGGCCTCGTCAAGCACCAGCCCCAGGTCCTTGCGCATCCAGTCCACCGCAAAGCCGAAGTCAAACTGATCGGCCACCATGGTTTTGCCCCGGTTGTCGAGCTGCCAGCTTTGCGCCGCGCCTTTGCCGATGACGTCGAGCACCTGGTTCACGTCGAGGCCGGCTTTCTGGCCAAACGCGACGGCTTCGCTCAAGCCCTGCACCAGGCCGGCGATGCAGATCTGGTTGACCATCTTGGTGAGCTGGCCGGCCCCTGCCGCGCCCATCAGGGTAAAGGCCTTTGAAAACGCCATGCCGACTGGCCGGGCAGCTTCGAACGCCGCCGCATCGCCACCGCACATGACTGTCAATGCGCCGTTTTGCGCGCCGGCTTGGCCGCCCGACACCGGCGCATCGATGAATTGCAGCCCACGCTGCTGGGCCGCCGCATACAACTCGCGGGCTACGGTGGCGGAGGCGGTGGTGTGGTCAACAAACAGCGCGCCCGGCTTCATGCCTGCAAAGGCACCGCCCTCGCCCAGCGTGACCGCGCGCAGGTCATCGTCATTGCCGACGCAGCAAAAAACAATGTCAGCCTGGACCGCGGCTTCGCACGGCGTCGCGGCGGCCATGCCCTTGAATTCATCGCGCCAGGCCTGGGATTTGGCCGCGTTGCGGTTGTACGCCGTGACCTGGTGGCCCGCCATTGCCAGATGGCCAGCCATGGGGTAGCCCATGACGCCCAGGCCGATGAAGGCAACGCTGCGCGCGGAGGAAGGCTCGTAGGCCCGTGGATGGATGCTGCTCATGGGTAGTGGTGTGCCGTGGCCTATGGGTAAGAAAGGGGTTGGAGCGAGAAACGCGGATCAGGTGTTGAGGCTCTGGAAACTTTTAATCTTAAAAGAAAAACGTTTCAGCCCTGGTTACACAATCGCGAAATGCTCCGTGCCCGCACCCAGGTCGGTTGACTTGGCGCGCTGTGAGTACAGCTTGATCTGCAGCCGCAGGTCATTGACCGAATCGGCGTTGCGCAAGGCGTCTTCGTAGGTGATGTGGTTGCCCTCGAAAGCGTCGAACAGCGCCTGGTCGAACGTCTGCATGCCCATGTTGCGGCTTTTCTTCATGATCTCCTTGATTTCAGTGACATCGCCCTTGAAGATGAGGTCGGAAATCAAGGGTGAATTGAGCATGATCTCGACGGCCGCGTAACGTCCCTTGCTGTCCTGCCGGGGCACCAGCCGCTGCGACACGACCGCCTTGAGGTTGAGCGACAGGTCCATCAGCAATTGCGTGCGCCGCTCTTCGGGAAAGAAGTTGATGATGCGGTCCATCGCCTGGTTGGCGCTGTTCGCGTGCAGTGTCGCCAGGCACAGGTGCCCGGTCTCGGAAAAGGCCAGCGCATGGTCCATGCTTTCGCGGTCGCGGATTTCGCCCATCAGGATGACGTCGGGCGCCTGGCGCATCGAATTCTTCAGCGCCGCTTCCCAGCTGTCGGTGTCCAGCCCGATTTCGCGCTGCGTCACCACGCAGTTCTTGTGCATGTGGACGAACTCGACCGGGTCCTCGATCGTCAGTATGTGACCATACGACTGCTCGTTGCGCCAGTCCAGCATGGCGGCCATGGTGGTCGATTTGCCCGAGCCGGTGGCGCCGACCAAAATGGTCAGGCCGCGCTTGGCCATCACCACGTCCTTGAGCACGTGGGGCAGGCCCAGGCCGTCCAGCGTGGGGAGCACGGCGGGAATGACCCGCATCACCATGCCGACCTTGCCCTGCTGCAAGAAGGCATTGACCCGAAAGCGCCCGATCCCGGGTGGCGATATCGCGAAGTTGCATTCCTTGGTGCGCTCGAATTCGGCGGCCTGCTTGTCGTTCATGAGGGCGCGCGCGAGCGTCATCGTGTGGTTGCCGTTGAGCGGCTGCGACGACACCTTGATCAGCTTTCCGTCCACCTTGATCGCCGGCGGAAACTCGCCGGTCACGAACAGGTCGCTGCCGCCACGGCTGACCATCAGGCGCAGCAGGTCGTTGATGAATTTACTGGCCTGATCACGTTCCATGTGCAATACCTTTCAAATAACCGGAAATGGTCGTTGGCAATGAATTAAAAGCGATTTTCCAACGGGCCGCCCCAGGAAAGCATTCCTTTCGCAGGGCGAAGGGACGCTACTTCCCCGCCCGAGCCAGCCCCGGCCGCGGAACTGGCTTTGCCAGGCCGCAGGCGGGCCGGCCCTCTCGGGGGCCAGCGAACCACGCGAAGCGGGGAGCGTGGGGGCCATGCTCTACCCCGGAAAATTGTCCGGAATCTTGGCCTTGCCGCGTGCTTCAGCGGCGGAAATCACGTTGCGCTTGACCAGATCCGTGAGGTTCTGGTCCAGCGTCTGCATGCCGACGCTGTTGCCGGTCTGGATCGAAGAATACATCTGCGCGACCTTGGCCTCGCGGATCAGGTTGCGGATGGCGCTGGTGCCCAACATGATTTCGTGCGCCGCCACCCGGCCCTGGCCGTCCTTGGTCTTGCACAGGGTTTGCGAGATCACGGCCTGCAGCGACTCGGACAGCATCGAGCGGATCATTTCCTTTTCCTCGGCCGGAAACACGTCGATGATCCGGTCGATGGTCTTGGCGGCGCTGGAGGTGTGCAGCGTGCCGAACACCAGGTGGCCGGTCTCGGCGGCCGTCATGGCCAGGCGGATGGTCTCCAAGTCGCGCATTTCGCCGACCAGGATCGCGTCCGGGTCTTCGCGCAGCGCCGACTTCAGCGCGGCGGCAAAGCTCAGCGTGTGCGGGCCGACCTCGCGCTGGTTGATCAGGCATTTCTTGGACTCGTGGACAAACTCGATCGGGTCTTCCACCGTCAGGATGTGGCCGTACTCGGTCTCGTTCAGGTAGTTGACCATGGCCGCCAGGGTGGTGGATTTGCCCGAGCCTGTGGGGCCGGTCACCAGCACCATGCCGCGCGGCTTCAAGGCCAGGTCGCCGAAAATCTTGGGCGCGCCCAGTTGCTCCAGCGTGAGAATTTTGGACGGGATGGTTCGCAGCACCGCGCCGGCGCCACGGTTGTGGTTGAAGGCATTGACCCGGAAACGCGCCAGGCCATCGATTTCAAAGGAAAAGTCGACTTCGAGAAACTCTTCGTAGTATTTTCGCTGGGTGTCGTTCATGATGTCGTACACCATGGCATGGACTTCCTTGTGGTCCAGCGGATCGATGTTGATGCGCCGCACATCGCCATGGACCCGGATCATCGGTGGCAGGCCGGCCGAGAGGTGCAGGTCGGATGCCTTGTTCTTGACGCTAAAGGCAAGCAGCTGCGTAATGTCCATGGCGACGAATCCTTGCAAATTGAATCAAAGTTTACAGTCGGATTATGACCATGATTGCACCCCAACTTTCTCTTGTTCGTGACCGAATTCACGCAGCCTGCCTCGCGGTCGGCCGCAACCCCGCCAGCGTTCGGCTGCTGGCCGTTTCCAAGACCTTCGGGGCCGGTTCGGTGGCCCAGGCCGTTGCAGCAGGGCAACATGCGTTTGGTGAAAACTACATCGCCGAGGGGGTTGAAAAGATCCAGGCGATGCGCTGCCTGCAGGAGGAAGCCGCCCGCGGCGGCCTGGTGGCGCCGGCGCTGCAGTGGCACTGCATCGGTCCGGTCCAGAGCAACAAGACGCGGCTGGTGGCCGCGCATTTCGACTGGGTGCAGTCGGTAGACCGGCTGAAGATCGCCCAGCGGCTGAGCGAGCAGCGTCCGCCCGATCTGGCGCCGCTGCAGGTCTGCCTGCAGGTCAACATCGACGGCGGCGCGAACAAGTCGGGCGTGGCGCCGCAAGACCTTGCGGCGCTCGCCCGGCAGGTCGCGCAGCTGCCGCGGCTGGTGCTGCGCGGCCTCATGTCCATTCCCGAGCCTGCTCCTGATTTTGTAGCTGCTTGCGCAGTCCACGCAAGGGCTAGGGCCCTGTTTGACGAGATAAATGCGTCGGGCGCATTGCCTGTGCCGATGGACACGCTGTCGATGGGCATGACCGAAGACCTGGAAGCGGCCATCCATGCCGGCAGCACGATGGTGCGGGTCGGGCGGGCGATTTTCGGCAGCCGCTGATCACACCCCCAGCGCCAGCCGGGTGGTGTTCTTCACCTCTTCCATCACGGCGTACGTCCGCGTTTCCCGCACGCCGGGCAGCTGCCACAGCACCGTGCCGGCAAAGGCGCGGTAGGCCGCCATGTCGGCCATGCGGGTCTTGAGGAGGTAGTCGAAGCCGCCGGCCACCATGTGGCATTCCATGATTTCCGGGTACACCTGCACCGCCGCCTTGAAGGCTTCGAACACATTGGGCGTGGTGCGGTCCAGCAGCACTTCGACAAACACCATCATGCCGGCGCCGAGTTTGGACGGGTCCAGGCGCGCCTCGTAGCCCAGGATGAAGCCGTCCCGCGTCAAGCGCTGCACCCGCGCCAGCACAGCGGTCGGCGACAGGGCGACGCTGTCGGCCAGCCTGAGGTTGGAGGTGCGGCCGTCGTGCTGCAGAACATTCAGGATTTTCAGGTCGATGCGGTCAAGCTGGGGCGCGTCTGGGTTCATTGGTAGTGGATTATTCGATTGATTCACTAAAAATCAGTGATAAATTTTAGTGCTGTGCACGCAATATAGGCCTGAATCCAACTTGCCCCGGGAATTGCCAATGTCCGCCTCTGCACGCCTGCCCTTCCCCTACCGCCCTGAAGCCGATGTCGTCGCCAGCCACCCCGGGCGCCTGGCTGGCGTGCTCGACTGGGCTGCCGCCGCCCAAATGGCCCAGCCGTGGGTGCAGGCGGTGCGCCAGAGCCCGCCGCCGTTCTGGGCGATGGAAAGCCTGCTCAAGGAGTACCCGATCTCCAGCGCCGAAGGCCTGGCCCTGATGCGGCTGGCCGAGGCGCTGCTGCGGGTGCCCGATGCCGAAACCGCGATAGCCCTGACCGCCGACCAGCTTGGCCGGGCCGACTTCGAGGGCGCCGGCGACGGCATGATGGCCCGGCTCTCCAGCTCGGCGATTGGCCTGTCCAAGCGCTTCCTGCCCGAATCCGGCCAGTTCGGCGAACCTGGCCTGATGGGCAAGCTCGGCGCCCGTACCGTCGTGGCCGCCACGCTGCGGGCGGTGCAGCTGCTGGGCCGGCAGTTTGTGCTGGGCCAGACGATTGCCGAAGGCATGAAGGAAGCCGACGCGGCACGCCGCAAAGTCAAAAACCTGCGCTTCAGCTACGACATGCTGGGCGAGGGCGCCCGCACCGAGCGCGATGCCCAGCGCTACCTGGCCAGCTATGTCGATGCTATTGAATCAATAGCTACCAGTACAAGCAGTGATTGCGCCTGCGAGCAAAATGACGGTATTTCGATCAAGCTCAGCGCCCTGCATCCGCGCTACGAGGACGCCCAGCGCGAACGCGTCATGGCCGAGCTTGTGCCGCGCGTCTGGGCTTTGTGCGAGCTGGCGGCGCGGGCCAACATCAACCTGACCATTGATGCCGAGGAGGTGGACCGGCTGGAGCTGTCGCTCGATGTGTTCGAGGCGCTGGCCGCCAAGGTGGCCGCGCAGTTTCCGGGCTGGCGGGGTTTCGGCCTGGCGATGCAGGCCTACCAGACGCGCTCGCTGGAGCTGATCGCACATGTCATCGGCATCGGCCGCAACTACAAGCTGCGGCTGATGTGCCGTCTGGTCAAGGGCGCCTACTGGGATTCGGAGATCAAGCGGGCGCAGGAAATGGGGCTGCCGCACTACCCGGTGTTCACCCACAAGCACCATACCGACGTGTCCTACCTGGCCTGCGCCCAGGCGCTGCTGGCCGCGCCGGACGCGGTCTATCCGCAGTTCGCCGGCCACAACGCCGGCACGATTGCCGCGATCATCCAGATGGCTGCGCATGGCAGCGTGCGCCGCGCCAGGCCGCCCCAAGCAAGCACGGCCCCCTCGGGGGGCAGCGACGTACACGCAGTGACGAGCGTGGGGGCTCCAGTTGCTTTTGAGCTGCAACGCCTGCACGGCATGGGGGAGGGCATCTTCCGCGAGGTGCTGAAGAACCCGCAGATCAGCTGCCGCGTCTATGCCCCGGTTGGCGCGCACCGCGATTTGCTGGCCTACCTGGTGCGCCGGCTGCTGGAGAACGGTGCCAATTCGTCCTTCGTGCACCAGCTGGCCGACGAGTCGGTCGGCATGGACGCGCTCTTGACCTCGCCGCTGCGTTTGGCGCCCGAATCGTCGCTGCCGCTGCCGCCAGTGCTCTACGGCCCAGGCCGCGCCAACAGCCTGGGGCTGGACCTGACAGTCGAAAGCATGCGCGCCCCGCTGCTGGCCGCCTACCAGACGCTGCAGGTGCCGCAGATTGCTGAGTTTGATGCCAAATCGGCCTCCAGCGCAGTATCTGCCTGCGGAAGCAGCTATCAAAAATGGAGCAAAATGCCGGTGGCCGAGCGTGCCGCCATCCTGCGCCAGGCCGCCGATGCGCTGCAGCAGCAGATGCCCAGGTTCTGCGCGTTGCTGGTGAAGGAAGCCTTCAAGACCTGGGGTGATGCGGTGTCGGAAGTGCGCGAGGCGGTGGACTTCCTGCGCTACTACGCCAACGAAGCCGAGCGCATCATGCAGCCGGTGGCGCTGCCCGGCCCCACCGGCGAAACCAACGAGTTGCGCCTGACCGCGCGCGGCGTCTGGGTCTGCATCAGCCCGTGGAACTTCCCGCTGGCAATTTTCACCGGCCAGGTCGCGGCCGCGCTGGCAACCGGCAACGGCGTCATCGCCAAGCCGGCCGAGCAGACGCCTGGCGTGGCCTGGGAAGCGGTGAAATTGCTGCACCAGGCCGGCGTGCCCGAAGGCGCCCTGCAGCTGCTGCACGGCCCTGGCGAGACCGTGGGCGCGGCGCTGGTGGCAGCGCCCGGCGTGGCGGGCGTGGTGTTCACCGGCTCGACGCCGGTGGCGCGGCTCATCAACCGGGCGCTGGCGGCAAAAGACGGCCCGATCACCCCGCTGATCGCCGAGACCGGCGGTATCAATGCGATGCTGGTGGACAGCACCGCGCTGCCCGAGCAGGTGGTGGATGCGGTGGTGCAGAGCGCTTTTCGCTCGGCCGGCCAGCGCTGCTCGGCCCTGCGGCTGCTATGCGTGCATGAGGGCATTGCCGACGGCGTGATCGAGATGATCCGGGGCGCGGCCCGGGAACTGGTGCTGGGCGATCCGGCTGACCTGGCCACCGATGTCGGGCCGGTGATCGACGCCGAAGCCTTCGGCGGCATCCAGCAGCACCTGCAGCGGCTCAATTCATCATCAAAAGTGCTTCTGGCGCAGGATGGGCAAGCGGAGTCAGCTATGAAAAAAATAGCAAACGGCATTTTTCCGGCTGCGTTCGAGGTCGGTTCGCTGGAAGAGGTGAAGGACGAGATTTTCGGCCCGGTGCTGCAGATCATCCGCTGGGGCAGCGGCGAGCTGAAGACGCCGCAGGCGGTCATCGCGCAGATCAACGCCCTGGGCTACGGCCTGACGCTGGGCCTGCAGACCCGCATCGACTCGCGCGCGCAGGCGCTGGCCAATGCCGCGCATGTCGGCAACATCTACGTCAACCGCAACATGATCGGCGCGGTGGTCGGCGTGCAGCCCTTCGGCGGCGAAGGCCTGTCGGGCACCGGGCCCAAAGCCGGCGGGCCGCATTACCTGTACCGCTTCTGCGCCGAGCAGACGGTGACGGTGAACACCACAGCGGCGGGCGGGAACGCGGCGCTGCTGGCTGGAACACCTTGAGTTGTCTGACAGCGCTCAGCATTCACGCGACTGTGGGCAGGACTTCAACCCCTGAAGCCAACCCCACCCCCCCACCCGCCTTGCCAGGAAGGCGGACACCGTCGCGCCGTTGGCATTCTTGTTAGCCTCGCCTTCGGTCACAGTGTCGCCGCACTTCTCGACATCGGCTTTGACCAGGTCCATGGAGTAGACCTGGGCGCCTGCCTTCAGTGGCAGGGTTTTGCCGCCAGTAGCCTGGTCCTGGTTCTGCCGTAGGGCGATGGACTTGCGTTGAATGGCCATGTCCACGGCGCGGTTGGCGTCCTTGCCGATGATGCCGGCAGCCTTGCCGGAATCGAGGTAGGGTTTTCAAACAGGCGGAGCTGGAATTGTTCTTTCAGCAGGCGCTTCGCGGCTTCAGTGAATCGGGCTTCAGTGACCAGACCCGGTACCGCCAGGCATGCGCTGCGCCATGCGGTCGCCTCCCTTCATAAAAGCGGCTCATGCCTCGCATCAAAAACTTGCGCCGCTTGCGAGGACTTTGGTCAAGCTTGTCCCTGGCTTCCACTTGCGGGCCAGGTCCTTGCCCGCCCGGATATCGCTGGCAGACATGTTTTTTTCCAGGGCTTTTTGTCTGGCGGCTGCGGCCGAATCGCCTTTCTCGGCGGAAGCATCAAATAGCATGTACGCGAGCACAGGGTTTTGTTTAACCCCCGCCTGGCCTTTCTCATAGAGGGCACCTAGGGTGTTCATGGCCTGGACGTGACGCTGGTCCGCCGCCTTGCGCAGCCATTTGAGCGATTCGGCCGGATTCTTCTTGATGCCGAATTTTTCGCTGTGCATCGTGCTCAGGTTGAACTGCGCCGTTGCATCTCCCTGCTCGGCTGCCTTGCGCGTCCATTTCACTGCCAACTCGTTGTTCTGGACCACGCCCTCGCCTACCAGGTACAGGTAGCCCATAGTCCCCTGGGCCTCGGCCAATCCCTGTTGCGCAGCCATCTGGATCCACTTGGCGGCCTCCATCTTGTTGGGCGGCAAGCCCGCGCCCAGATTGAAAATTTTTCCGAGCCGGTACTGGGCTTGGGCATTTCCTTTTTCAGCCAGCGGCGTCAACTCCTTCAGGGCCGTGGCGTAGTCCGCCTTGTCATAGGCAGCCAGGCCTTCGTTCAGTCCCGCATGCACGGTCAAGGGCGCGGCGACCAGCGCGGTCAGAAGCAGCGAGGTGATTAAACGGGTTGCTGAATAAGTCATATTGAAAATCGGGTTTCATCGTCGTGCGAGCCGTTTGAACGAGGGTAACTCCTCTGTCAAACGAATGGGTTGGGACAGCAGGCCAAAAAGAAGAGCCGTCTTGCGGACGGCTCTTGTGTCGGTACACGCCCGATGTGGCATCGGGCATGCTTTTATCAAAAAGAACCGCTCAGTAAGTCAGACCAAAGCCGAACTTGTACAAGGTGTCCTTTTCTGGATAGCCCGGAACGTCCGGCTGGTTGTCGACAATGGCCTTCGAGTTGTTGGCCAGGGCGAATGGCAGCTTGCCCTGCGGTTTGAATGGCGCGCCGGTGGCCAGCACCTTGCCGCTCAGCACGTCCAGCAGCGCGGTGTTGCTCACGCCGAAGCCGGCCATTATCGCGCCGGCATTCTTCAGCCCGCTGGCATCGTCAAGAACGTAGGGCTGGCGGAAGTAGATGCTGAGAACCACCTTTTTCGGATCGCCAATTTCGGTCATGACCTGTTTGATGTCAGCCAGCGACGGTGAAATTTTCCACGACTTCGCAGCGGCCATCTCGGTGAACGACATCATGCCGTTCTCCCACGGAAAGGAGCCGCCGAAGTTCAGCCCATTGTCCAGGCATGGTAGGGTTGCATCCACGGCCGAGTAATCAGCCTTGGCAACGCAGCGGTCTTGCGCGCCCCAGGTCTTGCCCGTGAGCGGATTGATAAAGGCAGGATTTGCGCCCGTCAAGGGATCGTCGCTCCTGAAGGTGCCCGTGACAGCCCTCGGATTGGACACTTCGACCCGGATCACGGCAACGTCGTTGCCTGCAGCGCTCGGACGTCCGACGACGTTTCCGGTGATGGCATCCGTGGCCAAGGCAACTCCGGCGGCATTTGTTTCCCCGTTGATCACGGTGGGGAAATACTTCTTCGCATCGGCGGTCGCAATGCCCATGGTGTAGACCTTGGCGGTTGGCTTCAGTGGCAAGGTCTTGCCGCCGGCCACCTGATCTTGGTTCTGCAGCAACGCGATGGATTTGCGTTGAATGTCCATGCCCACGACGCGGTTGGCGTCGCTGCCGACAATGCCGGCCGCCTTGGTGGCATCGACATACGGATTTTCGAACAATCCCAGCTGGAACTGCTCTTTCAGTAAGCGCTTCGCGGCTTCGGTAACACGGGCTTCAGTGAGCAGACCCGCCTGCACCAGATCCGTGATGGTTTTGTTGATGTCGAAGCCCGACAGGGTATCGGTACCGCCATTCACGGCAGCGGCGACGCGTTCCGGAACGGTCTTCTTTTCCAGGCCCCAGGCGCGGTCGTTGATGATGCCGGTGTCGGAGTTCACATAGCCCTTGAAGCCGAGCTGGCCACGCAACAGATCGGTGTTGATCTGCTTGGAGAAGGCCATGCCGATCTCATCGTACTTGACCCCCTTGTAGGTCACGTTGATAGGCACACCATAGTAGGGCATGATGGACGACACGCCGGCATTGACGGCGGCCATGAACGGCTTGAGGTGATATTCGAAATTGCCGCCTGGATAAACCTGGTTCTTGCCGTGAGCGTAGTGCGGATCGAGACCTTGCTCTTGTGGACCGCCACCGGGGAAGTGCTTCATGGTCAGCGCGACCGCAGACTTCGGATTGACCGAGGTGCCATCCTTGATGGTAGAGCCCTGCAGATTTTCCACCAGCGTCTTCATGATGTTAGCGTTCAGGTCGGCATCTTCGGTGAAGGTTTCGTGCACCCGGTACCAGCGCGGCTCTGTCGAGAGGTCGGCCATGTAGCCGTACATGCCGCGCAGGCCAATGGATTTCCACTCATCGCCCATGACCGTGGCAAAGTTTTTCATCAAGGACATGTCACCCGCGCCCAGCGAAGCCGAGGCCAGGCCGGCTTCCTTCGGGAACTCGGTGAAGGCACCCGCGGCCTCGCTGATGCCGAAGCGCGGATCTTTCTCATAGTGGTTGCGGGCATTGGACTTGAACACCGCCGGGATGCCCAGGCGCGTGGCCTCGCTCATGGCCTGGACGGCGTTCGTGAACCTCGCCGCCTGCTCAGGGGTGACCTGTCCCGCTGTGGGCGTGGCGCTCACCACATTGCGGAAGACGAAGCGGCTCATCTTTTGCGTGTTGATGTAGTTGAACGCCGTTTGCGGAACTGCACCGTTCGGATCCGAGTTCAGGGTGTTAATCAGCATCAACCCGGCTTTTTCCTCAAGCGTCATCTTGCCCACCAAGTCGTCAACCCGCTGGTCGACGGCGCGGCGCCAGTCTTCGTACTTGTCCAGCTGGCCGTTGCCGTTCGAGTCCTTGAACTGCTTGCCTTCGACTGTCAAGATAGTCTTGACTTGCGCGCTCACCACTGGTTGGGCGATGGTGTTGTCGATGCCGGTGTCAACTGTATTGCCCGCGCCGCTAAAACCAATGCCGCCGCCGCTATCGCCACCGCCGCAGGCGGTGAGCATCAAGGCGCTAATCAGCGCACTGGCTGCAAGCGCCGTGGGCTTTTTGGTAGGGAAATAGGGTGATCTCGTGTTCATGCATGTCTCCTGTTGAAGGCTTGAAAAAATGAAATTCCAGTCGCGTTGCTTACCGTCCGTCCTGGCTTGGTCACTGTGTAAAAAGGCATCTCCATGATTGGAAACTTTCTTCTCACCACAAATGTTACCGATAACATTTGTGGTGAGAATATCAGTATGAAAATAAAAAAAACCTAGTAAATACCCTGAATTTTTAGTGGGGGTTCGAAAAAACAGTCTGAATTCAAGGTGAATTACAAATATGAAAACAACGTAACAGCTGTCTGTTGATTTCAAAATTCAGGCGGCTGTGACCGGTATCGGTAACTTATTTACAATTTGCAGTAGGCTGGAGGTGCTGTCCCATGCAGCGATGGCTATGCTGAAGGAGGTGTCTCAAGCACTGGCGCGCTCGATGATCTCAAAGCCAATATCGACAATTGGCTCGCTCACGCTCCGCCCTTCGGCGCGGTCAACTATGTACTGAGCGGCGGTGCGGCCCATGCGTGTGCCATCGATGCGCACGGTTGTGAGCGCAGGCTGCAGGCTGGCTGCCAGCTCCAGGTCGCCCAGGCCCACAACGGCCAGTTGCCCCGGCACCGTCAGGCCGCGGGCCTGCGCCTCAATCAGCACCCCCAGAGCCAGCATGTCCGAGCTACAGAACACCGCATCGGTTTGGGGTCGCTTGTCAAGGATGGCAGACAAACCGGCCCGTCCCGAACCGAGGGTGGTAGGCGCCGCCACCAAGTACGTGGGCGCAGCGTCCTGATCCAAGGTGCGGGCCATCCCCTGGAAGCCGTCGATGCGGCGGTGCGCCCGCTCGTCGTTGGCGCTGAGCAGCACCGGGTACCGGTAGCCCCGGCTGTACAGGAAGTGGCAGACGGACTGGCCGATCCGTTCATGCGAAAAGCCGACCAGCATGTCGATGGGCGTGGGCGTGAGGTCCCAGGTTTCGACCACCGGGATGCCTGAAGCGAGCAGCAGGCGCCGGCCTTCGGGTGAATGCATGATGCCGGTCAGCACGATGCCGTCGGGCCGGCGCCGAATGATGGCGTCGAGCAGCGCATCCTCACGCGAGTCGCCGTAGCCACTCTGGCCGATCATCAGCTGGTAGCCGCGCTCGTCCAGTGCCTGGTTCAGGGCGCGAATGGTTTCCTGAAACACCGGTCCAATCAGTGAGGGCACCGCCGCCGCAACGAGCCTGGCGCGCGATGAGCGCAGGCTGCCAGCCATGCCGTTGGGCACAAAACCGGTGCGGCTCACCACCTCGCGCACCCTCGCCAGCGCAGCCACCGAAACTTTTTCAGGATGGTTGATCGCACGCGAGACGGTCATGGCCGACACGCCCGCCAGCTTGGCAATGTCGTGAATCGTGAAGCCTGCGGATTTTTTCATAAAGGAAAGGGCGGATGAGAGGCTTCAGGCGGGGCGGACATCGATGATAGCGTGCGACCGGGGCTGGCCGGCCGCGCCGCCGTGCCGTGGCTGCTGACCGAAAAACACCGGGGGACAGACGCCGCATGCTATTGATTCAAGAGCGGTTGACGCGGCTGAAGGCTTCGGCGGGACGTTTCTTGAATTTTTCTGGCAGCCCGTCTGAACAGCCGCACGGCCATGGCTGAACGGCAGTTGCCAAGCTGGCGCCTGGCCTGCGCGCCCAGGACCTAGGACAAGGCGGCGAGGGCAGCTGCCTTCTGCCTCCGGTCAGGAGCCTGCGCCAGGAGGTAGGCGTGAAACGCATCGATCGGCAGCGCTTTTGAAAAGTGATAGCCCTGGAACTGGTCGCAGCCCTCGGCAATCAAAAAATCCTGCTGGGCCTGGGTCTCCACACCCTCGGCCACCACCTGCAGGTTCAGGTTGTGCGCCAGCGTGATGATGGTGCGGGAAATGGCGGCGTCGGCCGAGTCTGTCAGCACCTCGGCCACGAAGCTCTTGTCGATCTTCAGCTGGTCCAGCGGCAAGCGCTTGAGCACCGAGAGCGACGAGTAGCCCATTCCGAAATCATCGAGCGCCAGCGTCACGCCCAGCGCCTTGAGCATGCCCATCTTGGCCAGGGTGACATCAATGCCATCGGCCAGCAGGCTTTCGGTCAGCTCGAGCTTGAGGAGTTGCGGCCGGATCCCGGTGCGCCGGATTTCGGCAATCAGCCGATCGACGAAATCGGGGTGGCGGAACTGGCGCACGCTCACATTCACCGCAATGCTCAGGCTGCCAGCCTCGGGGCATCCGGCCCAGGCGGCGAGCTGCTCGCAGGCGGTGGTCAGCGCCCAGTAGCCAATGGGCAGGATCAGCCCGGTTTCCTCGGCCATCGGAATGAAATCGGCCGGCAGGACCAGCCCCCGGGTCGGGTGCTGCCAGCGCAGCAAGGCTTCGACGCTGGTGATACGCCCCTGACGGTCGACCTGGGGCTGGTAGTGAAGGACGAACTGCTGCTTTCTCAGGGCGATGTGCAGATCTGAACTGACAGCGGCATTGGCGTTGGCGGCGGCCTGCATCTCGGGATTGAAAAAGCACAAGGCGTTGCGGCCGTTGGTTTTGGCCTGGTACATCGCCAGATCGGCCTGCTTGAGCACTTCGCCCACGCTGTCATGCACGCCGTTGAGCGAGGTGACGCCGATGCTGGAGGTGGTGTAGTGCTGGTGACCGCCCAGGTCGAACGGCTCGCGCAACTCGGTAAGCACCTTCTCGGCCATGGCGCAGACTTTTCTGCCGGCCTCCTGTGGGTCGTCCCCGAGGTTGTCCAGCAGCACCACGAATTCGTCGCCGCCCAGGCGCGCCACGGTGTCGGTGGCTTGCACGCAGCGGGTCAGGCGGGCGGCGACCTGCTGCAGCAGCAGGTCGCCCTTGTGGTGGCCCAGGGTGTCGTTGAGCACCTTGAGCTTGTCCACGTCGATGAACATCAGCGCGCCCTGGCGCCGCTGGCCAGGGCGCTGGCTCATCGCCTGCTCCAGCCGGTTCAGCAGCAGCAGGCGATTGGGCAGGGCGGTCAGCGGATCGTAGAAGGCCAGCTGGTGAATGGCGTCGGCCGCTGTCTTTCGCTGGGTGATGTCGCGGCCCACGGCGACCCAGTGGGTGAGTTCGGCCTCGGGCGCGGCCACCTGCACGATTTCCAGTTCCAGCCAGAAGCTGCTGCCGTCCTTGCGGTGGACCATCAGTTCGCTGCGAATCTGCCGCTCCCGGCCCAGTGCCGCCGCCATGCGCTGCAGTTCGCTTGCCGGCGTCTGCGAGCCGATCAGCTTGCGCGCCGTCTGCCCCAGCACTTCGTGGCGGCTGTAGCCGGTGTGCTGCTCGAAGGCTTCGTTCACAAAGACGATGTACGGCACCTGTTCGCTGGCGGGCTGCGCCTCGGCGATCAGCACGATGTCATTGAGCCGTGAAATGCAGGTTTCCAGCAGCTTGAGCTGCTCTTGCGATTTGCGTCGCGAGCTCACATCGCGAAAGTACACCGCCAGACCTTCGGGAAACGGGTAGGCGCGCACCTCCAGCCATCTGCCCAGGCCAGGATAAAAGTCTTCGAATTCGGTCAGGCGGTTGATGGCGATGGACCGCTGGAGCTGCTGCCTCAGACGCTGGTTCGTGTCATGGGCCAGAACCTGCCAAATTTCCTTGCCCAGCAGTTCGCGGGCGCTGTGCCGCAGCAGCGTCTGGCTTTCGGGGTTGAGGTAGGTAAAGCGGCACTGGCGGTCCAGCGTGACAAACGCCTCGGTGATGCTGGCCAGCGTGGTGCTGAGCTTCATGGCCAGGCGAAGCGACTCCTGCTGGGCCTGCCTGCGGGCGGAAATGTCCTGCAACACGCCTTCCAGGCTTTTGACCTGGCCGCGCTTGTTCTGCACCGCCTCGCAGGCGGTGCGCACCCATTTGCGGCACGACGGTGTGGTTTCGATCTGCATTTCCTCATCGAACGCAATGCCATGCCGGCTGCACTGCTGCAGCAGCAGCCGGATGCGGTCGCGGCACTCGGGCGTGAACCGGGTGATGAACTCCTCCAGCGTGAGGGATGCGCCGGCCGGCACGCCCAGAATGGCGGCGCATTCGGTGGAAGGGGTCACCTGCTGGCCGCGCAGCTCAAGCGTCCAGCTGCCAATGTGCGCGATACGCTCGGCCATCGCGAGCCGGTGACCGGCCTGGCGCAGCGCGGCAGGCGCTGACACGGGGCGCGGGGCCGTGCCAGCAGGGGCGCTATCGGGCCGCATCACAAGGCAAGCGCGCGGCCGGCAGCGGAACCCTGCGGACTTGCGGGATGGCGTGCCAGTCGGCCTGTTTCAGGCCGGGTGACAGCAAGCAGAAATTATTTTTTGCCATTCAAAACATCCCTGTGTCAGAAAGATTGCGCGTCCTCGAAGTCTACAAGCAGTTGCCCTTAGTTGAGACATTGCCTGACGCCTTGTCTCCTGTACACCTACAGCGTACCGGGAAAAATGCCGCTTAAATTCTAGGTTTGACTTTTTGATCCAGATGGCTGCGATTTCGGATGATTTTCGGTACGCTGCAAGCACGGCCTGTGCCCATGAAGATCAACCTGTTCTTGAGGAAATCACGATGACTGCATTTCAAAGACCCGGGCGCTTGCATGCCGCGTCTTTCACCCCGCTGTCGCACCGCCCGTGCGCAGCCGCGGCAAGCCCGGGCGGTGTCGGCACGCCGGACCGGGCAGGCTGGCACGGCGCAGGCATGGCGCCGTGAAGAAAGATGCGCCATGTGGCTGATTGATGCTTTCTCTCTTTATCTTTTCGGGCTGAAATACCTTGCCCTGGGGCTGGCCGTTGTCTTTTTGGTGAGCAATCTGGATGCGCTGTTCATCGACCTTGCCTACTGGGCGCGACGCGCGGGGCGTTCGTTCATGGCGAGCAAGCGGCATGAGCGCCTGGAAACCGACCTGCTGTACGGCATGGACGAAAAACCGCTGGCGATCCTGGTGCAGGCCGCCGAGTCGCCCGGCGTGGTCGGCAAAAGGGTCGAGCATGCGGTGGGGGCGCTGGATTACGGCAGCTACCATGTCTTTGTCGCGGTCTTGCCGGACGATGGCGTGGCGCGAAAAGAACTCGATGCGTTGCAGGCACGCTTTCCCCACGTCCATCCGGTGCCCTTCGGCGCTGCAGAGGCCGGTCAGGCCGCTGGCCTGAACCGCCTTCTGGAGGCGGCCCTGCGTTTCGAGCAGCAGGCCGGCCTGAAGTTCGAGGGCTTCATCCTGCACGACCTGCACGATGTCTTTTGCAAGAGCGAGCTGCGGGTGTTCAATTACCTGGTGGGCCGCAAGGATCTGGTTCAGCTGCCTGTTCATCCGCTGCCGGGCAGGTGGCACGAATGGACGCGCGGCCACTACCTGGACGAGTTCGCCGAAATGCATGGCAAGGATGTCGTGGTGCGCGAGGCGCTGGCCGGCCAGGTGCCCAGTGCGGGTGTGGGCACCTGCCTGAGCCGGCGTGCAGTCGAGGTGCTGCTGGAAAAAGGCCAAGGAACCGCTTTTGACGCGAAAAGCCTGAACCCTGGCCACGACGTGGCCTGGCGGCTCAAGGCCTATGGCCTGACCGAGGCGCTGGCCCGCGTGCATGTCGTCGATGCGCCCAAGGCGGCGGGTGCCTCGCCTGCGCGCCTGGTGGCGGTGGGGCCTCAATTTCCAGATTTTTTTGCCGGGGCGGTGCAACACAAGGCGCGCTGGATCAGGGGCGTGATGGACCAGCATTGGCCGCCCGAGGGCGGAACGCGCAGCGCCCGGCTGGGGTATTTCCGGTGGCGCGACCGCAAAGGCTTCATGACCAGCCTGGCGAATGCCGCTGCGCTGCTGCTGGGGCTGCAGTTGTTTCTCGTCTGGCTTTACACCCGTCTGGTGCCCGAAGGCTACGAATTCCCGTCGCTCCTGGAAGGCGACCCGCTGCTGCGCGGGCTGCTGATGGCCAATCTGTTCCTGCTCTGCAACCGGCTGCTGCAGCGGGCCATTTTCGTCGGCAGCTACTACGGCATCGGCCAGGGCCTGCTGGCGGTGCCGCGTCTGCTTTGGGGCGCGGCCATCAACCTGTGCGCCAACTGGCGTGCCTCCAGGCGCAGCCCGGCTGCGGCGAACGCCAAAGCGCTTCGGCCGAACGCCCCAGCCTTGGCTGGCGCGGCAGAGCCTGCCAAGGTGGAAGCCGCGGCGCCAGTCAAGGCACCGCCCAAAGCCCGGTTTCGATCTGAAGCTCAGCCACAGCCACAACCACAGCCTGTCGCGCCGGCAGCCGCCAGCCGCGAGTCTGTCAAGGCGGAGGAGCCGGAGGCGCAAGCCTTTACGCCACCGCCCTCGGCGCCCAAGCCCGTCACCCGGCCGCCCGCCAGGCCACCGGTTAAATCCTTGCAACAAATTTTGCTGGCGCAGGGCGTCATCACGCAAAGCCAGCTGGCGGCGGCGCAGGAAAGCCCGCTGGAGGGGTTGCGCCTGGGCAGCCAGCTGGTGCACCAGGGGCTGATCACGCCCGAGCAGCTTGCGCAGGCGCTGGCCGAACAGGGCCGGGTGCAGTGGGAGCCCGTCAACGCGCTGGCCCTGGCGCCTTCCCTGATTGCGCAGCTGCCCGCCCGTATTGCCGTGCATTACGCGGTCTTGCCGCTGCGCGAAGAGGGCGCGGCGCTGATTCTGGCCAGCGAAGCCAACCTGGATCCAGTGTCGCTGGCCACGATCGGGCACAAGCTGTCGCGCCCGGTGCGCTACGTGATCGCTCCCAAGGGACAGGTGGTGGTGGGTCTGCGCCACTGGTATGCGCGCCGGCGTACCGTCGCCGGGCGGATTCTTCTGGACAAAATGGTCGCCCTGGGCTGCCTGCCCGAGGCCGAGGCCGATCTGATCTGGCGCGAGTATGTGGCGCGGCAGGTGCTGCTGGGCGAGGTGCTGCAGTCGCTGGGCCATGTCGATGACCCCGAGCTGGCCGGCATGCTGGTGCGCCACGAGCACAGCGGCCTGGGCCTGGGCAGTTTCCTGGTCGATGAAAACGTGATCACCGAGGCGGCGCTTGAAGAGGGGCTGCAGCTGCAGGCGCATTACCAGGGATCGACCGTGACCTTGCTGCAGCGCGCCGGCCAGTCCTCCGCGCCTCATCCCGACCTACAAGAGGTGTGTGCCGCATGAAGCTCAAACCCACGCTGCTTGCCCTGGGGCTGGCCCTGTCCTCCCTGGCCGCAGGCGCGCAGCAAGCGCCTGACACAGGCGGCGCGACCGGCTACCGCCACTTCCTGCTGTACCCGCATTTGCAGCGCGGCGCCGAAGCGATGGCGCGGGGCGACCGCGCCAAGGCCCTGGCCGAGTATGAGCGCGCCCGCGCCCTGGCCCCCGACAACCCGGCCGTTGCCCTTCAGCTGGCCCAGGCTTACCGCCGGTTCAACGAGCCGGCGCGGGCCGAGGCGGTGCTGAGGGAGCAGCTCAGGCGCGATCCGGGCAATGCGCGGCTGTCGGGAGCGCTGGCGGAACTGCGCGGTGGCGCGCCGCAAACCGCGCAGCTTCCTGCTGGCCCGGCCTCCCCCGCCCCCGCCCAGCCGGCGCAGCCAGAAGCGCCGGTCGCGCCGGTTGCTCCGGTTGCGCCCTCCAAACCCGCCGTCGCTGCTGTGCCGCCTTCGCCTGCTTTCGCGCCGTCTGCG
>JAQGLT010000122.1 GCA_028292745.1 Polaromonas sp. | reverse complement strand
CCCAGCCGAAGGCGCGCTTGCCCATTTTCTCGGCGGTCTGCAGCACGGCCGACGAGTCGGTGTTCTGGAACAGCACGTCGGCGCCGCCGTTGATGAGCGCGGTGGCCGCTTCGGTTTCCTTGGGCGGGTTGAACCACTCGTTGACCCAAACCACCTTGGTGGTGATTTTCGGATTGACCGACTGCGCGCCCAGCGTGAAGCTGTTGATGTTGCGCACGACCTCGGGAATCGGCACCGAGCCGACCACGCCCAGCGTGCCCGACTTGCTCATCTTGCCGGCGATCACGCCGGCCATGTAGGCGCCTTCGTAGGTGCGGCTGTCGTAGGTGCGCAGGTTGGGCGCGGTCTTGTAGCCGGTGGCATGCTCGAACTTCACGTCCTTGAGGTCGTTGGCCACCTTGAGCATCGGCTCCATGTAGCCGAAGGTGGTGCCGAAGATGAGCTTGTTGCCCTGCTGGGCCATGTCGCGGATGACGCGCTCGGCATCGGCCGACTCGGGCACCTTCTCGACAAAGCTGGTGACGACCTTGTCGCCGAACTCTTTTTCGACCGCCTTGCGGCCGTTGTCGTGGGCATAGGTCCAGCCGCCGTCGCCGACCGGGCCGACATAGGCGAAAGCGATCTTCAGCGGCTCGGCATTGGCCGGCGCGCCGGCTGTGGGTGCCGGTGCGGACGCCGGAGCGGCCTCCTCTTTTTTGCTGCAGCCCATCAAGGTGGCCGCGGCCACCGCCGAGAGGGCCGCCAGCTTGAGCAGGGAGCGTTTGTGCAGGTCTTTCATGTCATGTCGCTTTCATTCAAGAGTCAATAAATCGATGCCGGGGTACTTGAAAACCAGCCATTATGCGGCTGGGTAGTTAGCCCCCTGGGTAAAACGGCTTGCCGATGGAGGTCGGCATGTTGACCCGTATCCACAGCGGATTGCGCGAGATCAGCACCAGCACCACGATGGTCGCCAGGTAGGGCAGCATGCTCAGGAACTGGCTGGGCACGTTCACGCCCAGGCCCTGCAGGTGAAACTGCAGCATGGTCACGCCGCCGAACAGATAGGCCCCAAGCAAGACGCGCGCCGGCCGCCAGGTGGCGAAGGTGGTCAGCGCCAGCGCGATCCAGCCCTTGCCAGCGATCATGCCTTCGACCCACAGCGGCGTGTACACCACCGACACATAGGCGCCCGCCAGCCCGCACAGCGCACCGCCCGCCACGACGGCGGCCAGCCGGATGCGCCGCACCGGGTAGCCCAGCGCATGCGCCGATTCGGGGCTTTCGCCGACCGAGCGCAGCACCAGGCCGGCGCGGGTGCGGTACAGGAACCAGACCAGCCCGGCGGTCAGCGCCATGGCGATATAGACCATCGGATGCTGGCGGAACAGCGCCGGGCCGATAAAAGGAAGGTCGGCCAGCACCGGAATCGGGTATTGCATTTGTTCGGGCAGCTTTTCCTGCACATAGCGGATGCCGGCAAAGGCGGAAAAGCCCGCGCCGAACAGGCTGAGCGCCAGCCCGGTGGCGTACTGGTTGGTGTTGAGCCAGATCACCAGCACGCCGAAGATGGCCGCCAGAGCAGCGCCCGCCGCCATGCCGGCGGCAAAGCCGAGCCAGGTGTTGCCGGTGTGGACCACGGCGGCAAAGCCGGCGATGGCGGCGCACAGCATCATGCCCTCGGCGCCCAGGTTGACGATGCCGGCTTTTTCGTTGATCAAAAGGCCGAGCGAGGCAATGGCCAGCACGGTGCCGGCGCTCAGGGTCGCGGCCAGCAGCAAGGCGGTGGAATCCATCAACGGGCTCCTTTGGCGGAAATAACGGGGGTTGCCAGCCTGACCCGGTAGGCAATCAGGGTGTCGCAGGCCAGCAGGTTGAACAGCAGCAACCCCTGGAACACGCCGGTGATCGACTTGGGCAGGCCCAGGCGCGACTGCGCCAGCTCGCCGCCGATGTAGAACATGCTCATCAAAATGGCGGAAAACACCACGCCGACCGGATGCAGCCGCCCGACAAAGGCGACGATGATGGCGGCAAAGCCGTAGCCCGCCGGCACATAGGGCGTGAGCTGGCCGATGGGCCCGGCCACCTCCAGCGCGCCGGCCAGGCCAGCCGCGCCGCCCGAGATCAGGAGCGCCACCCACAGGGCGCGGCGCGACGAAAAACCGGCATAGCGGCTGGCCGCCGGCGCCAGGCCGCTGACCTCCTGGGTGAAGCCGGCATAGGTGCGAAACAGGTAGAGCCACAACGCGGCGACACCGACCAGCGCCAGCACGATGCCGACGGTGACCCGCGAGCCCTGCATCAGGCGCGGAATCTGCGTGACCGCCTCGAAGGTCTTGGTCTGCGGAAAGTTGTAGCCGTTCGGGTCTTTCCACGGGCCGAACACCATGTAGTTGAGCACCATGTCGGCCACATAGACCAGCATCAGGCTGACCAGGATTTCATTGGCGTTGAACCGGTCGCGCAGCAAGGCGGTGATGCCGGCCCAGGCCATGCCGCCCAGCACGCCGGCCGCCAGAATCGCCGGAACGATCCACGGCCCGGTGGTTTTGTCGGCCAGCAGCGCCACGCCGCCGGCCGCCAGCGCGCCGATGACGAACTGGCCCTCCGCGCCGATGTTCCAGACATTGGAGCGAAAGCACACCGCCAGGCCCAGCGCGATGATGAGCAGCGGCGTCGCCTTGACCAGCAGCTCGCCGATGGCATAGGGCGACTTCACCGGCTCCCAGAAAAACACCTGCAGGCCCTTGACCGGGTCCTTGCCGAGCGCCAGGAACAAAGCCACGCCAATCGCCACGGTGATCAGCAGCGCCAGGAACGGGGAGGCATAGCGCCAGAAGGCCGACGGCTGCGGCCGGACTTCAAGCTGCATGCCGGGCTCCTTCGGTGGCGGGTGCCCACAGGCCGCTCATCCACAGCCCGACCTTCTCCACCGTGGCCTCGGCGCGCGGCAGCGACGGCGAGAGCTGGCCCTTGGCCATCACGTACAGCCGGTCGCAGAGGTCGAACAGCTCATCGAGTTCCTCGCTGACGACCAGCACCGCGCAGCCGGCGCCCGCCAGCGTGAGCAGTTCGCCGCGAATCTGCGCCGCCGCCCCCACATCGACGCCCCAGGTCGGCTGCGACACGATGAGCAGCACCGGGCCGGCGTCGATCTCGCGGCCCATGATGAATTTTTGCAGGTTGCCGCCCGACAGCGACTTGGCCGCCGCCTGCGGCCCGCCGCACTTGACGTGGTAGCGGTCGATGATGCGCCGCGCCTGCGCCTGCAGCGTGCCGCCGCGCAGCCAGCCGCCGGCGCCGACCGACTCCTTGCGGGTGAGCAGCAGGTTGCGCGCCAGCGACAGCGACGGCACGGCGCCGCGCCCCAGCCGCTCGTCGGGCACGAAATGCAGGCCGAGCCGGCGCCGCCGGGCCGGGCCCATCCTGCCGGCGGCCTGGCCCTTGACGGTGATCGCGCCCGCCTCGGCGCGCGTGTCCTCGCCCGACAGCGCGTACAGCAGTTCCTTTTGCCCGTTGCCCGACACGCCGGCGATGCCGACCACCTCGCCGGCGCGCACCTGCAGCGCCACCCGGCGCAGATCGACGCCGAACTGCGTGTCACGGGCCAGGTCGAGCTGCCTGACCTCCAGCACGATGTCGCCGGCCTGGGCGGCGCGGTGCGCCAGCGCCGGCGGCTCGGCGCCGATCATCAGGCGGCTGAGCGAGGCGTTGGACTCCTGGCGCGGGTCGCATTCGCCCGTGACCCGCCCGCCGCGCAGCACGGTGCAGGCGGTGCACAGCGCCCGGATTTCGTGCAGCTTGTGGCTGATGTACAAAATGCTGCAGCCCTCCAGCGCCAGCTTGCGCAGCGTGACAAAGAGGTTCTCGACCGCCTGCGGCGTCAGCACCGAGGTCGGCTCGTCCAGGATGAGCAGCTTCGGGTTCGTGAGCAGCGTCCGCACGATCTCCACGCGCTGGCGTTCGCCCACGCTCAGGGTGTGCACCGGCCGCAGCGGCTCCAAAGGCAGGCCATACGCCTCGGCCGTGGCCGTGATGCGCCGCGACACCTCGGCCAGGCCCAGGCGCCTGTCCAGCCCGAGCCAGACGTTTTCGGCCACCGTGAGGGTGTCGAACAGGCTGAAGTGCTGGAACACCATGCTGATGCCCAGCGCCCGCGCCTCCTGCGGATTGCGCACCGCCACCGGCCGGCCGTCGATCTCCATGCCGCCGGCATCGGGCCTGACCGCGCCGTAGATGACTTTCATCAGCGTTGACTTGCCGGCGCCGTTTTCGCCGAGCACCGCATGGATCTGGCCGGGCAGCACGGCCAGGTCGATGCCGCTGTTGGCGACCACGCCCGGGTAACGCTTGGTGATGCCCGACAGCCGCAGCCGGGGCGGCGCGGCGGCGGGGCTGTCGTTCGGGGGGGCGGGAGCGGTCATGGGTGTTAAGGGCATCGCGGGTGTCCGAAATTTCTTTTTTATGAAGCTTTTAACCACTTTGCGCAGGAAGGACGGGCGCGGACAGCTCTGTTTTTAATAGCAAAGCGCTTGCAACGCAAATCCGGGCCGCGAGAGCCTGTTTTCAACCCAGGCCATCCTGGCGGCCTCCAATATAGCCTGCAGCAATAGGAATGCCGACGCTGCATGGCCAGCCCCATTCCAGCACCCCCGAGCCCCGATACCTGTGCATCGGGGCGGGTAATATGAAGCGCCGCCGACCGCCCGCGGCCCGATTGTTTTAACCTGCCAGACATGACCCTCCTCCCTCCCCTCGCCCGGCATGGCGTCAAGCCCCTGCGTTTCGTCAAGCGGGGCGAAATGGTCAGTTTGGGCAATGTACCACCCGAGCGCACCCTGCTGGAGCTGCTGCGCGAAGACCTGGGCCTGACCGGCACCAAGGAGGGCTGCGGCGAAGGCGACTGCGGCGCCTGCACGGTCGTGCTCGGCGAGCCCGAGGCGGGGGCGCTGCGCTACCGGGCCGTCAACAGCTGCATCCGGCTGGCGCATTCTATCGACGGCATGGCGCTGTGGACGGTCGAAGACCTGGCCGCCCCGGATGGCAGCCTGCATCCGGCGCAACAGGCGATGCTGCAGTGCCACGGCTCGCAATGCGGCTTTTGCACGCCGGGGTTCGTGATGAGCCTCTTCGGCCTGTATATGGCCCCCACGCTCCCCACTGCGTGTGGTTCGCTGCCCTTGCAGGGCGCCACGCCGCCAGAGGCGGCGCATCTTCAGGCTGTCCACGCCCGCGCAGGCGGGCTTGGAGCCGCAGCCTTCAGCCCCGAGGGGGCTGCTGCGCCTGCGGACTGGCAAAGCCAGATCCGCGGCCCTGGCTTGAAAGAAACCATTCCCACTTCTGCGCCTGCGGACTGGCAAAGCCAGATCAGTGGTCCTGGCTTGGGGGGATCAGCTTCTAACTCAATCAGCCGTGAAATGGCGCAGGAGGCGCTGTCGGGCAACCTGTGCCGCTGCACGGGCTACCGGCCCATCCTGGACGCCGTGCAGGCCATGGGCAGCCTGCCGCCGGTTTTTATCGACGAAGCTGCTTTGCTATTAAAACTAGAGCAGCTTGCGCAAGCCCCGCCTGCGCTAGAGGCCAATTTGGCTTATAAAATGCCGCGCACGCTGGCCGAGCTGCTGAAAGCCCGCGCCGCGCATCCCGGGGCGCAGCTGGTTGCCGGCTGCACCGATGTCGGGCTGTGGGTGACCAAGCAGCACCGGCAGTTTTCCGAAGTGCTCGACCTGACCCGCGTGGCCGAGCTGCGAAGCATCGAGCAGCATGCGGACCACATCGCCATCGGCGCGGCGGTGACGCTGGCCGATGCCTTTGGCGCGCTGGTGCGGGCGTGGCCGCAGCTGCACGGCTTTGCCAGCCGCTTTGCCGGCCTGCCGGTGCGCAATGCGGGCACGCTGGGTGGCAACGTGGCCAACGGCTCGCCGATTGGCGACTCGATGCCGCTCTTGATCGCGCTGGGCGCGCAGGTGGTGCTGATGAGCGAACGCGGCCGGCGCGAGATGCCGCTGGAGCAGCTCTACACCGGCTATCGGCAAAACCTGATGGCAGCCGACGAGGTGCTGGCGTTTATCAAGGTGCCCAGGCCGGAGAGCCCTCACCCCAGCCCTCTCCCAGTGGAAGAGGGAGTTGAAGCGGGGACGGGGAATCCCACGCCGACAAGTCCTCTTGCTCCCTCGCCCCTTTGGGCAGAGGGCGGGGGTAAGGGGCTCCCCGAATTGCTCAAGGCGTACAAAATTTCCAAGCGCTTCGACGACGACATTTCCGCCGTCTGCCTGGCCATCAAGCTGCGGATCAACAACGGCGCGGTGGCGCATGCTTCCATCGGCGCCGGCGGCGTGGCAGCCACCCCGGTCCGGGCGGTGCAAACCGAAGCCGCGCTGACCGGCCAGCCCTGGACGCTGCTTACCGTGCAGGCTGCGATGGCCGCGCTGCGCGCCGAGTTCACGCCGCTGTCGGACATGCGGGCGTCAGGCGCCTACCGCACCGAGGTGCTGGGCAACCTGCTGCAGCGCTACTGGCTGGAGAGCCAGGGAATGCGGCAGATCAACCTGGCGTCGTTCGTGCTGGAAGAAGGAGCATGACCATGGACATGGCGAAGGACCAGGATATTTCGCTCAGCCGCGACGAGGTGGGCGACCCGCAGGTCACCCTGGCCAACGACCACGCCGCCGAAGTCGCCGAAGCGCTGGCCGTGGCGCAGCCGGCGCCCGCCACCCGGCCGGCGGCGCCGCAGGTGTCGGGCAGCTCGCGCCCGCACGAAAGCGCCCGCGCGCAGGTAGCGGGCGCTGCCAGCTATGTCGATGACATCCCGGAGCTCAAGGGCACGCTGCATGCCGCGCCGATCCTGTCCACGGTCGCCCACGGCCGGTTGCTGGACGTGGATACGGCGGCCGCGCTCGCGATGCCGGGCGTGCGGGGGGTGGTGCTGGCGCGCGACATTCCCGGCGACCGGCTGCTGGGCAACTTCTCGCATGACGAGCCGGTGCTTGCAGAAGACACGGTCCAGCACATCGGCCAGGTGATCGGCCTGGTGGTGGCCGACACGGTGATGCAGGCGCGCCGCGCGGCCCGAAAAGTCATCAGCCAGATCGAGCCCCTGCCCGCCCTGCTGACGGTAGACGACGCGCTGGAGGCGCAAACCTATGTGCTGCCGCCGGTCTTCGTCAGGCGCGGCGATGCCGATGCGGCCCTGGCAGCGGCGGCGCACACGCTGCGCGGCACGCTGCAAGTCGGCGGCCAGGAGCATTTCTACCTCGAAGGCCAGGTCGCCTACGCCGTGCCGCAGGAGCAGGGCCAATGGCTGGTGTATTCGAGCACCCAGCACCCGGCCGAGGTGCAGCACTGGGTGGCGCATGCGCTGGGCATCGCCAGCCATGCGGTGCGGGTCGAGTGCCGGCGCATGGGCGGCGGCTTTGGCGGCAAGGAGACGCAGGCCGGGCACATGGCGGTCTGGGCGGCCGTGGCGGCGCGCAAGCTCCAAAAACCGGTCAAGCTTCGGCTGGACCGCGACGACGACTTCCTCATCACCGGCAAGCGCCATCCCTTCGCGTACGACTACGCCGTCGGCTTCGACGACACCGGCCGCATCGCGGGCCTGAAGCTGCGCATGGCCGTCAACTGCGGCTTCAGCGCCGACCTGTCCGGGCCGGTGGCCGACCGCGCGGTGTTCCATGTGGACAACGCCTACTTTCTGGCGCATGTCGAGATCGCGTCCTACCGCTGCAAGACCCACACCCAGAGCAACACCGCCTTTCGCGGCTTCGGCGGGCCGCAGGGCATGATCGTCACCGAGGCCATCATGGGCGACATCGCCCGCCACCTGGGGCTGGACCCGCTGGCGGTGCGCCGGCGCAACCTGTACGGCGTGGGCGAGCGCGACACCACCCACTACCGGATGAAAGTCGAAGACAACATCCTGGCCCCGTTGCTATCAAAACTGGAGCTGACTGCGAAGTACCAGCAAAGGCGGGAAGCGATTTCTGCATGGAACCGGAGCAGCCCGGTGATCCAGCGCGGCATTGCCCTCACCCCGGTGAAGTTCGGCATCTCGTTCACCGCCACGCTGTTCAACCAGGCCGGCGCGCTGGTGCATGTGTACACCGACGGCTCCTGCCAGGTGAACCACGGCGGCACCGAGATGGGCCAGGGCCTGAACACCAAGGTCTGCCAGATCGTGGCCGACGAGCTGGGCATCGCGTTCGAGCAGGTACTGGCCACCGCCAGCGACACCGGCAAGGTGCCCAACGCCTCGGCCACCGCCGCCTCGGCCGGCACCGACCTGAACGCCCGGGCCGCGCAGTACGCCGCCCGCACGGTGCGGGACAACCTGGCGCAGTTCGTCGCCGGGCTGGACGGCTGCGGCGCCGGCGCCGTGCGGTTCCAGGGCGGCGAGGTGACCACGCCCGCCGCCACCCGGCCGTTCACCGAAGTCGTCAAGCTGGCCTACGCCAACCGCATCCAGCTCTGGAGCGACGGCTTTTACCGCACGCCCAAGATCCACTACGACAAGAACACGCTGACCGGCCGGCCATTTTTCTACTTCGCCTACGGCGCGGCCTGCACCGAAGTCGCCATCGACACGCTCACTGGCGAGAGCCGGGTGCTGAAAGTGGACATCCTGCACGACGTGGGCAACAGCATCAACCCGGCCATCGACATCGGCCAGATCGAAGGCGGCTTCGTGCAGGGCATGGGCTGGCTGACCACCGAGCAGCTGGTGTGGAACGACCAGGGCCTGCTGACCACCCATGCGCCCAGCACCTACAAGATTCCGACGGCGGGCGACATTCCGGCGCACTTCAGGATCGACCTCTGGCCCGAGGCCAACCGCGAGGACAACGTGTTCGGCAGCAAGGCCGTCGGCGAGCCGCCACTGATGCTGGCGATCAGCGTCTACGAAGCCCTGCGCGATGCGGTGGCGGCCGCGCGGCCGGGCGTTCCAGTGCGGCTGCAGGCGCCGGCGACAGCCGAAAACGTGCTCAAAGCCCTGGGCCGGCTGGCGGCCTGAAACAACGCGCCGCACGGCGGGCAACTGGCGCGTGCAGGCGTGGCGCCGCCAGCCGGCGCGCCGATTCCCTCACGCGGGCACAAAGAAGAATGCCCGTTTATATTCGATGCTTTTGCAGCCTTTGCCCCCCACCCAACCGCTACGCCCGGGCTTGCCGCCAGCGCTTGCGCCTCAAGGAGCTTCATGTCCGCCACCCCGACCCTGTCCGATTTCGCCGTCACCCAAAAATGGCCCGCCCAGCATCCGGAGCGCCTCCAGCTCTACTCGCTGCCCACGCCCAACGGCGTCAAGGTGTCGATCATGCTGGAGGAAACGGGCCTGCCCTACGAGCCGCACCTGGTCAACTTCCAGAGCAACGACCAGACCACGCCCGAGTTCCTGTCGCTCAATCCCAACAACAAGATTCCGGCCATCCTGGACCCGAACGGCCCCGGCGGCAAGCCGCTGGCGCTGTTCGAATCCGGCGCCATCCTGGTCTACCTGGCCGAGAAGACCGGCCAGTTCCTGCCGCAGGACGCCGCCGGGCGTTATGAGACCCTGCAGTGGCTGATGTTCCAGATGGGCGGCATCGGGCCGATGTTCGGCCAGCTGGGGTTTTTCGACAAGTTCGCCGGCAAGGACTACGAGGACAAGCGCCCGCGCGACCGCTACGCCGCCGAATCGAAGCGCCTGCTCGGCGTGCTCGACCAGCGGCTGGAAAGCCGCGCCTGGATCATGGGCGAGGCCTACACGATTGCCGACATCGCCAGCTTTCCCTGGATTCGCAACCTGATCGGTTTCTATGAAGCCGGCGCGCTGGTCAACATCGACGAATTCCCGAATGTCCTGCGCGCGCTGGCAGCGTTTGTGGCGCGCCCTGCCGTGGCCAAGGGCCTGGAGATACCCGAGCGTGGCTGAGTCGTTCAGCGTGTCGGACACGGTGCAAAAGCGCAACAACGTGCAGGTTCGCGGCGACGGCCCCGCCACCCTGGTGTTCGTCCACGGGTTTGGCTGCGACCAGAACATGTGGCGCCTGGTCGCGCCCGCTTTCGAGACGCGTTTTCGCACCGTGCTGGTGGACCTGGTGGGAAGCGGCAATTCGGACCTGTCGGCCTACGACAAGAAAAAGTACGATTCGCTCCAGGGCCACGCGGACGACATGCTCGACGTGATTGCCGCGTTTGCCACCGGGCCGGTCATTTTCGTCGGCCACTCGGTCAGCGCCATGATCGGGGTGCTGGCCGGCCTGAAGGCGCCGGTGAAATTCGCCGCGCAGGTCATGATCGGCCCTTCGCCCTGCTACATCAATGACGGCGACTACGTGGGCGGCTTCACCCGCCAGGACATCACGTCCCTGCTGGAGACGCTGGAGAGCAACTACCTGGGCTGGTCCAGCAACATGGCCCCGGCCATCATGGGCGCGCCCGGCCAGCCCGAGCTGGGCGTGGAACTGACCAACAGCTTTTGCCGCACCGACCCGGAAATCGCCAAGCATTTCGCCCGCGTGACCTTTTTGTCGGACCACCGGGCCGAGCTGCCGCGCCTGGACACGCCGACGCTGCTGCTGCAGTGCAGCGACGACCTGATCGCGCCGCTGTCGGTCGGCGAGTACATGCACCGCACCCTGCCGCGCAGCACCCTGCGGATCATCGACAACGTCGGCCACTGCCCGCACCTGAGCGAGCCGAGCGCCAGCACGGCGGCCATCAACGACTTTCTTTCGACCCTGGGTCACGCTGGCCATGCCGGATGAGGGCGAGCCGGCGCTGACGGCGGAGGCGCTTTTCGAGCATGCGCCCTGCGGTTTGCTGGTCACCAGCCACGACGGCACGATTCGCCGGGTCAACGCGACTTTTTGCAACTGGGTCGGCTACGCGCCCGAGGAACTGGTCGCCCGGCGCAAGCTGCAGGATCTGCTCACCATGGGCGGAAGGATTTTTCACCAGACCCACTGGACGCCGCTCCTGCACATGCAGGGATCGATTGCCGAGGTCAAGCTGGAGATCATGCACCGGGAGGGCCATACCGTGCCGGTCATGATGAATGCCGTGCGCCGCCTGAGCGGCGCGCAGCTGCGCCACGAGATTGCCGTGTTCGTTGCCGAGGACCGGCACAAGTACGAGCGCGAACTGCTGCTGGCGCGAAAGCGCGCCGAGGAACTGGCCGCCAAGGAGCAGCAGGCCCAGCGGTCGCTTTTGCTGGCGCAGGCCGAGATCAGCCGCCAGCATGCCCAGGCGCAGGACCGGGCGCTGTTTGCCGAGCAGATGGTGGGCATCGTCAGCCATGACCTGCGCAATCCGCTGTCGGCCATCAAGATGAGCGCCTACCTGCTCGAACGCGGCGAAGTCACGCCCACCCAGCGCACGGTCCTGGGCCGCATCAGCAACTCGGTCGGCCGCGCCGAACGCCTGATCGGCGACCTGCTGGACTTCACCACGGCGCGGATCGGCCAGGGGCTGGCGCTGGCGTGCGCGCCGGTGGCGCTTCACCAGCTGGTGTCGGACAGCGTTGAGGAACTGGCCGCCGCGTTTCCCGGCCGCCAGCTGCAGCACCGCATCGAGGGCGACGGCGAATGCAGCGCGGACGCCGACCGGCTGATCCAGCTCATCGGCAATCTGGTGTCCAACGCGATGGCCTACGGCGCGCCGGATCAACCGGTCGTGGTGACCTCGGCGTTCTCGGCCGGCGGATTTGCCATCAGCGTTCACAACCACGGAAGCCCTATTGCGCCGGCACTGCTGGCCGGCCTGTTCGAGCCGATGGTGCGCGGCAGCAGCAGCCATAAAAGCCAGGGCGTGGGCCTGGGGCTGTTCATCGTGAACGAGATTGCCCAGGCGCACCAGGGCGAAGTGCTGGTCACCTCGTCCGAGCAGGCCGGCACGACGTTTCAGGCACGCTTTCCGGCGCAGCGTTCAGAGGCGAGTCCCGTCAGCCCCGTCCTGCCCTGAGATCATTTTCCCGCCTCAGCGCCGCGTGATGACGACTTCCAGGTAGTCGCTCGGCACGACCAGGGAGTCGGCACCGGCCTGGTTCTGGCTGTTGAGCAGCTCGGTGATGTCGCTCTCCAGCGCCCGGCCCTTGTCGGGCGGCAGCGCCGCAAAAGCCTGGTGCATCGGTCCGTACCAGGTCCGAAAGACCTCGATGAAATGCGCGGCCGAGCGGTAGCGCAGGTTGAACTGCCTGGGCGTCACCGCCATCCAGGCGGCCTGCCCGGCAAAGAACGACCGCAGCTGGCTTTCCACGCCCCAGCGCGAAGGCGGCTGCACATCGGGCGGCGGCGGCAGGTGGCGCCCTATCGTCTTGAACAGCTGGCCGATGAAGCCCTCGGGCGTCCAGTTGGCCAGGCCAATGCGCCCGCCCGGCCGGCACACCCTGGCCAGTTCGGAGGCGGCCTTTGCCTGGTTGGGCGCGAACATCACGCCGAAGGTGGACAGCACCGCATCGAAGCTGGCATCCTGAAACGGCAGCGCCTCGGCGTCGGCCACCTGAAAGCGCACCTCCAGGCGTTCGGCGCGCGCGCGCTCGGCGCCCCGCTCAAGCAGCGACTCGACATAGTCGGTCGAGGTCACCTGGCAGCCCCGGCGCGCCGCCGCAAGCGTCGCATTGCCGTTGCCGGCGGCCACATCCAGCACACGCTCGTCCCAGCGCAGATCGCAGGCCTCGGCCAGCCGCTCGCCGACGATCTGAAGCGTGGTGCCGATGACGGCGTAATCGCCGCTGGCCCAGGTCGTTTGCTGGCGGTTTTTCAGGGCAGCGAGGTCAGTGGGTGCGTTCATGGTGTTGTTCTTCCCGTGCGTTTGAGGTAACTACAAAACCGCCCCGAAAGGCAGTGGGAAGGACTGTCCCTGCCCTGCGGCCTACTTTAATGGGGCCACCCCGTAACCTCTCGTCTACAAAGTAACCAATTACTGCGCTACCAAGCCCCCAGGGCACGGCGATCGGGCCGCACGCACGCAGGGTGAAAACCGCTCTGGCCAGCCGGGCCGCGACCGCAAGGCCAGCACTTGCAGTTTTTAACAAAATCCGGCGCCAGCGCACGGCATGGCTGCACAATCAGCTATCAATTAGATAGCATCTCCAGCTTTTTTCGCTAGGTGGGGGCATAGAGCTAACATGCTTGCCACTGTTGCCCACCCGCAGCGCGGCGCCCTACAGAATCAGGATCGCCCTGAAATCGTTGACGTTCGTGTAGGTCGGGCCACTGACCACCAGGTCATCGAGCCGCTCAAAGTAGCCATAGGCGTCGTTGCGGTCCAGGTACGCATCGAGCTTCATGCCGGCGGCCACTGCCCGCTCAAGCGTGTCCGGCGCCACCTGGGCGCCCGCGTTGTCTTCCACGCCGTCGATGCCGTCGGTGTCGGCGGCCAGCGCGTACACGCCGGGCTGCCCCTGCAGGCCCAGTGCCAGCCCCAGGCAAAACTCGCCGGCGCGGCCGCCGCGCCCCTTGGCCACCCCGGGTGGCTGCTTTCGAATCGTGACCGTTGTTTCGCCGCCGCTCAGGATCACGCAGGGTTTCTGGAAGGGCTGGCCCTTGCGCGCCACGGCGCGGGCTAGCGCGGCATGCACCTTGCCGACCTCGCGCGATTCGCCTTCGATTTCATCGCTGAGGATGTAAGCCGCCAGGCCGGCGGCGCGGGCAGCCTCGGCAGCCGCTTCCAGGCTTTGCTGCGGCGTGGCGATCAGGTGGACTTCATGGCCGTCGAACAGCGCATCGCCGGGCTTGGGCGTTTCCAGCGCGCCTTGTTCGAGCAGGCTCATGATGGCGCCGGGCACCTCGATGCCGTAGCGCTGCAAGATCGCCACCGCGTCGGCGCAGCTGCTGGAGTCGGGCACGGTCGGGCCGCTGGCGATGACCGATGGGTCGTCGCCCGGCACGTCGCTGATGGTCAGCGTGACGACGCGGGCCGGCGCGCAGGCCGCCGCCAGCCGCCCGCCCTTGATGCGCGACAGGTGCTTGCGCACGCAGTTCATCTCGCCGATATTGGCGCCGCTGGCCAGCAGCGCCTTGTTGACGGCCTGCTTTTCTTCCAGGCTCAGCCCCTCGGCCGGCAGGGCCAGCAGCGACGAGCCGCCGCCCGAGATCAGGCACAGCACCAGGTCGTTTTCCGTCAACCCCTGCACCATCGCCAAAATGCGCCCGGCCGCCGCCTGGCCGGCCTCGTCGGGCACCGGATGCGACGCCTCGACCACTTCGATGCGCCGCGGCAAGCCCTTGGGCCGGGGCGGCACGTGGTGGTAGCGCGTCACGACCAGGCCTTCGAGCGGTGCGTCGGCGGGCCAGTGCGCCTCGACCGCCTGCGCCATGGCGCCGCCGGCCTTGCCCGCGCCGATCACGATGGTGCGGCCGCCGCTTTCAGGCGTCGGTGGCGCCGGCAGAAACCGGGCGGTGTTGGCCAGCGGCAGGGCGCGCGTCACCGCTGCCTGGAACAAATGGTCCAAAAACCGGCGCGGCTGGGCGCTGACATCGGCAAGGGAGTTGAAGGATGGGGGTGTGGGTGTGGTCATGAAAATGGAGGCCTCCTGCCCGGATTGTGCCGCGCCAGGTCAGCCTTCTTAAAATCAGCCATCACGCCTTACCCCGAAAGCGCAGCCCATGAATGCATACCTCGCCCTGGGCATTGCCATCGTTGCCGAAGTCATCGCCACCACCGCTCTGAAGGCCAGCGACAGCTTCACCCGGCCGCTGCCCACGCTGGTCGCCCTGGCCGGCTACGGCATTGCCTTTTACTGCCTGACCATCACCCTCAGAACCATGCCGACCGGCATTGCCTACGCCATCTGGTCGGGCTTGGGCATCGTGCTGATCACCGTCATCAGCTTCGTGGTGTTCAGGCAGACGATAGACCCGCCCGGCCTGCTGGGCATGGGGCTGATCATTGCCGGCGTGGTGGTGCTCAATGTGTTTTCAAAGTCGGCGGGGCATTGAGCACTGGCACGAAACCATCACTCGATGGCGACCTTGGCATCTTTGACCAGCCTTGAAAAGCGCTCGGTATCTTCCTTGATCTGCCCGGCCATCTGAGCCGGCGAATTGCCAATCGGCTCCGCGCCGATGTCGGCCATTTTCTTGCGGGAATCCGCCGAGTCGATGATCTTCACCAGTTCGGTGTTCAGCCGCGTCACGACATCCTTTGGTGTGGTGGCTGGCGCCAAAATGCCGAACCAGGTGCCCAGGTCAAAGCCCTTGAGGCCTGACTCGTCCAGCGTCGGCACATCGGGCAGGGCCGGCGAGCGCTTGATCGTGGTCACGGCCAGTGCCCTGAGCTTGCCGGCCTTGACTTGCGGCAGCACCGGCGTGATGGTGTCGAAGGACATCGTGATCTGCCCGCCCAGCAGATCGACCGTCAGCGGCCCGCTGCCCTTGTAGGGCACATGCAGCAGCTTGACGCCGCCCATGCCCTCGAACTGCGCGCCGATCAGGTGCTGGCCGGTGCCGTTGCCATTGGAGCCATAGGTCAGCTTGCCGGGTTCCGCCTTGGCCAGCGCCAGCAGCTCCTGCACATTCTTGGCCGGCACATTCGGGTTGACCACCAGCACATTGGGCACCAGCGCCACGGTCGTGATGGGCGCGAAATCCTTCTGGAAGTCGTAGGGCAGCTTTTTGTACACGCTGGTGGCGATGGTGTGGTGCACCGCGCCCATCAGCAGGGTGTAGCCGTCGGGTTTGGACCTGGCGACGAAGTCCGCGCCAAGCGTGGCGCCCGCGCCCGGCTTGTTTTCAACCACCACCGGCTGGCCCAGGCTCTTGGCCAGTTCCTGCCCCACGGCACGGGCCAGCACATCGGTCGTGCCGCCTGCGGGAAAAGGCACGATCAGGCTGATCGGCCGCGCAGGCCAGGCCTGCGCCAAAGCGGCGCCGCCGGACAGGCAGAGCACTGCCGCAGAAGCCGCGACGGCGGCACGGACCAGGGCGGGAAGCGGAAAGGGCTTGTTTTTTGGTTGCGATGGCATGTCTTGTCTCCTTGGGTGGTGAGGCGTCTGGCGTCTGGCGTCTGGCGTCAGGCGGCCAGCGGCTGCCGCGCCGTGGCGGCGATGCGGTCGCAGATGGCGGCCGTCACCTGGGCGGTGGTGGCCTGGCCGCCCAGGTCGCGGGTGTGCAGGGCGCTGTCGGCTGTCACCGACTCGATGGCCTGCATCAGCTGCCGGGCGGCGGCGCCCTCGCCCAGGTGCTCCAGCAGCATCACGGCCGACCAGAAGGTGCCGATCGGGTTCGCCAGGCCCTGGCCCATGATGTCGAAGGCCGAGCCGTGGATCGGTTCGAACATGCTGGGATAGCGGCGCTCGGGGTCGATGTTGCCGGTGGGCGCAATGCCCAGGCTGCCGGCCAGCGCGGCGGCCAGGTCGCTCAAAATGTCGGCATGCAGGTTGGTCGCGACCACCGTGTCGAGCGAGGCGGGCCGGTTCACCATGCGCGCGGTGCAGGCATCGACCAGTTCCTTGTCCCAGGTGACATCCGGGAATTCCCGGCTGACCTGAACGGCAATCTCGTCCCACATCACCATCGCGTGGCGCTGGGCGTTGGACTTGGTGACGACGGTCAGCAGCTTGCGAGGGCGCGACTGGGCCAGCCTGAAGGCGTAGCGCATGATGCGCTCGACGCCGGCGCGGGTCATCATCGACACATCCGTCGCCGCCTCGATGGGGTGGCCCTGGTGGACACGCCCGCCGACGCCGGAGTATTCGCCTTCGGAGTTCTCGCGCACGATGACCCAGTCGAGCTGCTCTGGCGTGCAGCGCTTGAGCGGCCCGTCGATGCCGGGCAGGATGCGGGTCGGCCGCACATTGGCGTACTGGTCGAACCCCTGGCAGATTTTGAGGCGCAGGCCCCACAGGGTGATGTGGTCGGGAATGTCCGCGTCGCCGGCCGAGCCGAACAAGATTGCATCCTGGCCGCGCAACGCGTCCAGGCCGTCCTCGGGCATCATCACGCCGTGCTGGCGATACCAGTCGCCGCCCCAGCCGAAAGAGGTGAAATCGAAGGCGAAGCGGTTTTGCGTGGCGGCCAGCGCCTGCAAAACTTCTTGTCCGGCGGGGATGACTTCCTTGCCGATGCCATCGCCGGGAATGCAAGCGATCTTGTAGGTTTTCATGAAGGGCTCCTGGGGTTGAAGGGGAAAGCGGGTTGAAATGGGTTGCCGTGGGTGCAACTCTATCGATTGCCTGATTCAACGGCCCTTGCTAAAGTGAAGGCATTGTTTACTTTGATTCAACAATGTCCACACCTTCCTCCGCCCCTTCCGAAATGACTTTCTTCAGCCTGCTGGCACGCTGCGGCAGTTTTTCAGCCGCCGCCCGCGAGCTGGACGTGACCACCCCGGCCATCAGCAAGCGGCTGGCCCAGATGGAAGCGCGGCTGGGGGTGCAACTGCTCAACCGCACCACCCGCCGCGCCAGCCTGACTGCCGAGGGCGAGACCTATCTGTTGCATGCGCGGCGCATCCTGGCCGACATCGACGACATGGAGCAGCTGGTGTGCAACGCGGCAGCGGCGCCCAAGGGCTTGTTGCGCGTCAACGCCACGCTGGGTTTCGGGCGCAGCCATATCGCGCCGTTGATCTCGCGCTTCAACCAGTTGCATCCACAGGTCCAGATCCAGTTGCAACTGTCGGTCGATCCGCCGCCGATGAGCGATGACGCCTTCGATGTGTGCGTGCGCTTTGGCGAGCCGCCCGATGCGCGGGTGGTTGCCCGGCACCTGGCGCCCAACCGGCGCCTGCTGTGCGCTGCGCCGGCCTACCTGGCCAGCCACGGCATTCCCCGGGTGCCGCACGACCTGGCCCGGCACGATTGCATCGGCATACGCCAAGGAGACGAAGCCTACGGCACTTGGCGCCTGTCGCTGGGCAAGCGCTGCGAAACCGTCAAGGTGCGCGGCAACTTGAGCACGAACGACGGCGAGATCGCCGTGAACTGGGCCCTGGCAGGCCATGGCATCGTGATGCGCGCCGAATGGGACATTGCCAAATACCTGCGCAGCGGGCGACTGGTCCAGGTGCTGGAAAACCACCATTTGCCGCCAGCCGATATTCATGCGGTTTACCCGCAGCGGCACCAGACCTCAGTCCGCGTCAGGGTTTTTGTGGACTTTCTGGCTGGCCATTTTGACCAGCCCTCCATTCGGGCCGAGGGCCTGGCAAGCGCCTGGTAAGGCCATGGCCAGTTTATTGCCGGATGCGCCCCGTGGCGGTGACGATGCTCAGCTCGACAAACCTTGAGCCTGAGCGCATGCCCGGTCTGAAGCCCAGCTTGTAGCCACCCATATCCAGGTTGGCAATGCCGTCAAGCGCCGACACAAAACCCTCGCGCGATACCTTGGGGCCCATGCGCCGCGCGGCCTCCACGATCACGGACCCGGCAATGTACCCCTCCATCATGGCGTAGCTCACTGGCATATTCAGGTCAGGCGTTTTGGCTACCACGCTGGTGAACTCCCTGCCCAGGAGCCCTGAAATCTTGTACGGATTCGGCGTGACCTGTGCAATGGACAGGCCTTTCATGTGCTCTTCGTTCAGGCGCTGGGAGATGTGCTCGACGTCTGTGCCGGAATGGGCAAACAATTGCGCCGCACCTCCACTCATCCGGTATTTTTCAATAAAGTCCGCTGCAGCCGCGCTACTGGAGATGATGATGATTGCCTGCGGTGCCGCCGCGACAAACGCATCAATGACTGCGTCGGCCACTTTGGCCGAGTTATGCGAATAAGAGCCCTTGACCGTGAGCTTGACATTTTTCTTCTTCGCCACGTCTTCCATGGTTGCAATCAGCGGTGCGGCACCGAGCCCGTCCGGATAAAACAGTCCCACGCGCGTGATGCCCACCGTGGCCAGATGCTCAACGATCTTGTTGACTTCGTCACGCAGCGTGGCGCGAACGCTGTACATCAGCGGCGCCTCGTCCCGAATCTCATTGATGCGGTAACCCACCAAGGCGATTTTTTCTTTCTCAAGCAGCCGCGAGCTGGCCAGCTCAGCCATGTTGCGGTCGCCAAAATAACCCGCCAGCACCAGTGGGCGGCTCTCGCTCAGCAACAGCCGGGTAGCGGCCAGGGTTTCGTCAGGGCGGTTGGCATCGTTCTTGGTGATCAGGCTGAAGGTGTTGCCATTCACCCCGCCCTCGTTATTGGCTTTGTTCAGGGCCAGCCGGATGCCAGCGGCATAAGCGCGTCCCTGGGGCGCCTCCATGCCGCTCATAGGCGCGACTTGCCCGACCACAATCGGGGCAGCGGCTGCCGACAGTGCGGCAGCCATGAAGCCGCCAACGGTCAAGGTGCGCATCACGGATGAAAGAGTTTTTTTCATTGTTTTTTTTCTAAATTGAGTTTAAAAATGATGCCCAAAAACCATTGTTTGGGCGTTGACAACTTTGGAAACCCCACCATTTCCTGAGGATCAACACACCCAAACCACGCTTTGCGCGCATGAATTTGGCCATGGATAGCCGCCAAATCCATAGGTGCTACTACGCAGATGGGTTGTGATGTTTCCACCTGGCGGTATTGGGTCCGAAAGGATTTCCGCGCACGCTCAAGACGGACCGAGGGTTTGCAACAACTGGGCCGCCACCGCTACGGCAATCACTTCGGGCTCCTTGCCGGTGATGCCCGCAATGCCGATGGGGCAGGTGATGCGCGCCAGTTCGGCAGGGAGGAAGCCTCGCGCCTCCAGGCGGTGCCGGAACGTGGCCCATTTGGTCTTGCTGCCGATCAGGCCGACATAGGGCAGGTCGGCTTTCTCGCGCTGGCGCCTGAGGCAGGCCGCGACCACCTCCAGGTCCTCGGCATGGCTGAAGCTCATGATGAGCACGCGCGAGCGCGGCATCAGGTCCCTCACGGCCGCCTGCACCGGATCGGAATGCTCGCACACGACATGGGCCGGCGGGCTGTTGGGGAACACGCCGTCGCGGCTGTCGATCCAGCGCACCTGAAACGGCAGGGGTGCCAGCGCATGGATCAAGGCATGGCCAACATGCCCGCCGCCGAAAAGCGCCACCGGCACCCCGCCGCCGCCCAGCTGCCGGCCCAAGGCCGGCGCATCGCTGGCGCTGACCCGTTCAAAACGCAGGTGCATCACGCCGCCGCAGCACTGGCCCAGCGCCGGGCCGAGCGCAAAACGCACCGACGCGGCGGGCGCTGCCGATGCCGATGCCGCTGGCGGCGCTTGGCCAAGCAGCCCGCGTGCCCGTGCAATGGCCTGGTACTCCACATGGCCGCCCCCGATGGTGCCGACCAGCGCGCCGTCAAAAACAGCCATCCAGGTGCCCGCCTCTCGCGGCACCGACCCTTCGGTTGCTTCGACCTGCACCAGCACGGCGGGCTGCTTGGCCAGGCGGGCAAGAAAATCGGCGGTGTGGCGGCTGGCGCTGCTGGAAACCATGTTGACCTGCCTGCAGGATAAGTGGCGTAATGTGGCGTAATGGAACGAAGCAACGGCCGATGCGGCCCACGCCTTCAGCCCTTGCAATACCAGCCATCGTAATGCCAGCCTGATGGCATGCAACCGGGCGCTGCCCTGCATTGACCGAGGCTGTCAGCCTCTTTCGTTCAGCGACATCACACGAGACACGCCATGCCCGACACATCGCCCCGCCGCTTCTGGCTGCTGAGAATCGCTTCCGCCGCTGCCGCGGCTCTCTTGAACGCCTGCAAGGGTGCCCTGGAGCCGTCCAGCCCGCCGCCCCCGGCCAGCGCGCCGGCCGAGGCGGTCTCGCCCGGTGTGATTGGCCCTATCCCGGCTCCGCAAGGTTCAGCGCGAAACTCATCGGCCGCCACCGCGCGCGCCTACCGCCAGGACGGCGCCACGCACTTGTACGGTTTGAATGCCGAGCGCATCTACAAGGGAAGAATGCCGCCCCTCCTGTATGCCATTGGCGTGCTGAATGTGCAGATCGACCAGGTCGGCCGCGTCACGCGGCTGGAATGGCTGCGGGCACCGCGCCATGCGCCGGAAGTCGTTGCGGAGATCGAGCGAACGGTCAGGCGCGCAGCCCCCTTTCCAGCGCCCCTCAGGCTCGGAAAAGTGGTTTACACCGACACCTGGCTGTGGCACAAGAGCGGCAGGTTCCAGCTGGACACGCTCACGGAGGGGCAGGATTAGCGCGACATCGCGCTGGCTGGCAGAGCAAGTATTCATGCTGGCAGCCTGATTGCTATTGAATTCATAGCTGCCTGCGCACGGCCCGCGTGCGCCAGTGGCCTATTTGATGCTGAAAAGTTGTTTGCTGGCTTAAACGAAAGCGCCCCAACGGCTGCGCGCTGCCAATGGCGCGGTCTTTCTCTCTTCAAATCAGGCTTGCGCTTGACTGCCAGGGCGGGCGCCGAAGGAGGCAAGCGCCATTCCTGGCGCCTGCTGGCGCACTACTGCCCGGATTGCCTCGCCGTTCAATACGGCTGCCCCAGGAAGCTATTCGATTTTGAGGTTTTGCGACCTCACCACATTGCGCCAGGCCCGGTAATCCGCCTCGATGAAATGGCCGAGCAGGGCCGGTGAGCCCGGCGCCGCTTCGACGGCATCCGCCTTGAACCGCGCCACCACCTCCGGCAGGGCCACGACCTTGTTGATGGCCGCATTGACCACGTTCACGATGGCTGGCGGCGTGCCCGCTGGCGCCATCAGCGCAAAATAGTTGACGACGTCGATGCCCGCCAGGCCGGCCTCGGTCATGTTGGGCACCTCGGGCAGCGCGCTGGAGCGTTTGGCGCTGGTGACGGCCAGCGCCTTGATGCTGCCGTTGCGGATGAAAGGCAGCAGCGCCGGAATGGTGCCCGTGACCAGCTGGATCTGCCCGCCGATCATGTCCAGGGTGGCCGGGGCCACGCCCCGGTAGGGAATGTGCGTGATGAAGGTGCCGGTGCGCGCCTTGAGCAGCTCCAGCACCAGGTGGTTCACGCCGCCCGCGCCGGCCGATCCGTAGTTGAGCAGGCCCGGTTTTTGCCGGGCCAGCGTGACCAGCTCCTTCATCGTGTTGGCCGGCAGCGCGGTGTTGGCTGCCCACACCAGGGGACCGCTGGCGATCATCCCGACCGGCGTGAACTGGCGCAGCGGATCGTAGTTGGCGCTGGGCAGGGACGCCGCGACGGTGGTGAAGGGCGACGCCACCAGCAGCAAGGTGTAGCCGTCGGCGGCCGCCTGCGCAACATACTGGGTGCCGATGGCGCCGGAAGCACCCGCGCGGTTGTCCACCACGAAGCTTGCGCCCATGACCTCGCCGAGCTTTTGCGCCACCAGGCGCGCCATGGCATCCGTCCCCGCGCCGGGCGCAAAGGGCACGACAATTTTGACGGGCCGCTCCGGGTAGACGGAGACGGCAGAGCCGCCCTGCGCCAGCACGGCCGGGGCAAGCAGACTGGCCGCCATGCCGGCCGACAGCAGCAGCGCCTGGCGGCGGTTCAGGGAGCACGGTAACTTGGCATTCATGGTGAGACAAGAAGTTGGCGATGGCTAATTGTCAGCTCAACTTGTTACCGCGGCGTGACAAACGGCAAGCGCCCGCGCGGCTGCGCTTTCCTCTGCAACTCTCCTGCTGCAAGGACATCCTTATGGCCATGACGGATCACCAACCGCAGGCGGTACGGTGCGGGGGCCTTCCAGTCATGCGAAAAAACGATCACCAGCCCTTCAGTTTTTTTACTTTTGAATTGACCGGCGTTGCGCAAGTTGGCCTGCCAATTGGGTTACGCTTGAATCCTAAATTCAATCCGAGTTCCCGAGGAGACACCATGAACACCCCCCTTTCCCCGGCCGAAGTGGCCCTGCGCGACGCCGCGCGCGACTATCACCGGTTTCCGACACGCGGCAAGATCTCGGTCAACGCCACCAAACCCCTGTCCAATCAGCGCGACCTGTCACTGGCCTATTCGCCGGGCGTGGCCTATCCGTGCCTGGACATCCAGGCCGACCCGTCGCTGGCGGCCGACTTCACTTCGCGCGGCAATTTGGTCGGCGTGATCACCAACGGCACGGCCGTGCTGGGCCTGGGCGACATCGGCCCGCTGGCCAGCAAACCGGTGATGGAGGGCAAAGGCTGCCTGTTCAAGAAATTCGCCGGCATCGACGTGTTCGACATCGAGCTGGACGAGCGCGACCCGGACAAGCTGGTAGACATCATTGCCGCCATGGAGCCGACGCTGGGCGGCGTCAACCTGGAGGACATCAAGGCGCCCGAGTGTTTCTACATCGAGAAAAAGCTGCGCGAGCGGATGAACATTCCGGTGTTCCACGACGACCAGCACGGTACCGCCATCATCTCCTCGGCCGCCCTGCTCAACGGCCTGGAACTGGTGGGCAAGTCCATCGAGTCGGTGAAGGTCGCGGTGTCGGGCGCCGGCGCGGCGGCCCTGGCCTGCCTGGACGTGATGACCGGCCTGGGCGTTCGGCGCGAAAACATCTACGTCTGCGACTCCAAGGGCGTGATCTACGACGGCCGCCCAGGCGGCTACGACGAATCCAAGGCGCGGTACGCGCAGACCACCGACGCCCGCACGCTGGCCGATGCGGTCAACGGCGCCGACGTGTTCCTGGGCTGCTCGGCGGCGGGCGTGCTGTCGCAGGAAATGGTCATGACGATGGCCAAGAGCCCCATCATCCTGGCGCTGGCCAACCCCGAGCCCGAAATCCGGCCCGAGCTGGCCAAGGCCGTGCGGCCCGACTGCATCATTGCCACCGGCCGCTCGGACTACCCGAACCAGGTCAACAACGTGCTGTGCTTTCCCTACATCTTCCGCGGCGCGCTCGACTGCGGCGCCAGCAAGATCACCGAGGAGATGAAGCTGGCCTGCGTGCGCGAGATCGCCAACCTGGCCAAGGCCGACATCAGCGAGGAAGTGGCCCGCGCCTATGCCGGCCAGGAACTGACCTTCGGCCCTGACTACCTGATTCCGACGCCCTTTGACTCGCGCCTGATCCTGCGCATTGCCCCGGCGGTGGCCAAGGCCGCCGAAGCCTCCGGCGTGGCGACCCGCCCGATCCAGGACATGGAGGCCTACCGCCAGAGCCTGACGCGGTTCGTCTACTCCACCGGCATGCTGATGCGACCGGTGTTCGGCGCGGCGCGCGCGTCCACGGCCAAGCGCGTGGCCTATGCCGAGGGCGAAGACGAACGCGTGCTGCGCGCCGCGCAGCTGGTGCTTGACGACGGCATCGCCAGCCCCATTTTGATCGGCCGCCCGGCGGTCATCGAGGCCCGCATTCTCAAGGCCGGCTTGCGCATGCGCCTGGGCAAGGATGTGGAATGCGTCAACCCCGAGGACGATGCGCGCTTTCGCCAGTACTGGGAAACCTACCACCACCTGCTCGGACGCGAAGGCGTGAGCCCGGAGGCCGCCAAGGCCGCCGTGCGCCGCTCCACCACCAGCATCGCCGCACTGATGGTTCACCTGGGCGACGCCGATGCGATGCTGTGCGGCCTGCACGGGCGCTTCGACGGCCATCTGGAGCATGTGCGCGACATCATCGGCCTGAAAGACGGCGCGCCGGGGTTTGCCACGCTCAATGCGCTGATGCTGCCCAAGCACACGCTTTTCATCGCCGACACCTTCGTCAACGAAGACCCGAGCGCCGAGCAGCTCGCCAGCATCGCCCTGATGGCCGCCGACGAAGTACGCCGCTTCGGCCTGCCGCCCAAGGTCGCCTTCCTGTCGCACTCGAACTACGGCTCGTCCAAGCGCGCCTCGGCGCTGAAGATGCGCCGCGCGCGGGAGCTGTTCACGCAGATCGCCCCCGATGTCGAATGCGACGGCGAGATGCACGGCGACGCCGCGCTGTCCGAGACGATCCGCCAGAGTTCCCTGATGCAGACCACCTTGACCGGTGAGGCCAACATCCTGATCTGCCCCAACCTGGATGCGGCGAACATCCTGTTCAATGTGCTCAAGGTCACGGGCGGGGAAGGCATCACCGTCGGCCCGATCCTGCTGGGCGCCGCCGCTGTCGCGCACATCATGACGCCTTCGGCCACGGTACGCCGCATTTTGAACATGACCGCGCTGGCCGTTGCCAACGCCAGCGCCGTGCGCTGAGCGGCCGTTCGATCCAGGAGCCTAAAAGCTCCTGATTTGATAGCTGTAAACGCAAGCTGGATAAGCGCTGATAGCCAATTTTGTTAAAGAAAGCGCTCCAGCAACCGGCGTGAGCCCCGGTCCAGGGCTGCCATGTCGGCAACGCCGTACTGCACGCCTTCGCTGCTCCCGATCAGCAGCGCATTGCCCTTGAGGCGGCGGATGTCCTCCTCGCCCTTGAGCACGAACGTTGTGGGGCCCCGGTCGGTTTCCACCGTCCACAGGCTGGGCGTGCCAAACGACGAGACACTGGCAAGCCGCGTGATTTCAGGCATGAAGTCGCGCAGCGCCAGCTCCTCCCGCAGCAGCGCGGCGACCTCCGGCGGCACATCGGCCAGCCGCTCGATCCAGACCAGCTCATGGCCTTCGGCGCCGACCAGCGAAATGCCCTCTTCCGGCGCGTCCAGCGGAAATGCCCGCACCGGCACGACCCCCGCATGCGTCTGGCCGTGCGAGTCGGTCAGCTGCAGGCGGCCGCAAGCCTGGCGCTTGAGCTGAAAGCCGGGCGTGAAAGTAAAGTTGATCATGGTGCGTGTCCTTGGCTTACGGCGTGCCGGCCTGCTGCGCGGCATGCTGGGCCGTGTGTTCGATCTGCGCGGTGGCCACGGCGATCAGCCGGTCCTGCGTTTCGGTGCTGCCCTCTTCGGTATCCACCTGACGCGCCTGGGCCTCGTACAGCCGCCAGTAGTGGCCTTGCCGCGCCATCAGCGCGTCATGCGGCCCGACCTCCACCACCTGCCCCCGGTCCATCACCACCAGCCGGTCGGCCTTGCGCAGGGTCGACAGGCGGTGGGCAATCGCAATCGTGGTGCGGCCCTGCACCAGGTTGTCCAGTGCCTTCTGGATTTCCTTTTCGGTCTCGGTGTCGACCGACGACGTGGCCTCGTCCAGGATCAGGATGCGCGGGTCGATCAGCAAGGCCCGGGCAATCGAGATGCGCTGGCGCTCGCCGCCCGACAGGCCCTGGCCGCGCTCGCCCACCAGCGAGTCGTAGGCCTGCGGCAGCCGCAGGATGAACTCGTGCGCGTGCGCGGCGCGCGCCGCCGCGACGATCTCGGCCCGCGTGGCGCCGGGTTTGCCGTAGGCGATGTTTTCGGCGATGGTGCCGAAAAACAAAAACGGCTCCTGCAGCACCAGCCCGATGTGGCGCCGGTAGTCGGCTACCGCGAAGCGCCGGATATCGGTGCCGTCGACCTGGATGCTGCCGTCGGTCACGTCATAGAAGCGGCACAGCAGGTTGACCAGCGTGCTTTTGCCCGAGCCGCTGTGGCCGACCAGGCCGATCATCTCGCCGGGTTTTATTTCCAGGTCCAGCCCGCGAATCACCGACCGGTTGCCATAGCGAAAGCCCAGTCCCTTCATCTCGATGCGGCCGGCCAGCGCCTCGATCTTCACTGGCTGGGCCGGCTCGGGCACGTTTGAGACATGGTCGAGGATGTCGAAAATCCGCTTGGCGCCCGCCGCCGCCTTCTGCGTCACCGAGACGATGCGGCTCATCGAATCGAGCCGGCCGTAAAACCGGCCGATGTAGGCGATGAAGGCGGTCAGCACGCCCACCGTGATCTGCTGGCGCGACATCAGCCAGATGCCGAAGGCCCAGACCACCAGCAGGCCGATTTCGGTCAGCAGCGACACCGTGGGCGTGAACAGCGACCAGACCTTGTTGAGCCTGTCGTTGACCGCCAGGTTGTGCTGGTTGACATGGCGAAACCGCTGGGCCTCGCGCTTTTCCTGGGCGAATGCCTTGACCACGCGGATGCCCGGAATGGTGTCGGCCAGGACATTCGTCACTTCGGACCAGACGCGGTCGATTTTTTCAAAGCCGGTGCGCAGCTTGTCGCGCACCACATGGATCATCCAGCCGATAAAGGGCAGCGGCAGCAGCGTGGCCAGCGCCAGATAGGGATTGATCGAGAACAGGATGGCGGCGGTCATGCCGATCATCAGCACATCGGTGGCGAAGTCGAGCGCGTGCAGCGACAAAAACACGCAGATGCGGTCGGTTTCCGAGCCGATGCGCGACATCAGGTCGCCCGTGCGCTTGCCGCCGAAATAGTCGAGCGACAGCGCCAGCAGGTGGTCGAACGTGGCGGTGCGCAAATCGGCGCCGATGCGTTCGGACACCAGCGCCAGCAGGTAGGTGCGCGCCCAGTTCAGCGCCCAGCCCACCAGCGCCGCGCCCAGCAGCCCGCCCAAAATCAGCCCGACCTTGCCCGGCTCGATTCTCTGGCCGTTCTGGAACGGGATGAGGATGTCGTCCATCAGCGGAATCGTCAGGTAGGGCGGCACCAGGGTCGCGGCGGTCGAGGCCAGCGTCAGCAAAAAACCGGACAGCAGTTGCCAGCGGTAGGGCCGGGCAAAGCGCCACAGCCGCAGCAGCACCCAGGTCGAGGGCGGTGTCAGCACTTCGCGGCTACAGGCCGGGCAGTCTTCGCTGTCCTGCGGCAGCGGTAAATCGCATTCAGGGCACACGGCCGGCTCGTCGGCGGCCGCGCCGGGCAACGGGCGTTCTGCCGCCTCCTGGCTGGCTTGGTAGCCTGTCGGGCCCCGTGCCTGTCGCTGCGCGAACAGGCGCATCAGGCGCAGCGCCTGCACATTGAGGCCCAGGGTAAAACGCCAGCTTGCCAGGCGCCGCGCCGCGCCGCTCCCGGTGTCATGCAGCTCCAGCGTTCCCACGCCGGCATGGTCAAAATGGCGCAGCGCCAGCGCACCGGCGCTGCCGCCAACCGGCCAACTGGCCCAGCTGCCTGTGGATGAACAGGCCAGCAGGCGCCGATTCGTCAGCGCCAGCAGGCCGCGCGCAAAATGAAGTTGCGCGTCAAGGTCAACCGGCAGGGTGCACAAAACGTTCTCGTCGGTTGCCAGTTGCGAGTGCAGCCCTGCCAGTGCCGGGTCGCCATGACCGGAGTCATCTACAGGGTGCTTATGTTGCATGTTGTCTTAAATTATTGTCCGGCAGTGACCGCCGCCGCGCCACCGCCCGAAGGTTCCTTGGCTGGAGAAGGTCTGGCCGCTCGCGCAGCGCAACCTAAGGCGGGATTTTCGCCGAAACCAGCGGGCTTGCGCCCATGCTGAGCGGTTGCCTTCCCGCGCCGACAGCGCCGGGCGTTCGCCGGTGCGGCAAACGGCACAATAAGACGCTGCATCAGCCCCGGCACTCACAAGAGTTAACCGTCCCCCTGGCTGGCATTTCGCCAGCCAGGCATCCAAACGTTGCACCGGCCCGACCGGTTGACCCGAACAAAATTTGCCCACCATGAGCATGCTGGAAGACATCAAACTGCTGCGCATCAATTACCTGCGCGGCCCCAACATCTGGACCTACCGGTCCGTACTCGAAGTCTGGCTCGACCTGGGCGCGCTGGAAGCGTTCCCAAGCAACCTGCTGCCCGGCTTCAACGACCGGCTGCTGGCGCTGTTGCCGGCGCTGCTGGAACACCACTGCGGCGTGGGCGAGCGCGGCGGCTTCCTGCAGCGGCTAAACGAAGGCACCTGGACCGGCCATGTCCTTGAGCATGTGGTGATCGAGCTGCTCAACCTGGCCGACATGCCGACGGGTTTCGGCCAGACCCGCAGCACCTCCCGGCGCGGCGTGTACCGCATGGTGTTCCGGGCACGCGACGAGCAGGTGGCCCGCACCGCCCTGGCCGAGGGCCACCGGCTGCTGATGGCCGCCATCAACGGGACCGCCTATGGCGCGGCCGATGTGCAGGCCGCCGTGAGCGCCGTCCGAACCCGGATCGACGACTGCTACCTCGGCCCCAGCACGGCGGCGATCGTGGCAGCCGCGACCGACCGGCGCATTCCGCACATCCGCCTTAACGACGGTAACCTGGTGCAGCTGGGCTACGGCGCCAGCCAGCGGCGCATCTGGACGGCCGAAACCGACCTGACCAGCGCCATTGCCGAAAGCATTGCGCACGACAAGGATCTGACCAAGAGCCTGCTGGCCAGCTGCGGCGTGCCGATTCCCGAAGGCGAGATCGTCGGCAGCGCCGAGGCGGCCTGGGAAACGGCGCAGGAAATCGGCTTGCCGGTGGTTGTCAAGCCCTCCGACGGCAACCACGGCCGGGGCGTGTCGCTGGACCTGAACACGCGCGAGGAAGTCGAGGCGGCGTTCAGGGTGGCACAACCCGAAGGCAGTGACGTGATGGTCGAGCGCTATGTGCGCGGCCACGAGCACCGCCTGCTGGTGGTGGGCGGCCGCGTGGTGGCTGCCGCCCGCGGCGAAGTCGCTGTCATCATCGGCGACGGGCATTCAACCGTCAACCAGCTGATCGATGCCCAGCTCAACACCGACCCGCGCCGTGGCCAGGGCGAGGATTTTCCGCTCAGCCGGATCGACACCGCCACCGACGGGGCCATCGTGCTGGACCTGCAGCGCCAGGGGTTGACGCCCGATGCGGTTGCGGCGGCGGGCCGCGAGGTGCTGATCCAGCGCAACGGCAACGTGGCGATCGACTGCACCGACGAGATCCACCCCGAGGTCGATCACCTCGTCTCGCTTGCCGCCCGTGTGGTGGGCCTGGACATTGCCGGCGTTGACGTGGTGGCGCAGGATATTTCCAGACCGCTGCATGCCCAGGGCGGCGCCATTGTCGAAGTCAACGCCGGCCCGGGACTGCTGATGCACCTCAAGCCCGCGCAGGGTGCCCCCCGCCCGGTGGGGCGCGCGATCTGCGACCACCTGTTTCCCCACTTCGCCGAAACGCCGGACCACCACCGCGGCCAGGCAGCGAACGGCCGCATCCCGATCGTCGGGATTGCCGGCTCGCATGGCACGCCGCATGTCGCGCGCCTGGTGGCCTGGCTGCTGCACCTGTCGGGTCGCTACACCGGCCTGGCCTGCCGCGACGGGCTGTTCCTCGACCAGCGCTGCGTCGACAAGGATGACAGCACCCACTGGGAGGCCGGCCAGCGCCTGTTGATCAACCGGGCGGTGCAGGCCGCGGTATTTGAAAACGGGGCGGACACCATCCTGCGCACCGGCCTGGCCTACGACCGCTGCCAGGTCGGCGTGGTCACCGACCTGGACGGCGCCGCCGGCCTGGCCGAATTCGACATCACCGGCGACGAGCAGATGTTCAAGGTGCTGCGCTCGCAGATCGATGTCGTGCTGCCCGGCGGCGCCGCCGTGCTCAATGCCGACCATGCCGGCGTGGCTCAAATGCAGTCCCTGTGCGACGGCGAGGTGATCTTTTATGGCGCCGATCCCGATGGCGCCGTCATCGCAGCGCATCGCGCCAGCAACGGCCGGGCGCTCTACGTACGCCAGAACCAGGTGGTGCTGACCGCCGGAGTGTCCGAGACCATCCTGCCCGGCCTGGGCAAGCTGCCAGGCTGGTACAAGCGCCATGCGCGCAGCAGCCTGTCCGAAAGCACGCTGCTGGCGGCCATCGGCGCGGCCTGGGCGCTTGATATTCCCCTGAACCTGATCGGCGCGGGGATTGAAGCCTTTGAATCCAACCCAACAACTGCCGGGAGGGCAGCGTGATGGAAGTTTCCCGCATCCGGGCCCTGCGCGGCCCCAACCTCTGGAGCCGCCGAACGGCCCTTGAAGCCATCGTCGCCTGCCCGCCGGGCGAATGCTCGGTCGACAACCTGCCGGGCTTCGAGCAGCGCCTGCGGGCCTTGTTTCCCGACATCGGCGTTCTGCGCGAAACCGGCCATGCCGGCCCGGTGTCGCTGGCGCATGCCCTTGAAGCGGTGGCGCTTGAACTTCAGGCGGCCGCCGGCTGCCCCGTCACGTTCAGCCGCACATCGGCCACGCTGGAGCCGGGCACCTACCAGGTCGTGGTCGAGTACAGCGAGGAAGCCGTCGGCCGGCTGGCGTTCGAGCTGGCGCAGTCGCTGATTCATGCGGCCCTGCAGGATGCTCCTTTCGAGCTGCAGGCCGCCATTGCCCGGTTGCGCGATCTGGATGAAGACGAGCGGCTCGGGCCCAGCACCGGCGCGATTGTCGATGCGGCCGTGGCGCGCGGCATTCCCTACCGGCGCCTGACCCGGGGCAGCATGGTGCAGTTCGGCTGGGGGTCGCGCCAGCGGCGCATCCAGGCGGCAGAACTCGACGCCACCAGCGCCGTGGCCGAATCGATTGCCCAGGACAAGGACCTGACCAAGAAGCTGCTACGCGCTGCCGGCGTTCCCGTGCCGCTGGGCCGGCCGGCCGCGAACGCCGACGACGCCTGGGCGGCGGCCCAGGAAATCGGCCTGCCGGTGGTGCTCAAGCCGCAGGACGGCAACCAGGGCAAGGGTGTGACGGTCAACATCATGACACGCGCGCACCTGGACATCGCCTGGCGCGCCGCCGCCGAGCATGGCGAGGTCATCGTGGAGCGTTTTCTGCCGGGCTGCGACTTTCGCCTGCTGGTCGTGGGCAGCAAGCTGGTGGCCGCGTCCCGGCGCGAGCCGCCGCAAGTGGTGGGTGACGGCCAGCACAGCGTGCGCGAGCTGGTGGACATCGTCAACCAGGACCCACGGCGCGGCGAAGGCCATGCCACCTCGCTGACCAAGATCCGGTTTGACGAGATTGCCGTGGCCCGGCTCGATGTGCAGGGCTTCACGCCTGAATCGATTCCGGCCCGGGGGCGGCGCGTGATCCTGCGCAACAACGCCAACCTGAGCACCGGCGGCACCGCCACCGATGTGACCGATGAAGTGCATCCGGAGATTGCCGCCCGCGCCGTGGCGGCCGCGCAGATGATCGGCCTGGACATCTGCGGCGTCGATATGGTGTGCGAAAGCATGCTGCGCCCGCTGGAGGCGCAAGACGGCGGCGTGGTCGAGGTCAATGCCGCGCCCGGGCTGCGCATGCACCTGTCGCCTTCTTACGGCAAAGGCCGCGCCGTGGGCGCCGCCATGATCGACGAGCTGTTCGCACCGGGCAACGACGGCCGCATTCCGGTGGTGGCCGTCACCGGCACCAACGGCAAGACCACCACCACCCGCCTGATCGCCCACCTGCTGGCCGCGCACGGCCTGCGCACCGGCATGACGAACACCGACGGCGTCTACATCAACGGGCGCCAGACCGACAGCGGCGACTGCAGCGGCCCGAAAAGCGCCCGCAATGTGCTGATGCACCCCGACGTCGATGCCGCCGTGTTCGAGGTCGCGCGTGGCGGCGTGCTGCGCGAGGGCCTGGGCTTTGACCGCTGCGAAGTCGCCGTGGTCACCAACATCGGCAGCGGCGACCACCTGGGGCTGAACTACATCACCACGGTGGAAGATCTGGCGGTGCTCAAGCGCGTCATCGTGCAGAACGTCTCGCCCACCGGCTACGCGGTGCTCAATGCGGCCGATCCGATCGTGACCGACATGGCGCGCGCCTGCCCTGGCAAGGTGATCTTTTTTGCCGCCGACCGCCACCAGCCGCTGATGGCGACCCACCGGGCGCAGGGCAGGCGCACGGTGTTCATCGACGGGCTGACCCTGGTGGCCGCCGAAGGCTCGCGCATCGAGCGCATCCCACTGCAGGGCGTGCCGGTCACGCGGGGCGGCACCATCGGGTTTCAGGTCGAAAACGTGATGGCGGCCGTGGCGGCGGCCTGGGCCGTCAACCTCCACTGGGACACCATTCGCAGCGGCCTGGCCAGCTTCGTCACCGACAGCCACAACGCGCCCGGCCGGTTCAATGTGATGGACTATGCCGGCGCGACCGTGATTGCCGACTACGGCCACAACCCCGATGCGATGCATGCGCTGGTGGCCGCAGTCAATGCCATGCCGGGCCAGCGCCGCAGCGTGGTCATCAGCGGCGCGGGCGACCGCCGCGACAGCGACATCACCGGCCAGACCGCCATTCTGGGCGGCGCTTTCGACGACGTCATCCTGTACCAGGATGCCGCCCAGCGCGGCCGCGCGGACGGCGAGGTCATGGCGCTGCTGCGCCAGGGCCTGGCAAACGCCAGCCGCACGGTGACCATCGACGAGATACGAGGCGAGTTTTTGGCGATCGACACGGCGCTGGCGCGCCTGCGGCCTGGCGACCTGTGCCTGATCCTGGTCGATCAGGTGGAAGCGGCGCTGAAACACCTGGCCCGGCGAATCGCCGAGTCGGCCGGCAGCCTGGCGGTTTCGTGACAAGGGTGTGCCGCCGTCTTGCGGCAACCGTGGACCGGCTGAAGCCGACGCCAGCGATGCGGCAGCAGATTTTTACATGAAAAGTGGCTCCTGCGCAGGTACAGCCTGCGCAGCAAGCTATTAATTTAATAGCGCATTCGGCGCGCCATCTCCTGCCTGCGCGTTAAACTGGGGCCATGACATGGAACGCGACACTGGCACTCGATTACAGCCTGCGGGCTGACAAAACAGTCGCCCATTTTCAGCACAGCGGCCCGCTGCGGATTTTGCAAAGCCTCTATCCGGAAGGCGATGCCGTCTGCCACAACGTCATCGTTCATCCGCCCGGCGGCCTGGTCGGAGGCGACACGCTGGACCTCCGGTTCACCGCAGGCCCCGGCGCCCACGGCCTGGTCACCACGCCGGGCGCCACCCGTTTTTACCGCTCCAGCGGGGCGCCCGCGCTGCAGCGCGCCACGCTTTCGCTGCAGGCCGGCGCCCGCATGGAATGGCTGCCGCTGGAAGCCCTGTGCTACAGCGGCTGCCTGGCTGAAAACCGGCTCACGATGCAGCTGGCGCCCGGGGCCGAGCTGCTGGGCTGGGACGTGACCGCGCTCGGGCTGCCTGCTGCGAACCAGCCTTTTACCCAGGGCAGTTTTTGCCAGCATATCGAGGTTCCGGGGGTCTGGCTGGAACGCGCCCGCCTGGTCGCCAGCGACACCTTGCTGCTCAACAGCCCCCTGGGCCTGGCGGGCCACCGCTGCCTGGCGTCGCTCTTTTTCGTGGCGGGCAGCGCAATCGAGCGCAACCGGCGGCAGGCGGCGCTGGAGCTAGCGCGCCAGGTGATCGACGCCCATGCCTTGGCCGCCACCGCCGGCGCCACCAGTCCCTGCGGCCAGGTGGTGGTGGTCAGGGTACTGGCGCCGCTGGTCGAGCCGGCCATGGCATTGCTGCGGCAGGTATGGCAGGCGTGGCGGGCGCATTTCTGGCAGCACTCAGCCACCCCGCCGCGCATCTGGTCGATGTGACCCTGGCCTTTGCGCGTATCGGGGGCCCGCAGAGCCAGTTTCCCGCTTGAAAGACCCGTCCTACAGACAGAGCGGGTATTGCATGCCGCAGGGCTCTGCCCTTTCCTGTCATGGAAAAACAACCCGCTGCTTCATACTGAAAGCAACAGTTTTCCCAGGAGCACGACCATGTTGACATCCCTTTCATCCCGCCTTCATTGCCCGGTTCGGCTCAACCGCATGGGCAAGGGTGTGGCTTATTTCGGGCTGACGGCGTTGTTGGCCCTGACGGCGGCAACCGCCCAGGTGGCACCGCTGAACAGCACCGGCCTGGATGCCTCGGGCAATCCGCGAAGTGAAATGGCCACGTGCCAGAGCGGCAGCACCCAGCAGGACGGCAGCGCCTGCGCCAAGGAAGTTCGCAACGCCAATGCCGAAAAACGCGAAGGCAAGCTGGACACGGGCGCCGATTTCATGGCCAACGCCAAGAAACGCTGCGAGGTCTTCACGGAAGGCGCCGACAAGGCCGCCTGCCTGTCCCGCGTGGAGAGCGAAGCCAAGCTCGATGGCAGCGTTGCCGGCGGCGGCGTGTTGCGCCAGCAGGAAACCACGGTGCCCGCCACCGCCAAGTAACCGTGTCCCAGGCGTGTCCTGGGCAGCGACTCACTGGTCGATCGCCTGATCGACAGATTGATGGATTCCGGGTTTTTCCCGGTTGGTTCACGCCAGGCTTTTTATCGGACGCGCCGAGGGCAGGGTAAACAAGAATGTGGCGCCCTGCCCCACCGCGCCTTCGGCCCAGATGCGGCCGCCGTGGCGGGCAATGATCCGCTGGGTGGTCGCCAGGCCGATGCCGCTTCCGGCAAACTCTTCCGGCGAATGCAGACGCTGGAACGTTCCGAACAGTTTGTCGACATAGGCCATGTCAAAACCCGCACCGTTGTCCTGAATGAAGTAGGTGCTCAGTTCGTTGCCGTCGCCATCCGGCAGCCGCCCGACCCGGATCGCTGGCGCAGCAGCCTTGGCGGTGAACTTCCAGGCATTTTCCAGCATGTTTTCCATCACCTGGCGCAGCAGTGCCGGGTCGCCGACCGCCATCAGGTCGTTCTCGATGTCGATTTTCACCACCCGCCCGGCATCCCGCTCCTGGCAGGCGGTCAGGATCCGTTCAGCCATGGTGCTCAGGTTGACCCTATCGGCCTTCAGGTGGGTGCGTGAGATATGCGCCAACGCCAGCAAGCCGTCGGTCAGCTCGCCCATCTGCTTCACGCCCGCGCGGATGCGGTGCATGTAGTGCCTGGCGCGTTCTGCCTTTTCGCTGGAAATCAGTTTTTCCAGCAAGTGGCTGAATCCATCGATGGTGCTCAGCGGGGAGCGCAAATCATGCGCCACCGAATAAGAGAAAGCCTCAAGCTCCTTGTTGGCCGCCTCCAGCTGGGCGGTCCTCTGCCTGACCTTGTCTTCGAGGTCCTTGTTGAGGGCGCTGATCTGCGCCTCGGCCAGTTTTCGTTTTGTCACGTCGCGCAGGAAAATATTGTTGCAGGCTTCGCCTCGCGGGTTTACATAGCTCGTCAGGGAAAGTTCGCATTCAAAGCACGAGCCGTCGCCGCGTTTCATGGTGACCTCGGCCCGGGCTTGGCTGGACACCACCGCCTGCCCCAGGAAGATATGGCACCGCGTATCGTCCAAATCAAAAAGCCCGTCACGCCCGCGCTGACGGATCGCATCCTGCGTCATGCCGAACAGGCGGCAGGCCGCGGGATTGGCGTAAAGAATGGCGCCGTTGGGCATGGCCTGCAAAATCCCGTGAAGGCTGCTTTCGAACAGATGGCGGAAGTTTTCCTCGCTGATGCGCAGGGCGACCTGGGCAGCCTGCCGGTCTGAAATGTCCATGTGGGTTCCCGACATCAGCGCCGGCTTGCCATCGGCCGACCAGACCGATACCTTTCCCCGGCTGAGCAGATGGACCCAGTGGCCGTTTTTGTGGCGCATGCGGATTTCGCCTTCGAAATGCTCGCTTTGCCCCGAAAAGTGCGCAGCCAGGGCGGCGTCCATGGCGGGCAGGTCCTCGGGATGCAGGCGGTCGCGAAAGCTGTCCATGCTCAGCGGTGCCAGGGCCTGAAGGTCGTAGCCGACCATGGCGGCCCAGCGCGCATCGAGCTGGAGTTCTGCGGTCTGCACCTGCCAGACCCAGGTGCCGACATTGGTTCCCTCGACGATATCGAGCAGGCGCTGCCGCTCGTTCGCAAGATCCAGTGTCATGCGTTCGGCCAGCCGCAGCGCGTTGCCGCGCCCGCTGGCCAGCAGCCACACCACCCAGGCCAGCACCCCGCTGAGCGCCCCGCCGCCCAGTCCTACCCAGACCGGCGCCAGCACATCCACCGACGCTTCGAATTGCTTGGTGCTCACGATGCGCAGCACGAGTGATTTGCCGCCCACCAAAAAAGAGCGACTTGATTCGAACATTGGATGGGCGTGCGTCGCGCGGTCAAACCCCAGCGCCGTGGACTCCCCATTTGCAGACGAGTCGAACAGCAGCCTGCCGGGCACCGGGCTGGGCGTGGTCGGCCCCGCACCGCGGCCCCTGTCGGCGTCCAGGACTTCATGCAATGCAAAGGCCGCCTGCCCCTGCGCGGCAATCACCGCATCGGCCATCAGCTCATCCACCACCACAGCCGTGACCAGCACCCCTGTCAAGGCCATGCGCCGTTGCGCTGGCGTGCCGGGCTGCGAGCCATTGCGGTAGACCGGAACGCTGAAGAGCAGGCCCGGCCGCGTGTCGCCCGCGACAAGGGAAATTCTCTCGCTCAGCGTTGCTTCGCCGCTGTCAATGGCCTGCTCGACGGCTTTTCGCCTGGCGGGCTCAAACCCCAGATCCAGCCCAAGGGCAGGCTGGTTTCTTGCGTGCGGTTCAATGAACTTGATGACAAACAGATCTGCCGAATCGCCCTGGGATTTCACCTTGAAATCGAGACTTCCGCTGGCACGCTGCAGCGCGATGAAACCATCGAGGTTTTCCCGCTCGACCCGCTCGACGAACCCGACGCCCCGCAGGATGGGATAGTCCAGCGCGATCTGGCTCGATTCGACATAGGCTCGAAATTCCTGCCGTTCTATGGACCAGCTGGCGGCATACACCCCGGCAACGGCTTTCAGGAATATGAATGGCAGCTTGAAGCGACTCTTGATGGTTTCATCGATGGCGTCGGCTTGCCGCCTGAACTGGCTGCTGGCCTTGGCATGGAGGTCGTTGTGCAGCCATGCCACGCTGGCGGCAGTGACGCCCAATCCCATCAAAAGGATGCCGACGGTGAGCATGGCGTTGGCGCCGAGGCTGCCACGGAAGGCACTGTTCTGGCGTAAGAAATTGAGAGGGGGAATGGTCACGGGAGGGGCAGGGCCAGGGCTGCAAAGACTGGGAAGCCGTCAAGTATGCTCTACCGCCAGGCACGATTGCCGCTGTCTCGATCCATCCGCTGGCCTGAATTTTTGGCGATTTCAGCCATTGCCATCAATGGGCCCGATGCAGTTTCACCGCGCCGGCAAAATGTTTTTCAAAGGCCGCCCGGCCGGTGCTGCATTGGTTTAAATCGCCACCAGCTGCCGCACGCCATTGGCCCGCATGTCCTTGCCTGGCCCGCGGGCGATGAACTCGCCGCGTTCCATCACCAGGTAGTCGTCGGCCAGCTCCTCGGCGAAGTCGTAGTACTGCTCGACCAGCAGGATCGCCATGTCGCCCCGGTCGGCCAGCATGCGGATGACGCGGCCAATGTCCTTGATGATGCTGGGCTGGATGCCTTCGGTCGGCTCGTCCAGGATCAGGAGCTTGGGGCTGGCGGCCAGGGCGCGGGCAATGGCGAGCTGCTGCTGCTGGCCGCCCGACAGGTCGCCGCCCCTTCTGTGCAGCATCTGCTTGAGCACCGGGAACAATTCATACAGTTCGGCCGGAATCGGCGTGCTGGCGCTTTTGTAGGCCAGGCCCATGCGCAGGTTTTCCTCGACCGTGAGGCGCGCGAAGATTTCGCGGCCTTGGGGGACGAAGCCGATGCCGGCCCTTGCACGTTCATAGGGAGTGGCGTTCTGGATTTGCTTGCCGTTGAACTCGATGCTGCCGGTCTTGATGGGGACCAGGCCCATGAGGGACTTGAGCAGCGTAGTCTTGCCGACGCCGTTGCGGCCAAGCAATACGGTGACTTTTCCCAGATGCGCTTCGAGGCTCACGTCGCGCAGGATGTGGGAGCCGCCGCCGTAGTATTGGTTGATGTTTTTGACATTTAGCATGAGCTTGTTCCCGGATTAGCCAGCAGTGGTCTGCAATGTTGGGAGGCTGGGCGACCCCCGGCCATCAGGTCACAGCCGAGAAAACCCAACCAATAACCAGCACCAAGGCCGAAACGGCAAAGTTCACCGCCCAAGATAAACCTCGATCACCCGTTCATCCGCCTGCACCTGGTCCAGCGTCCCCTGCGCCAAAACAGAGCCGTCGCACAACACCGTGACGATCTCCGAAATCGTGCGGATAAAGCTCATGTCGTGCTCGACCACCATCAGCGAATGCTTGCCCTTGAGCGTCAAGAACAGCTCCGCCGTGCGAGCAGTTTCCTCATCCGTCATGCCGGCAACAGGTTCGTCGAGCAGCAAAAGTTTCGGGTCCTGCATCAGCAGCATGCCGATTTCCAGCCACTGCTTCTGCCCATGGCTCAGATTTCCGGCAAGACGGTTCACGCTGCCAGCGAGCTGGATCGTCACCAGAATTTCCGCCAACCGGTCGCTCTGCACCGAGTCGAGCCTGAAGAACATCGACGCCTTCACGCCCTTGTGCGTCTTGAGCGCCAGCTCCAGGTTTTCATACACGGTGAGCTGCTCGAAGACCGTGGGCTTCTGGAACTTGCGGCCGATGCCCAGCTGGGCAATCTCGGACTCCTTGTGGCGCAGCAGGTCAATCGTGCTGCCGAAGAACACCGTGCCCTCGTTGGGCCGGGTCTTGCCGGTGATGATGTCCATCATCGTCGTCTTGCCCGCGCCATTCGGGCCGATGATGCAGCGCAGCTCGCCCGGCGCGATGTCCAGGCTCAGCTTGTTGATGGCTTTGAAGCCGTCGAAGCTGACGCTCACATCTTCCAGGTACAGGATGCGGCCGTGCGACACATCGACCTCGCCCGGCGTGGCAATGCGGCCAGTGCTGGCGTTGCGCCCGCCGGACTCGGTGTTGTTCAGGCCCGTCGGCGGACTGGCGCGCTTTTCAAGGCGGCGCGCGCCCTCTTCCAGCAGATCGGGGGTCATTGCTCGCCCCCCTTGCGCAGCTTCTTCACCAGCCCGACCACGCCGTTGGGCAGGAACAGCGTCACGCCGATGAACAGCGCGCCGAGGAAATACAGCCAGAACTCGGGGTAGGCCACCGTCAGCCAGCTCTTGGCGCCGTTGACGATGAAGGCGCCCACAATCGGCCCGACCAGGCTGGCGCGGCCGCCGACCGCCGCCCAGATGGCGATCTCGATCGAGCTGGCCGGGCTCATCTCGCCGGGGTTGATGATGCCGACCTGCGGCACGTACAGCGCGCCGGCCACGCCGCACATGATGGCCGAGATCACCCAGATCGTCAGCTTGTAGCCCAGCGGGCTGTAGCCCGAGAACATCACCCGGGTTTCCGCGTCGCGGATCGCCTGCAGCACCCGGCCGAACTTGCTGCCGACCAGCCATTTGGCGAACAGGAAGAAGCCCAGCAGCGTGAGGCCCGTCATGACAAACAGCGTCATGCGCATCGACGGCGTGGCAATCGGGATGTTCAAAATCCGCTTGAAATCGGTGAAGCCGTTGTTGCCGCCGAAGCCGGTTTCATTGCGGTAGAACAGCAGCATCGCGGCAAAGGTCATCGCCTGGGTGATGATGGAAAAGTACACGCCCTTGATGCGCGAGCGAAAGGCGAAGTAGCCGAACACAAAGGCCACCAATCCCGGCACCGCCACGATCAGGATCAGCGTCGCCAGGAAGCTGTCTGAGAAGGTCCAGTGCCAGGGCAGCTCCTTCCAGTCGAGGAACACCATGAAGTCGGGCAGCGTGCTTTTGTAGTTGCCGTCGGCGCCGATCTGGCGCATCAAATACATGCCCATGACGTAGCCGCCCAGCGCAAAGAACACGCCGTGGCCGAGCGACAAAATGCCGGTGTAACCCCAGATCAGGTCCATCGCCAGCGCGGCAATCGCATAGCACATGATCTTGCCCAGCAGCGCGACCGCATAGGTGCTCATGTGCAGCGCATGGCCCTCGGGCACCCAGAGGTTGAGCACCGGCGCGACGGCGCAGACGGCGATCAGCGCGATGACAAAAGCGCTCCAGCCACTGCGGGTCAGCAGCGGGCCCTTGCCGGGCAGCTCAACCTGCCTTCGCATTGCTCCCTCGCCCCTTTGGGCAGAAGGTTGGGGTGAGGGGCGGGCTAAGGTCACGGCGCCTAAAGGCTCCACGCCCTGCTCCGCAAGCAAGGATTCATTGATGGTGGGAAAAGGTGTGCTCATTTTTTATGCCTCAGCCGAACGGCCCTTCATCGCGAAGATGCCCTGGGGACGCTTCTGGATAAAGATAATGATCAGGACCAGCACGGCAATCTTGGCCAGCACGGCGCCGGTCCAGCCTTCAAGGAACTTGTTCAAAATGCCCAGACCCATGGCGGCATACACGGTGCCGGCCAGCTGGCCCACGCCGCCGAGCACCACCACCATGAAGGCATCGACGATGTAACCCTGCCCCAGGTCCGGGCCGACGTTGCCGACCTGGCTCAGCGCGCAGCCGGCCAGCCCGGCAATGCCCGAGCCCAGCGCGAAAGCGTACGTGTCGATGCGCGCTGTGTTCACGCCCATGCACGACGCTATCGGGCGGTTCTGCGTCACGCCGCGCACGAACAGGCCCAGCCGCGTCCTGCCGATCAGCCAGCCCACGCCCAGCAGCACGGCAATCGCAAAGCCGATGATGACCAGCCGGTTGAAGGGCAGCGACAGGTTGCCCAGCACCTGCACGCCGCCGCTCATCCAGACCGGGTTCTCGACGCCGACGTTCTGGGCGCCGAAGATCGAGCGCACCAGCTGCTGCAGCATCAGGCTGATGCCCCAGGTCGCCAGCAGGGTTTCGAGCGGCCGGCCGTATAAAAAGCGGATCACGCCGCGCTCCAGCAGTGCGCCCATCAGCGCCGACGCCAGGAAGGCCACCGGCACCGCCGCCAGCAGATACCAATCGAAGGCGCCGGGCAGGTACTTCTGGAACAGGCCCTGCACCACGTAGGTGGCATAGGCACCGATCATCATCAGCTCGCCGTGGGCCATGTTGATGACGCCCATCAGGCCGTAGGTGATCGCCAGGCCGAGGGCCACCAGCAGCAGAATGCTGCCCAGGCTGATGCCGCTGAACACCGCGCCCAGCCGGTTGCCCCAGGCGAGCGACGCCTCGACCTTGGCCAGCGCCGCCTGCAGCGCGACCTTTACATCGGCGTCGGGCTCGGCGCCCAGACGCTCGATCAGCGCGGTCTTGGTGGCCGGGTTGCTGCTGCTAGCCAGTTGCGCGACCGCTTCCAGGCGCTTGGCCCTGTCACTGCTGCCCAGCAAGATGGCGGCGCGCAGGCGCTCCAGCTGGCTCTTGAGCTGCGCATCGGATTCAAGCGCATAGGCTTTCTCGATCAGCGGCAGCCGCGCCTCGTCGCTGTCGCCGGCTAGCGTCTTGATGGCGTCAGAACGGACTTTCTGGTCTTTTGAAAACAGCTTGATGGCCGCCAGCGCGTTGTCCATCTCGCTGCGCATCATGTTGGGGTTGATCACGTCCTCGGCGTCGGCCGGCAGGGGCTGCTCGGCGTCGGTGAGCGGATCGAAGGCCTTGCCGTCCTTGATGACGAATACTTGCTCGCCGCTGGTTTTCACCGCATCGTCGGACAGCGCCTGGATGAACGCCGCCGTTTTTTCATCGGCATTGACGGCAGCCTTGTTCAGCGCCGCCACGCGCGCCTCGGTTTCGCCAAAAATAATGCCTTTTACCTCGTCAGCGCTTAAGGCGTATGCGTGACCAGCTATGAAAAAAGTAGCAAACAGGAAAAGGTGTCGGATTGGCATGAAGAACCTGTAGGTTGGGCGGGCACACAAGACGGCGTTACGCCCAGGCTGCAACTTCCTTGGAAACGGGTAGGGGGAGGCCCCCATCCCAACCTTCCCCCAGCGGGGGAAGGAGGAAAACCAGAAACGGGGAAAACCAGTCAAGGCGCCTTTATCGGGCAGCGCTCCCTCTTGCTCCCTCCCCCGCTGGAGGAGGGCCGGGGTGGGGGCGGCGCCCGAATCCAGGTTTATTTTTTGGCCACGCTCATGCCCTTGACCGGCTCGTCAGGCTTCTTGTCGTTGCCTTCGATGAACGGGCTCCACGGCTTGGCCTTGACCGGGCCGGGGGTCTTCCAGACCACGTTGAACTGGCCGTCGGCCTTGATCTCGCCGATGAAGACGGATTTGTGCAGGTGATGGTTCTTCTCGTCCATCTTGGACACGATGCCCGACGGCGCCTTGAAGGTCTGGCCGGCCATGGCGGCGATCACCTTGTCGGTCTCCAGCGACTTGGCTTTTTCCACCGCCTGCTTCCACATGTGAATGCCGATGTAGGTCGCCTCCATCGGGTCGTTCGTCAGCGGCTTGTCCTTGTGCCCGGCCACATTCTTGGCCTTGGCATAGGCCGACCACTTGTTGATGAACTCGGTGTTGGACGGGTTCTTGATCGACATGAAGTAGTTCCAGGCCGCCAGGTGGCCGACCAGCGGCTTCGTGTCCACGCCGCGCAGTTCCTCCTCACCTACCGAGAAGGCGACGACCGGCACGTCTTTCGCCTTCAGGCCGGCATTGCCCAGCTCTTTGTAGAACGGCACGTTCGAGTCGCCGTTGATGGTCGAGACCACCGCCGTCTTGCCGCCTTCCGAGAACTTCTTCACGTCGGCCACGATGGTCTGGTAGTCGGAGTGGCCGAACGGCGTGTATTTTTCGTCGATGTCCTTGTCGGCCACGCCTTTTGATTTCAGGTAGGCGCGCAGAATCTTGTTGGTGGTGCGCGGGTACACATAGTCGGTGCCCAGCAGCACCCAGCGCTTGGCGCCGCCGCCAGCCTTGCTCATCAAATAGTCAACCGCAGGAATCGCCTGCTGGTTCGGCGCCGCGCCGGTGTAGAACACGTTCTTGCTCAGCTCTTCGCCCTCGTACTGCACCGGGTAGAACAGCAGGCCGTTCATCTCCTCGACCACCGGCAGCACCGACTTGCGCGATACCGAGGTCCAGCAGCCGAAGATCACGGAAACCTTGTCCTGGCCCAGCAGCTGCTTGGTTTTTTCGGCGAACAGCGGCCAGTTGGACGCCGGATCGACCACCACGGGCTCCAGCTGCCTGCCCAGCACGCCGCCCTTGGCATTGATCTCGTCAATCGCCATCAGCACCGTGTCTTTCAGCACGGTCTCGGAAATCGCCATGGTGCCCGACAGGCTGTGCAGGATGCCGACCTTGATGGTGTCGGCGGCATAAGCCGGCAGCGCCGACAAGGTGGTCAGGGCGACGGCGGCGCTGAGCGCCTTGAGGGTGAATCGACGTTGCATGAGTGCTTCTCCGGTAGGGTGACAAGTTTTCCGTCTCGCTGGATGGGCCTGGGAAATCAGGCCTTTTTCGTCGCGATGGGGGAACTTTAGGGAGAAGCGGGGGCTTGGGAAATACGCCGGGTGGCGTATGCCGGGTTCATGAAAACGCGGATGCAGTGGCGCCAAAGCGTGACGGCAGGAGCAGTGGCGGCGCAATGCTGCCGCGCGCCGCGCCGCTTGGCGGCGCCGGCTGCAGCGGCTGGTTGTGGTGCTTATTGGTTGTCGTCATCAGGCAATTCGTCGCGCAGGCAATCCTTCAACTCTTTGAGTGCCTCGCTCAACCCGGTGGCAGAGGCCAAGCTGCCCAGGAAATTGTTGATGATGTCTATCCATTTCTTGAACGGCCTGTTCCACTGCTGGCGAATTCCCCCGGCCAGGCGCGCGCGCAAGGTGGCGTTCGCTCTGGAGACCTGGCGTTCCTTGAGATTCAGTTGGGCGCCATAGAACCCGGCCCGCTGAAAGTTCTGTCGCGGCGTCCGGTAGATCAGTGTCTCGGGATGCGCCTCTCCTGAAGCGCCTGTATCGCGCAGAAAATCGTCGAGGTACTCGTTGATGGCGGCTCGCACATCCGGTGCGCTCTCACCATAGATGGCCTCCGCGTTCTGCTCGATGACTTCGAACGTGGCAATGGTGTCCATGAGCATCCGCAGCACGCGGCTCTGGACCTCCCGAAGCGCATTGTCTGATAGCGGCATGGTTTAGCTCCCTTGTGAAATCCGGCCCTGCCATACACCGCACAACGGCGCCATGGCGGGGATTAAATCCATCAATTGGAGGCCACGAATCGAGAAAACGCAAGACCGGCAGACAGCCGCACCGACGCGGCAAACCATTTTTCACATGCGCCAGCCAGGCCGCTGAGAGAAACGAGCTGCCTCAGCCGCCCTGCCCGGCCAGCGTTGCCAGGTCCTTCTCATAGCCGTTCAAGGTCGCCGCCGCCTTGTCGCGCTGCGCAGCCGAGGTGGCATTGTGGAACTCGGCAAAGGACTTGCAGCCGTCGGTGATCTGTTTTTCGGCATAGGCGCGGTACGCTGCATCGGGCGAGTGGATGGCGCGCTTGATCAGTCCATTGAGGGCTCTTGATGCCGGGTCGGCTGCAGGGCTTGCGGTTGCCATGGCACTTGCAGCCGGCGGGCCGGTCAGCTGGCGAACGGTCTCCAGGATGTCTTTCTGGCGGCGCAGCCTTTCGCCATAAGACCGGGACGCATCGAAGCCGGACTGGTCGATCATCCGTCCCAGCAGGGCCGTCTGCCGGTCGTCCAGCCGGCCATAGAGCATTTCCGCGCGGTGGATGGCCTTGTCCAGCCGGTGGGTGCGCCGCGCCTGGGGCGTTCCGTCCAGGAAGTCCTTGCGGTACTCGGCGTTGCCTTTGGCAAACCGGCGCTCCATCTGCTGCAGCTGCCGGGCCTCAAGCGACGCGGCCAGCAGCGCGGCAGCGGGCTCGGCGCGTTCGCCGACGGTCACTAATTTCCCGCGCACATCGGCAAACACCGCGCAGGCCTGGGCGGGGGTGATGTCGCCGCGCACCTGGCGCTGCGCGTCTTGCAGCAGTGCGGAATAGCCCGGCAGCTGGGTCTGGCGGTGCCAGGCCTGCAGACGGGTCAATTCGGCTTTGACCTGCAGCGATTGCGCGTCGTTGAAGTCCGCATAGGCATCGAAATACCAGTACGCCAGTTCGGGCGCCTGGTTGTAGACGAGCTTGAGGGTGCTGCAGGCCGGAAGCAGCAAGGCCATGGCCAGCAGGCCGATCAGCCGCAGGCGGGCCAGATGAGTCCACTTGGCTAGGCGGGAAACCGCACGCCAAAAACTGGAATTCGCAGAACCCACGGTAACGCCCCTCTCAGTGTCGATGCCGCCATGCAGATGCGGAAAATGAATGCGTACAAAAACGCTGCGGCGCAAAGTATTGCACCAATCGATGGCCTGGCCGGGCCGGTGCAGGCAATGCCCCGCCAACCGCCTGCCCCGGCCGCTTGGTGTCAGGCGTCGCTATCAAATAAATAGCTGTCCGCGCTTGTACCACCTGCGCAAACAGCCTATTTAACCTGAGTTTTGGATAAGAAAGAGGGTCAGTTCAAGCCAGCGAGTCCCGAGAGTCCAGCAGTGCAATGCGAGGTTTTACAGGTTGCAGGCAATACGCCACGATGCCCGCCATGAGGTTGACGG
>JAQGLT010000021.1 GCA_028292745.1 Polaromonas sp. | reverse complement strand
CCAGCGCCAGGGGCTGGCCAAGGCGTCCGAGGTCACCGCGCTGGCCGACATCGAGGCCACCGACATGAGCCGCACGCCGACCGGCCACGAGGAACTCGACCGGGTGCTGGGCGGCGGCATCGTCGAGGGCGGCGTGGTGCTGATCGGCGGCGACCCGGGCATCGGCAAATCGACGCTGCTCTTGCAGGCGCTCGATTCGCTGCAGCGCGCCGGACTGAACACGCTGTACGTGACCGGCGAGGAAAGCGGCGCGCAGGTCGCGCTGCGCTCGCGCCGGCTCGGGCTGGACGGCTCGCAGGTGAAGGTGATGGCCGAGATCCAGCTCGACAAGATCCTCGCCACGCTGGAGGCAACGCAGCCGGCTGTCGCCGTGATCGACTCGATCCAGACGGTGTATTCCGACCTGCTCACGTCGGCGCCGGGCTCGGTGGCGCAGGTGCGCGAGTGCGCCGCGCACCTGACGCGCACGGCCAAGTCCAGCGGCGTGTGCATCATCCTGGTCGGCCATGTGACGAAGGACGGCGCGCTGGCCGGCCCGCGCGTGCTGGAGCACATGGTCGACACGGTGCTGTATTTCGAGGGCGACACGCATTCGAGCTTCCGGCTGGTGCGCGCCATCAAGAACCGGTTCGGCGCCGTCAACGAGATCGGCGTCTTCGCGATGACCGAGAAGGGCCTCAAGGGCGTTTCCAACCCGAGCGCCATCTTCCTGTCGCAACATGCCGAGCCGGTGCCCGGCAGCTGCGTGCTGGTGACTCTGGAGGGCACGCGGCCGATGCTGGTGGAGATCCAGGCGCTGGTCGACAGCGGCGGGCCCAGTCCGCGTCGGCTGTCGGTGGGCCTGGACCGCGATCGCCTGGCGATGCTGCTGGCGGTGCTGCACCGCCACGCCGGCGTGGCGTGCATGGACCAGGACGTGTTCGTCAACGCGGTCGGCGGCGTGCGCATCAGCGAGCCGGCGGCTGATTTGGCGGTGATGCTGGCGATTGCGTCGAGCCTGCGCGGCAAGGCGCTGCCCAAGGGCTTTCTGGCGTTCGGCGAGGTCGGCCTGGCAGGAGAGGTGCGGCCCGCGCCGCGCGGCCAGGAGCGGCTGCGCGAGGCGGCCAAGCTGGGCTTCAGCGTGGCCGTCGTGCCCAAGGCGAACGCGCCCAAAAAACCCATCGAGGGGTTGACCATCCACCCGGTCGAGCGGATCGAGCAGGCGCTCGATCTGGTGCGCAGCCTGCAGTAAAGCGCGTATCACGGCTTTTGGAGAAATCCCATGAAACTCGCGGTCATCTCGGACATCCACGGCAACCTGCTCGCGCTGCAGGCGGTGCTGGCCGACATGGCGCGGCAGGGCGTCAGCCAGACGGTGAACCTGGGCGACATTTTGAGCGGCCCGCTGCAGCCGGCCGAGACGGCGGACTTGCTGATGGCGCAGCATTTCCCCACGATTCGCGGCAACCACGAGCGGCAGGTGCTGGCCCTGCTGGACCGGCCCGATGGCCCTTTCGACCCGTCCACCAGCGACGGCTACACCGCCGGCCAGCTGCTGCCGGCGCACCGGGTCTGGCTGCGCGGCTTGCCGGCTTCGCTGGCGCTGGATGCCGAGGTGCTGCTCTGCCACGGCACGCCGGCCAGCGACCTGCAGTACTGGCTGGAAACCGTGGTGACCGGCTTCGGGCAGAACGGCAGTCCCGGCGTGCGCGCCGCCACGCCCGCCGAAATCTCCGCCCGGCTGGGCCAGCCCACACATCCGGTGGTGCTGTGCGGCCATACCCATGTGCCCCGGCTGGCCCAGAGCGGCGGCGTGCTGGTCGTCAACCCCGGCAGCGTCGGCCTGCCGGCCTATGACGACGTGCATCCGCATCCGCACGTCATCGAGAACGGCGCGCCGCATGCGCGCTATGCAGTGCTGGAAAAAACCGCGCAAGGCTGGCAGGTCGATCTGCGCGCCGTGCCGTATGACCATCTGGCGCAGGCGGCCGTGGCAAGCCGCCACGGCCGCGAGGACTGGGCGCATGCGCTGGCGACCGGCTATGTCAGGCGCCCGGTGGCTGGGTAACGCCTGCTTTGCTATTGATCTAGTAGCTACTTACACAGACGTTGTAAGCACTGGAGCCCTAAAAGGCTTAAAAAACACCTGCTCGGGGGCTTGGCGCCGCGCGCAGGCCTTGCAAAAAGGCCCGCGTCATTCCGCGAAGGCGAGAATGACGGCCCTCGCAGGGCGCCCGTGGCGTAGGGCGAGCGGGCAGGCAGCACCCGGCCAAGCGATTCGGGCGCCTGCAGCTCACCTCATCCATGCCGCAACGCCAGCCACTGCGCAAGCGCCTGCGACACCGCCCGCGGCTGCTCCATCGTCGTCATGTGCCCCGACAGCTCGATGACCTCCAGGCGCGCGCCGGGAATGGCGCGCTGCATCGACTCATGCCGCACCAGTGGGCTCCACAGGTCGTCGCGGCCGCACAGCAGCAGGGTCGGGCAGCGGATTTGCGGCAGCAGCGCGCTGGCGTCGGGCCGGGCCAGCAAGGCCTGGATCTGCGCGGCGAACATGGCCGGCGTGTGGCGCGCGATCATGTCCAAAATCGCCTCGAACACCGGCGTGCCGAGGCGCGAAGGATGCACCATGCCGCACGCCCATTGCGTGCCCATGGCCCGCATGCCTTCGCTCTGGGCCAGCGCCAGCAGCTGGTGGCGGCCGGCGCGCTCCTTCTCGCCGGCCTCGCCTGCCGCAAGCGCCTGAAAACCGGTGTCGAGCAGCGCCAGGCGCTCGATGCGCTCGGGCGCGCGCCGCAGCACCTCCAGCGCCACGCGGCCGCCCATCGAATGGCCGGCCATGGCAAAGCCACCCGGCGGCGCCGTGGCCAGGACATGCTCGGCCATGGCCTCGATGCTGTCCAGCGTCGGATAGGCCGGGACGCGGCAATCCGCCATGCCGGCCAGATCGGCGCACTGGGCCGCCCAGTTGGCCTCGTCGCATAGCAGGCCGGGCAGTAAAAGGAGGACAGGTTTTGTCATGGTGCGAGCGCTTCCGGTCAATTTTGCCGCTTTCTGCGTCGATGCGAGCTTAAGGTCAATCAGGCTCCGGTTGGCGGCGCCCATCGCAAGCCAGACCCGGGCGACAGGAAACCCCGCTGGCCCGCCATCGGTGCCGCGCCAGCCGGCCAGGCGCTGCTACGCGTTCCCCGCACCCGGCCACTCTGCCCAAGCTGCGAAAATAAAGGTATGAACCTTCAGAAAATCCTTATTCCTGTCGCCGGCGTGGCCGCGTTCGCCCTGGCTTACCGCGTGGCCGGCTGGTCTGGCGTGCTCGTGATCGTCACCGCGCTGGTGATGTGGCTGCTGCTGCATTTCACCCGCATGATGAATGTCCTCAAGCGGGCGGCCAACCATCCTATCGGCCATGTCAGCAGCGCCGTCATGCTCAACGCCAAGCTCAAGCCCGGCATGACGCTGCTCCATGTGGTCGCCATGACCCGGTCGCTGGGCCAGCAGCTGTCGGAAAAAGACGCCCAGCCCGAGGTGTTTTGCTGGACCGACGGCACGCAGTCGCAGGTCACCTGCACGTTTGTCGACGGCAAGCTGGCCAGCCATGTGCTTTTACGGCCGGATCAGGGCGAGCCGCTGCCCGCGCCGTAAAATTGTGCTTTCGGGGTTTGCACCGCCCGCGCCGGCTTCCCGTGGCTGCCGGCAACCCGATCGGTCACCTCTTTTTCCAAGACAACTCCCAGAACAGGATCACTCATGTCCCCAGTAGCACCTTCCATGGCAGACCGCGACGGCAAAATCTGGATGGACGGCCAGATGGTCGAGTGGCGCGACGCCAAAATCCATGTGCTCAGCCACACCCTGCACTACGGTTGCGGCGCCTTCGAAGGGGTGCGCGCCTACAAGCTGGACGATGGCGGCACCGCGATCTTCCGGCTCGAAGAGCACACCGAGCGGCTGTTCAACAGCGCCAAGATCCTGCGCATGAAAATTCCGTTCACGCAGGAAGAAGTCAACGAGGCGCAAAAAGCCGTGGTGCGCGAGAACCAGCTGGCAAGCTGCTACCTGCGCCCGCTGACCTGGATCGGCTCGCAAAAGCTGGGCGTCAGCCCCAAGGGCAACACCATTCATTTGATGGTGGCCGCCTGGGCCTGGGGCGCCTACCTGGGCGAGGAAGGCATGAAGCGCGGCATCCGCGTGAAAACCTCCAGCTACACCCGCCACCACGTCAACATCACCATGACGCAGGCCAAGGCGGTCAGCAACTACACCAACTCGATCCTGGCCAACATGGAGGCGCTGGACGACGGCTACGACGAGGCGCTGCTGCTCGACGCCTCGGGTTTCGTCAGCGAAGGCGCCGGCGAGAACATCTTCGTCGTCAAGGGCGGCGTGGTGTACACCCCCGACCTGTCGGCCGGCGCCCTGAACGGCATCACCCGCAACACCGTCCTGCACATCTGCAAGGACCTGGGGCTGGAGCTGGTGCAAAAGCGCATCACCCGCGACGAGGTGTACATCGCCGACGAAGCCTTCTTTACCGGCACCGCCGCCGAGGTCACGCCGATCCGCGAGCTCGACCGCATCGAAATCGGCGCCGGCGCGCGCGGCCCGATCACCGAAAAAATCCAGAGCGCGTTTTTTGACATCGTCAACGGCCGCAATCCGAAATACGCCTATTGGCTTGCCCGCGTCTGACCGCGCGGGCGGCTTTCAAGGAAACCCATCATGAGTGAAAACCACCAGGTGCCCAAGGGCGCAGTCGTCGAGCTGCTGGCCAGCCAGCTCAACAGCCACGGCGGCGTTTTCTGCCCCAACCCGAGCATGGCGCTGTGGAGCAGCCATCCCCGCGTCTACCTGGGGCTGTCCGAAAGCGGCCAGGCGCGCTGCCCCTACTGCAGCACGATGTACAAGCTCAAGGACGGCGAGCATTTCAGCGTGCACCATTAGGCCCCCACGCTCCGCCGCTGCGCGGGTCGCTGCCCCCCGAGGGGGCCGCTGCGCCTGTGGCCTGGCAAAGCCAGTTCCACGGCCCCTGCTGGTAGGGAGGGGTTGTTACCAACGCTGGCCGCTGCGCCAGTGGCCCGGCAAGGCCGGTTTCATGGCCCTGGCTTGTCGGGGCGGCCTGTTCGGCAACCCATGAGTAGCGCTCAACCAGAAATCACCAACGCCCTCATCATCGCCCCGCAGTGGATCGGCGACGCGGTGATGACCGAGCCGCTGCTGCGCCGGCTGCATGCCCGTGGCGAGCGGCTCACGGTGGGCGCATTGCCATGGGTGGCGCCGGTGTACCGGGCCATGCCGCAGGTGGCTGATGTCATCGAATTCCCGTTTGCCCATGGCGGCCTGCAGTTCAAGGCCCGCCGCAGCCTGGCCAGGCGCATCGAAGGCCAGTTCGACAAGGCCTACGTCCTGCCCAATTCGCTCAAAAGCGCGCTGCTGCCGTTTTTGGCGAGCATTCCCGAGCGCATCGGCTACCTGGGCGAGGCGCGGGTCGGCCTGCTCACCCACCGGCTCAAAAACCCCAAAAACAAGCCGCCGATGGTGGCGTTTTACTCGGCCCTGAGCGGCGATGCCGGACTGGAGGCCGACCGGCCGCAGCTGCATATCGACGCGGCGGAGATGGCGCTCACGCTGCACGAGCTGGGTTTGCGGCGGGGCGGCTATGTGGTATTTGCGCCAGGCGCCGAGTTCGGTGTGGCCAAGCGCTGGCCGGCCCGGCATTTTTCTGAACTCGCCGCCAGGCTGGCGCTGCCGGTGGTGCTACTGGGTTCGGGCAAGGAGGCGCTGCTTTGCGACGAGATTGCCGCGCCGGTGAATGCAGCCCAGCCCGGCAAATGCCTGAACCTGGCCGGCAAGACCTCGCTGCCGCAGGCGCTGGCCCTGATCGCCGGCAGCAGCAGCATCGTCAGCAACGACTCCGGCCTGATGCACGTCGCCGCCGCGCTGGGCGTGCCGCAGGTGGCGATCTTCGGCTCGTCCAGCCCGCTGCACACGCCGCCGCTGAACGACAAGGCCCGCGTGCTCTGGCTCAAGGCCGATGCCGCCTACCAGCCGCCGCTGGACTGCGCGCCATGTTTTCAGCGCGAATGCCCGCTCGGGCACATGCGCTGCCTGAATGACATCGGGGCGGGGCGGGTGTTGAATTTGCTACCAATTCAATAGCTGATGGCGCATGCTGCGCCTGCGCTAGAGGCCGTTTTGACTTGAATATCTCGACCGCCAAGGCGCGGTGCCGGGCAAAAAGGCGGCGGCCGCCTTGCCACAGGAATGGACGGCCGGGCGGTTATCGTTGATGGCCGTTTTGCGGCCTGTCAACCCTGGGGCTGCGGAGTATTCGGCACGCCACTTTCATCTTTTATGTCTGGAATACGCCCCGCCATGAACGACTTCAGCCCGTCCGACCTCAAGACCATCCTGCATTCCAAGCGCGCCAATCTTTACTACCTGGAGCATTGCCGGGTGCTGGTCCATGGCGGGCGGGTGGAGTACGTGACCGACGAGGGCAAGCGCTCGCTCTACTGGAACATTCCGATTGCCAACACCACCAGCGTGCTGCTGGGCACCGGCACGTCGATCACCCAGGCGGCAATGCGCGAGCTGGCACGGGCCGGCGTGCTGGTGGGTTTTTGCGGCGGGGGCGGCACGCCGCTGTTTGCGGCCAACGAGGTCGATGTGGAAGTGGCCTGGCTCACGCCGCAAAGCGAATACCGGCCGACCGAATATTTGCAGCACTGGGTGCGGTTCTGGTTTGACGACGGGCGGCGCCTGGAGGCCGCCAAGGCGTTTCAGCTGGCCCGCTTGGCGCGCATCCGCCAGCATTGGCTGCACGGCAAAGCGCTGCGCGAGGCCGGCTTTGTGGTCGATGCCTCTGCGCTGGAAAGCGCCTTGAACCAGTCGCGCCAGGCCATCAGCGTCATCGCCGATAACACAAATTTGCTGACAGAGGAAGCGCGCCTGAGCAAGCTGCTGTTCAAGCTCGCGGCCCGCGCCACCGGCTACGGCGACTTCACGCGCGGCCAGCGCGGCAGCGGCGGCGATCCGGCCAATCGCTTCCTTGACCACGGCAACTACCTGGCCTACGGCCTGGCCGCCAGCGCGACCTGGGTGCTGGGCCTGCCGCACGGCTTGGCGGTGCTGCACGGCAAGACGCGGCGCGGCGGGCTGGTGTTCGACGTGGCCGACCTGGTGAAGGACGCGGCCATCCTGCCGCAGGCCTTCGTGTCGGCCATGCGCGGCGACACCGAGCAGGAATTTCGCCGCGCCTGTATCGACAGCCTCGCCCGCACCGAGGCGCTGGACTTCATGATCGACACGTTGAAAGACGTGGCGGTGAAAACCGCAGCCGCGACCGTCATCACGCCGGTGGCAGGAGCGGGCGCATGAACATCCTGCTGGTGTCCCAGTGCGACAAGCGCGCCTTGAGCGAAACCCGCCGCATCCTCGACCAGTTCGCCGAGCGGCGCGGCGACCGCACCTGGCAAACCCCCATCACCCAGGCCGGCCTGGACACGCTGCGCCGCCTGCTGAAAAAAACCGCCCGAAAAAACACCGCCGTCGCCTGCCACTGGATTCGCGGGCTGGACCACAGCGAGCTGCTCTGGACAGTGGGCGATGCGCGCGCCTTCAATGCGCAGGGCGCCGTGCCGACGAACAGCACGGCGCGCAATATTTTGCGCGGCGAGGACGAGAACGACTGGCATACGGGGGAGGATATTCACTTGCTGGCTGGCCTTGCGGCGCTGCTGCATGACCTGGGTAAGGCCAGCCGCGCCTTCCAGATGCGCCTCGAAGGCAAGCTGCAAGAGCGCAACCAGTACCGCCACGAATGGGTGTCGCTGCGCTTGTTCGAGGCGTTTGTCGGCCTTGATGATGACGCCGCCTGGCTGGCGCGGCTGGCGGCGCCCATGCCGGCTGACGATGCCACCTGGCTGAATCGCTCGGTCTGCGATGGGCCGGGTGTACCTGCCTCGCGCCCGTTTGCCCGCCTGGCGCATGCCCCGCTGGCGCAGGCCATCGGCTGGCTGGTGGTTACGCACCACCGACTGCCCACCTTGCCACGCAACAGCGATGGCAGCCGGGGAGATTTTCAGATCGGCCTGCTGAATAAAACGCTGGAGCGCATCGACGCCGGCTGGAACGAGCGCACCGACAGCGGCGATGCTGGCACCCTGCCGCTCTACTGGCAGTTTCCGCACGGCCTGCCCGTCACCACCGAGTTGTGGCGCAAGCGCGCTGCCCGCCTGGCGCAGCGCTTGCTGCTGCTGCGCGCCCGGCCGGGCAAGGGGGGGTGGCTGGCCAATCCGTATGTGATGCACCTCTCGCGGCTGTGCCTGATGCTGGCCGACCACCACTATTCGAGCCTGACCACCGATGCCGCCGGCAAACCCGACCCGGCGCGTGTCAAGGGCATCAAAAACTACCCGCTCTTCGCCAACACCGATCAGGACCGGATGAACCAGGCGCTCGACGAGCACCTGCTCGGCGTGGCCCAGCACAGCGGCGAGGTCACCCATGCGCTGCCGCGCTTCGACCAGCATCTGGCGCGCCTGCGCCATAAAGCGTTGCGCAAGCGCTCCCAGGACGAGCGCTTCCGCTGGCAGGACAAGGCCGCCGACACGGCCGCCGGCATGCGCGAGCGCTCCACCCGTGAAGGCGCCTTCATCGTCAACATGGCGTCCACTGGCTGCGGCAAGACGCTGGCCAATGCCCGCATCATGTACGCGCTGGCGGACCCGTGCAAAGGCATGCGCTGCGCCTTCGCGATGGGTCTGCGCACCCTGACGCTGCAGACCGGCCGGGCCTTTGCGGACTTGCTGGGCCTGGGCGATGACGAACTGGCGATTCGCGTCGGCGGCGCGGCCAGCCGGGCGCTGTTTGATCACTACGAGCAGCAGGCCGAAGCCACCGGCTCCGCCTCCCGCCAGGCGCTGATCGACGAAGACAGCGCGGTCGTGTTCGAGGGCAACCACGACGCCCATCCGCTGCTGCGCCGCGTCATGCGCGACCCGCAAGTCCGTTCGCTGCTGGCCGCGCCGGTGCTGGTCTGCACCATCGACCACCTGACGCCCGCCACCGAGAGCGAGCGCGGCGGCCGCCAGATCGCGCCCATGCTGCGGCTGATGAGCGGCGACCTGGTGCTCGACGAGCCGGACGATTTCGACATCGGCGACCTGCCGGCGCTGACCCGGCTGGTGCACTGGGCCGGCCTGCTCGGCGCCCGCGTGCTGCTGTCGTCGGCCACCTTTCCGCCCGCGCTGGTGCAAGGCCTGTTCGAGGCCTACCGCGACGGCCGCCAGCATTTCCAGCGCAACCGCAGCAGCCAGCCGGGCGCTGCCGACCGAGCACCTGGGGTGTGCTGCGCCTGGGTGGACGAGTTCAGCCAGGCCCAATCCGATTGCACTGATGCACCAGCCTTTGCCACTGCGCACCAGGCGTTTGCCGAGCTGCGCCGGCAGCATCTGGCCAAGGCCAAACCACTTCGCCGCTACGGCTTGCTGCCGCTGGACCTGGGCGCCGACCGCAGCCAGCATGCGGCCCGCTTTGCCGAACTGGCACGCGGCGCGGCGCTGCGGCTGCACCAAGCGCACCACAGCCTTGATACGCAGAGCGGCAACGGCAGCAAGCGCGTCAGCTTTGGCCTGATCCGCATGGCCAATATCGAGCAACTGGTGGACGTGGCCCTGGCGCTGTACCGGCAGGGCGCGCCCGACGGCGTGCGGATTCACCTGTGCGCCTACCACTCGCAGTTTCCGCTGCTGATCCGCTCGGCCATCGAGCACCAGCTGGATGAGGCGCTAAACCGGCGCCAGCCTGACGCGGTGTTCGCGCTGCCCGGTATCCGCCAGCGCCTTGACGCCCACGGCGAAACCGACCACCTGTTCATCGTGCTCGGCTCGCCGGTGACCGAAGTGGGCCGCGACCACGACTACGACTGGGCCGTGGTCGAACCCTCGTCCATGCGCTCGCTGATCCAGCTGGCCGGGCGCATCCGCCGGCATCGCGGCGGCGAATGCACAGTGCCGAATCTGCTGGTGTTCGACACCAACCTGCGCCATTTCCGGGAACCGGGCCACCCCGCGTTTTGCAAGCCGGGGTTTGAATCGCCCGAGTTCCCGCTTACGCACCATTTTCTGAAGGAACTGCTGCCGGTGGCGGAAAACGGCGTCATCGACGCCCGGCCCCGCATCGTGGCCCCGGCTGGTGCATTGCAGCCGCGCAGCCGCCTGGTGGACCTGGAACACGCCCGCATGCGCCAGACCATGCTGGCGCAAGTTGCCGCCGCGCCCGCAACGCCTGGATTGCGCCAGCGCGCCTCAGCCCAGGCTGGCGCTGTGCCGGTGCTGAACGCCGCGAGCTGGTGGAGCCTGCCGCCCGCCGACGCCTTGCTCACCGCCGTGCTGCCGCAGCAGCAGCGGTTCCGGGACGACCCCGTGCCCCGCGTCGATCTGGTGCTGCGCCCGAACGAGGATGAAGACAATTACGAGCTGGAGCAGCTCATCGACAAGCCTGATGGCAGGCGCGGTGAAAAAACATTTTTCCCAGTGGACAAGTCTCAAAACCACCGCATTCCTGATGCGGACGTTGAAGGCCAGGGCATCAAGCCATGGGGCCAGACCGACTACTGGGACGCCCTGACGGCGCTGGCCGCCGAACTGGACATGCCGCTGGCTGACTGCGCCCGCCGCTTCGGCACCGTGACGCTGCCCAAGCACCCGAGCGGCTGGCGCTTTCACCCGGTGCTGGGGTTCACCAAGTACAGGTGAGCCGGACAGCCGGCCCAGCAGTAAACTGAATGCTACTTAATTAATAGCTGCTTGCACAGTCCCTGTAAGCGCTAGAGCCTTGTTTGATGCTAAATCTAGATCAGCAAGGCCTCCAGCCCTTTTGTCTCGACGATCTGAAGCAGTTTTGCTGCGGCGCCACTGGGGTGTTTATCCGCCGTGGGAGATTCCCACTTCTGCACCGTTGAGACGCTCACATTTAGAAAGGAGGCAAACACGGCCTGACTGACCTTGGCAATGGTGGTCCGAACCGCGACCACACGCTCGGGCGGGTACGCCGGTGGTTCCTCGCAGAGTGCGCGAACCCGCGCCATGTCCACCTTCGACATGACGCCATGCGCATGGAGCCCTTGCGCCGTCTCCAGCATCTCTTTAAGCATGCGAGCTTCTTCACTGTCCTTTTTGTGCATCACAAATCTCCTTGAGTTCGCCAGAAGCTTTCATCTCTTCTAGCTTTGCCACACTTTGCCGATGCAGGCTACCAGCAACTACCTTGATCGCCTCGACCAGCGCATCTGGAAAATCCGCACCCGGCGCATTTTTCTCCCTGCCCACCAGAAAAATGATGGCGCTTGGATGCTGCTTGGCTACGAGCGTCCGAGTGGCCACTTTTTCCTTGTCCAGTAACGGCTATTCGCTTCTTGCAGACCCCGCCACCCAAATCCGCTTCATAGCGGCCTTGTTCGATGTCCAATGCCGCCGCGCAAAGTTGAGCGTCGCTCAACAGCTTTTTTGCCCAGCGGTCGAATGTTTTTGTTTTGAAAACTCTTTTGCTGTGCATGAAAAATTGTAGCACTAGGTGCTATATATTAAATATCTTGAGATAGATGCACGATTGCTAGCTAAAGGTCAGCAGTAGAAAAGGGAGCCGGCGCAATGCCGGCTCTGCGCTGCCTGTCCGGCAGTTGAATGTGCTCTGTAGCAGGCACAAAACAGAGCTAACTTTTCTGAGCTGCCTGTTCGGCAGTAAAAAAATTGTACTCGCAAAAATAATTTTATCAAATCAGAGCTAACTGGAATAGGATGCTGTTGAGCAGTAAAACTGTCTGCCTATTCCAACCATTGAAGGGAGTGCACATGCCCAATCCCGATCCGCAACGCATTGCCGCGTTGCAGGCCGTCATTGCCGACTTTTTGAAAAAGCGGCTCGATGACAAGATCGAAAAAGTCAAGGATGACGATGCGGACGCGCCCGATAGGCGCACCGGGCTCCAGCAGCAGTTCATCCCCGCCACTTGGCTAGAAGACGCCGCCCGGCGCGCCAGCCAGATTCAGGCCGTCACCCACTCGCTCAAGCCGATTCACCCCGACGCTAAGGGCACCAGCCTTTACAGCCCGCCGCCGTTGCTGCCCGCGCTGCCCGTGGTGGGCAGTCATTGCCTGGGCGAAGCCTTTGCCGGCGATGTGGTCGGCAACGCTGCCGCGCTCGACGTGTACAAGTTCCTCAAGCTCGAACACGAAGGCCGCAGCTTGCTGGCGTTGGTGCTCGAGCGCGATGTCGACCTGGCGGCGGCGCTCAGCGGCGATGCGGCGCAGGCGCAGGGCTGGATCAGCGCCTTTGCCGGGCTGACCGCGCCACGCGGCCGGCCGGCGTCGCACACCCTGGCCAAGCAACTCTACTGGCCAACCGGCAACGACCCGCACGACGACGCCGGCTACCACCTGCTGGCGCCGCTCTACGCCAGTTCGCTGGCGCACCGGGTTTACCAGACGGTGCAGGACGACCGCTTCGGCGAAGAAGCCAAAGCCGCCCGCGATGCCAAAAAGGCAGGCGAATTCAGCGAACGCCCGGTGCGCGAATACCCGCAGTTGGCGGTGCAGCAGCTCGGCGGGACGAAACCGCAGAACATCAGCCAGCTCAACAGCGAGCGGCGCGGCAACAACTTATTGCTTGCTTCGCTGCCGCCGGTCTGGCGCTCGGTTGATCTCAAGCCGTTGCTCAATACCGAATCGATGTTTCCCCGCTACAGCCGCCGCCCGGAAGTCAGGCAAGCGGTCAAAGCGCTGCTGGCCTATCTCAAAACCGACCCGATCCGCAACATGGAAACCCGCGCACGCCGCGCTCAATGGGTTGATAGCCTGACTGACGAGTTTCTCCAGCTTCGCGCCGAACTGCGCGCCCTGCCGCCGGGCTGGAGCCAGTCACCCGACTGCCGCCTGGACAGCGCGACAGCGCACTGGCTGGACCCTGAAGGCGTGGAAGCAGCCAGCGCCGCCGCCGGCCAGCCGCTGCCCACGGACACCCCCGAGCGCCTCAGCGCCGCCTTCGCCAACTGGCTCAATGACCAGCTGCGCGATCCGCTGCCGATGGGCGACCCCGAATTCCTGGAGTGGCGCAAGCGGATGCACGAGCAAATTAAGGCCGAAGAACGCGAGGGTCGTGATGACTACTGAAACCACCTCAAATGATGTGCCGCTCAAGGCGCTGCTGGTGCTGCCGCGCCTGCGCATCCAGAACGCCAACGCCATTTCCAGCCCGCTGACCTGGGGCTTCCCGGCCATCACCGCTTTCACCGGCCTGATGACCGCGCTGGAGCGCCGGCTGGGGCCACAGGCAGGCATGACGCTCTACGGTGTTGGCGTGATCTGCCATGGCTTTCAACCGCAGGTCACCAGCGGCGGCTACACCCGCAGCTTTCACCTGACGCGCAACCCGGTGCTGCAGGACGGCAGCACCGCCGGCATTGTCGAAGAGGGCCGGGTTCACCTCGACATCACGCTGGTGTTCGATGTGGAACTGGCCTTTTCCCGGCAGGGCGAAGCCGAGCGCGCCGCGCTGGCTGCGGATATCGGCGAGCTGGTGTCCGGCATGCGCGTGGCCGGCGGCAGCGTCATGCCCGCGCTGCCCGGCGCCTTTCGCCGCCCGCCGCGCCCGAGCCTGGTGATGCTGTCCGACAAACCTGAAGCCAGCCGTGACCAATTCCGCCGGCTCAGCCGCCGCTGGCTGCCCGGCTTCGCGCTCGTCTCGCGTGACGACCTGCTGCAGGCGCGGCTGCTTGAATTGCAGGCGATGCAACCCGGCGCCACCCTGCTCGACGCCTGGCTGGACCTGTCGCGGCTGAACCACCGTGCCAGCAAGATCCAGGCGCCAGACAAAACCACCGGCGACATGCAGGAATCCATTGAATGGAACATCGACAGCCGCCCCGGCTGGACCGTGCCGATGCCGGTGGGCTTTGCGCCGTTGACCGCGCTGCATCCGCCCGGCGCTGTGGCCGGTGCGCGTGACAACCGCGTGCCCTTCCAGTTTGTCGAAAGCGTTTATTCGATAGGCCAGTGGATCAGCCCGCACCGGATCGGTGACATCGAACAGCTGATCTGGCGACCCACGCACGATCCGGCCACCGGCCTGTACCGCTGCATCAATGCCTTCAACCCCGAATCCTCCCCCGTTTCTGTTTCTTCTGTTGACTGAATTTCCAAGGAATTTCCCATGGCAACCACCGCCCTCAAAACTGCCTCCGTCCTTGCCTTTGAACGCAAGCTCGACCCGTCCGACGCGCTGTTTTCTTCCGGCCCCTGGGCCGACCGCGCCGACAGCACGGCATGGCCCGCCGTCACCGTGCGCGAGAAATCAGTGCGCGGCACGATTTCCAACCGCCTCAAGACCAAAGACCAGGACCCGGCCAAGCTCGACGCCGCGATTGAAAACCCCAACCTGCAGACCGTCGATGTTGCCACCTTGCCCGCCGACGCCGACACCCTCAAGGTCAGCTTCACCCTGCGCGTGCTGGGCGGCGCGGGCTTGCCTTCGGCCTGCAACAATGCCGACTACCAGCGCAAGCTGCTGGACACGGTGAAAGGCTATGTCGATGCGCAGGGCTTTGGCGAACTGGCCCGGCGCTATGCCTTCAACCTGGCCAACGGGCGCTTTCTCTGGCGCAACCGCCTGGGCGCCGAGCAGGTGGAAGTGCGGGTCGCGCAACTGGTCAACGGCCAGCCCGCGCAAAGCTGGACATTCGATGCGCTGGCGCTGTCGCTGCGCGGCTTTGATGCGCCGCCTGATGCCGCCCCAGCGCTGGCGCAACTCGGCGCCTTGATTGGCGAGGGCCTGGGCGGCAGTCGCCATGTGTTGCTGCAGGTCACCGCCTATGTGCGTGCCGGGGCCGGGCAGGAAGTGTTTCCGTCGCAGGAGCTGATCCTGGACAAGGCCAAGACCGTCAAGAGCAAGACGCTCTACGACGTCAGCGGCATTGCGGCCATGCATTCGCAAAAGGTCGGCAACGCGCTGCGCTCCATCGACACCTGGTACAGCGGCGCCGACCAGAACGGCCCGATAGCCGTCGAGCCCTACGGCTCGGTGACCACGCAGGGAAAGGCCTACCGCCAGCCCAAGCTGAGGGACGATTTCTACACCCTGTTCGACAACTGGCTCATCAAGGACCAGCCTCCTGCGCCAGACCAGCAGCATTTCGTCATCGCCACCCTGATTCGCGGCGGCGTGTTCGGCGATGCCGGCAAGGACTGAGGCCATGGATCACTACGTTGACATCGACGTGCGGCCCGACCCGGAATTTCCGGCGCACCAGCTCTTGAGCGCGCTGTACGCCAAGCTGCACCGGGCGCTGGTGGCGCAGGCCGGCACTGGCATCGGGGTGAGTTTTCCGGGCTTTGATGATGATGGGCGGTCGCCGTACCTGGGCACGCGCCTGCGCCTGCATGGGAGCCAGCCGGACCTGTCCGCGCTGCTGGCAAGCGGCTGGCTGATGGGCATGCGCGACCATGTAGGGCTGACGCCAGCGCTGCCGGTGCCCGGCGCCGCGCAGCACCGCGCCGTGCGCCGGGTGCAGGTCAAGAGCAGCCCCGAACGCCTGCGCCGCCGGCTGATGCGGCGCCAGGGCATTGACCAGGATGCGGCCCGCCAGCGCATTTCCGACGCGTCGGCCTGCCTGGCCCATCTGCCGTTTGTGCATCTGCGCAGCACCAGCACCGGCCAGGCGTTCAGGCTGTTCATCGACCATGGCCCGCTGCAGCCCGGCGCGGTGCCCGGCGGCTTCAATGCATACGGCCTGAGCCTGGGGGCGACAATCCCCTGGTTCTGACCCTTTTTCCAAGGGTCTGGACAGTTCTTTAAAAATCAATGAGTTACGTGCGGGATGATTTTTTGGGTCGGCATGTCTTTTTTCTCGGAATAGTCTTTTCTGACAACCAGTTGCACGATTTATGATCTTGTTCACTGCCGGATAGGCAGCTCAGAAATGTGGCCGGAAAACGAGCCGGCCTGGCAGCTGGTTCACTGCCGGATAGGCAGCTCAGAAAAGCTGGTAGCGTTGCGCCGCCTGCGGCAGTGCGTTCACTGCCGGATAGGCAGCTCAGAAAAAGCACTACACAGAAAGAGGTATTGGAGTATCGTTCACTGCCGGATAGGCAGCTCAGAAAAGGCTCACGCCGGTGATGTCGTGCCCCACCGCGTTCACTGCCGGATAGGCAGCTCAGAAATATGGCAAGTCGTATCTGGGTCGTGGTCCCGATGTTCACTGCCGGATAGGCAGCTCAGAAATCTTTCGCCGGATCGATCGAGCCCGGGCCGTCGTTCACTGCCGGATAGGCAGCTCAGAAATACCCGAGCCAGGGCATCGAGATCATGCTCAACGTTCACTGCCGGATAGGCAGCTCAGAAATGGCCCTGCCCTGCGCTGATGGGGCCGATGCGAGTTCACTGCCGGATAGGCAGCTCAGAAAATGCCGGACAACGCCTGCGGCGCGGAAATCGAGGTTCACTGCCGGATAGGCAGCTCAGAAACAGGCGACGGAGTTCTCGCCACACGGTCACAGGTTCACTGCCGGATAGGCAGCTCAGAAATGGCCGAGTCCCGCATCAGCCGCGACCTGCGCGTTCACTGCCGGATAGGCAGCTCAGAAATACAGACCTTGTCGCCGGAATGCTGGTGACAGGTTCACTGCCGGATAGGCAGCTCAGAAAGGTGCCCGACGACGGGGCGTATTTCCTGAAGGGTTCACTGCCGGATAGGCAGCTCAGAAAGTTTTCGGGCGCCGCGTCGACGATCAGGTCCGGTTCACTGCCGGATAGGCAGCTCAGAAAGACCGGGAACTTGAACGTCGGGTTGCCGTAGCGTTCACTGCCGGATAGGCAGCTCAGAAAGAGGTAGGCGTCGCCCGCGCCGTAGAAGATCAGTTCACTGCCGGATAGGCAGCTCAGAAAACGACGACGCCTGGTACGACAGGGCCTACGCCGTTCACTGCCGGATAGGCAGCTCAGAAACACGAAAACGCAGCACAGCACTGCGCCTATAGTGTTCACTGCCGGATAGGCAGCTCAGAAAAACTTGCAGTGATGCGAAGTCATACTGGCTGCGTTCACTGCCGGATAGGCAGCTCAGAAAACCCTAATCAATAGAGCCTTTGCGCTCGCCGTGTTCACTGCCGGATAGGCAGCTCAGAAATGGTGGGGGTGGCGGGATGAACTACACCATCCGTTCACTGCCGGATAGGCAGCTCAGAAACTGAAGCCGGGCGGAAAGATCGCCGATTTTGGGTTCACTGCCGGATAGGCAGCTCAGAAAATTCGACCTTGTAGCCGTGGGCGCGCAGCTGCGTTCACTGCCGGATAGGCAGCTCAGAAATGCCGGTCGGCGGGATATCGCAGGGTGAAGCAGTTCACTGCCGGATAGGCAGCTCAGAAAATGGCGGCCTGCGGGGTTTCCTCTGTCACATCGTTCACTGCCGGATAGGCAGCTCAGAAAATATGGCAGCACCTGAATGGCGCCTGAGCCTGGTTCACTGCCGGATAGGCAGCTCAGAAAGATGAGGCCGTAGATGTTGCCGTTGAAGAACAGTTCACTGCCGGATAGGCAGCTCAGAAAGAATGCCTGCATGCAAAAGTAGGGCACCACAACGTTCACTGCCGGATAGGCAGCTCAGAAAGCGCCGAGGCCCTGTCGGCTTGGCCTTCCGATGTTCACTGCCGGATAGGCAGCTCAGAAATTGCGCTACCCGGCCGACCGCTCGGCCATGGCGTTCACTGCCGGATAGGCAGCTCAGAAATGAAAGCAGCGCGGAAAAGCTCAAGCGCCTGAGTTCACTGCCGGATAGGCAGCTCAGAAAGCGCTGACAGTCTCAACGACCGTCCACAGCTTGTTCACTGCCGGATAGGCAGCTCAGAAAAACTGTCCGTCCTGGCATGGGTCAAACACAAAGTTCACTGCCGGATAGGCAGCTCAGAAAATCTTGCACGCCGGTTTGCTTTTCCTCATCCCGTTCACTGCCGGATAGGCAGCTCAGAAACATGGCCCCTAAGACATCTGTATCGCTCATAGGTTCACTGCCGGATAGGCAGCTCAGAAAATCTTGGCTGTTGCCCTGGCCGGCGTCCTGGCGTTCACTGCCGGATAGGCAGCTCAGAAAACAGACGCGGCACGCTGGCTTGGTTGACGACAATTACCTTGGCCGGTTGACGACAACTATGTTGGCCGGCTAGAGGCCTTCGCCGGGCGGGTCCGGGAGGCGGGGCTACCGTTGGACCTTCGACATCTATCGAAGGTAAACGGCATG
>JAQGLT010000003.1 GCA_028292745.1 Polaromonas sp. | reverse complement strand
CGCCCGGTGTCCGCGCAGCGCCTGGATGTCCACGTCCTTGAGCAGCCAGTGCAGTTGCTCCACGCTAAGCGTCACAACGCCGAGTTCGCCTCGCGGCCAGATGAAGCGGTCTTTCTCCAGGCGCTTGTGCAAGAGCCAAAACCCGTTGACGTCCCAGCCCAGAATCTTGATGCGGTCGCGCCTGCGGTTGGCAAAGACAAACAGCGCCTGGGCAAACGCGTCCAGACCCAGGCCATGCTCGACCAGGCTGGCCAGGCTGTTGATGCTCTTGCGAAAGTCAACGGCGCCCTGGTGCAGGTACACCGCACGGGTGGCGTTCAGCGTGAACACGCCAGCGTGCCCAGCAGTTGCAGCACGGGCGCCATCGCCTCCAGCGGGACCTGGCCCACATCGAGCGCCACCCCGTTGGGCAGGCGCACGTGCAGGCAAAGTGCGACTGGTGCCGGGGCCGGTGTTGACGCCAGCGCCACGGGCTGTGCGACCTGCACGGCAACAAACGCTGCAGACTCCAGCGCTTTTACGGGCACGGCGCACGTCTTGCCATCGTTGGGCTGGCCTGACTTTGCAATCCAGGTGCGCAGCAAATTGGCATTGAGCCCGTACAGCATCGCCACGCGCGCCACCGACACGCCCGGCTTGAGGCATTCGCCAACCAGCGCCTGCTTGGCCAGCGGGTCGTAAGTGCACCGTCCGTCCCGCTTGCGCCCGACCACCAGCCGGGCCAACAACTCTGCGTTCATCTCTGTCATAGGTGTCCACGTAGGTTAAATGGACACGTAGCATCATCGAATCAGCTCACGAATAAAAGGACGTGGTTCGTAGAGCGCTTACGCTGTTCGTGCAGGCCGAGCCTAGTCCGGAAGCCGGCCCCGTCGCCGTGGAGGTGGCCTATCGCATCCGCGCCGGAGAAGACCAAGCGTTTTTGGACACCATCGGCGGCATGAAAGCGCCGCGCCGGCGCCATGGCGCCACGTTCTGGCGTGCCTACAAGGATCTGGGCGAGGAATGCCGATATGTCGAGCGCTTTATCGTCGCCTCCTGGGCGGACTATCTGCACCAGCGTGCTCGCGCCACCGTGGCCGATCATGCACTCGAAGCCGAGGTGCGCGCGTTCTTGGCACCTGGCGAAACCGCACGCATGTCGCACTTCATTGCCGAGCGCTGAACCTACGCATGCCAAACAGCTATGTTGTTCGTTGCTGAGCGCTTAGCGCACCTTCAAGGTGCCTCCCTTGGATAAGGGCTGAACGAGATGCTGATAGATGCCAAGCCAGCCATTCGGCTCACTGGCTACAAAAGGCACCAGACGCTCAGTACGTTCCTTGAATTCTTGCTCCGAAATCTCAAGGTCGACTTTTCTGGCGTGGATGTCAATGTTCACGTAGTCGCCGTTTCTCACAAATGCTATTGGGCCACCATCTGCTGCTTCCGGCATTACCTGCCCGATCGTGAAACCACGGTTGAGTCCTGATAGCTGACCGTCGGTTATGACAGCGATGCTTGCACCCAGATGAGCTCCGTTGACCGCAGCTACAAACCAAGAGGCAGACGCAACGCCCGGACCGCCGCGAGCACCCATGCCACGCAACACGATAACTTGACCACCGCTAATCTCGCCTTTTTTGAGGGCGGCGAGAGCGTCCTCCTGATTCTCGAATACGCGGCAGATTCCGCGGAATGTGGGCGTTTTGTCACCTAGACCTAGCTTCATGATTGACCCTTCAGGCGCGAGCGATCCTTTGAGGATAATGATCGAAGGTCCCTCGCTTTTTGGATCCTTCACACTTCCGATGACTTTCGGATCAAGCACCTTTACGTCGTTCAGGTTGTCTCTCAGTCGCTTTCCATTGACGGTCATGACATCAAGATTCAACAGGCTGGACAGCTGCTTCATCACTGCCCGCGCGCCGCCCGCAGCATCAAGCTCCTCGATGCGGCCCGGCCCGTTCGGTTTGATAGCACACAGGAGCGGCACCTTTGTGCCTAGCTGATCGATCAGTCGATACACATCAACATCGATTTCTCCTTCTGCTGCAACGCCCTGGAGATGTCGAAGCATGTTGATGGAGCCGCTGACGGCCAAACCCACTGCGATCGCATTGGCGAAGGCATCCGGAGTCATGATCTGACGCGGGCGCAGATCGTCATTGACGAGCCCCACTATCCTTCGCCCGGCTTGTATAGCGAGCTCCTTCATCGCTTCGCTGCGCGCTGCAACAGGTGCACTGCCGGGCAACGTCATTCCAATGGACTCGGCCATAATATGCATCGTGTTGGCAGTTCCCATGCCAGCGCAAACGCCCGGACCCTGAACCGCGACCTCGCACATTTCCGTGATGTCCTTGATAGTAATCGCGCCTGATGATAATTCCCCAACGGACTCAAAGACATCTTCGATGTCTACCGGTTTTCCATGACGGGTTCCGCAGCCCTGATACCCACCAATTACAAGTATCGAAGGAATATTCAGCCTAGCGGCCGCCATCATGTGAGCAGGGGCGGTCTTGTCGCAGCTACTCAAACAGACCATACCATCGAGCTGGGCTCCTTCTACCGCGACTTCAATGTCATTCACCAGCAGGTCGCGTGAAGGCATTAGATAGCGGCCGCTGCGTCCGGCACCGGTGATGAAATCGCTGGGCGCCGTCGTCTTGACTTCGAAAGGAAGCCCGCCAGCTTCTCGAATGCCACGCTTAACAATCTCAGCCACCTCATCTAGGTGGCTAAAGCAGATCGACATTTCAGAGGACGAATTGATAACTGCAATCTTCGGCTTCAGCATGTCCTCTTCAGATATGCCCAGAGCGCGCCACTGCGCTTTCCGGATTGCCCAACGGGTAGTGCCCGGTTCAAAATTAGAGCGATATGTTTTCATTTGAATGTTTTCCAGATGGTTACGCGATGAAACTGGCGCCTAGAAAGGCCCCCTGGGCGAGCAACTGTGAAGTAAGCTTGCTGATATCGATGTCCCTGGGTTGATGCCGGCTAGCACTAGCCTGCGCTGCAGCAACGCCTGCTGCCTCTCCAAGAGCCATGCACGTGGCGGCCACGCGCATGGATGCATGAGCATCGTGCGAAGCGGAACTGCATCGCCCCGCTACAAGTAACCCGTCCACGTGCCTCGGCAACATCATCCTGTAAGGAAGTTGGTAATAGGTTCCAGGCGCCAGGAATCGCCAGCGTGTCGCGCGGCCAGCCGCATGCTCTTCAACAGGCCACGCACTGCATGCAATTGCATCTTTGAAGCGGGCTTCGCCGACAACATCTTCCAGGGTCAACCAGTATTCTCCAACGATGCGCCGGCTTTCTCGTACCCCGATCTGTGCACCGATATCTTCAATGAAACAGTTCTCGTAACCGGGCACAAATTTCCTGAAAGCCGTCAAATAGTCACCCAATTGCCGTCGGCCTTCCTGCTCTGCGCAAGTCACCTCTTCCGTATTCAGAGGATCCGGCGCGCGCCCGTCCCTGACGATTCGAGTGATGTTCATGTGCATTGAACCGGGCCGGATACTGAATGCACCGCCAGCGGTGCGCGGGAGCTCCAAGCCCGAAGCAACTGCGCGTTCGAGATGCCCATGGAGCTGATCTCTGCTCAGTTGCTGCGCACGTTCAACATCGACACCGCCAAAGCGGAACATAGTGGTCGGCGCCTGGATTCCGTGAGGGTCATGTTCGAAAGGCACTCCGGCCCTTGCGGCGATGTCCCCATCCCCGGTGCAATCGACAACGACATTCGCACGACAAGCCCAACGGCCGTCCCGGCTTTCAAAGATTACACCTTCAAGTGTTTGCCCCTCCATAATCACATCCACAGCTAGGCTGTGAAAAGCCACCTTGACACCCGCCTCCAGAACCATCAGATCGCCAACCATTTTAATCGCCACGGGGTCGTAGGGCATGGAGGCAGTTTCAAGCCACCGCATTGGTACTGAAGGACCGCCGACTGCGGCCATGCGTTCAATGAGCTCGGCGGCGAGCCCTTTGACGACAGGAATGACCTCCTCTTCGGTGACAGCGTACAGGCCGCAGATACTGCCCAGCGTGACCATAGACAACGTTCCACCCAAGTAGCCATTGCGTTCAACCAGCAACACTCTGGCGCCCTGCCTGGCTGCTGCGACCGAAGCCATCATCCCAGCTGCGCCTCCCCCAACAACCAGGACATCTACATCGTGCCGTACTTTCGTCTGGCGAGGTTTTTCCGTGATACTCGCAAGCGCGGCTGGCGTTGGGAGTATGGCGCTCATCGGACCACCTCGCCACTTCTGGCATCGAAAATGTGTGACCGTTCAATATCGGCCTGTAGATGCACGATGTCGCCGCGTTTCGGGAAGATCCTATCACGCAAGGTGAACATCAGTTCTTCTTGATTGTTCCTAACGATAATCTGGGTCTCGGCGCCGGTAGGCTCAATTAGAACGACCTCGAATGGCATCCCGTCGGATGCAAACGAAAGGTTTTCTGGACGGATGCCGTATACCACATCACGGCCATTGCCCAAGGCGTTCTTTGTACTTTCGAGCACTGGTAGATGCAGGCCGGCACGAGACTTGAAGCCGCCAGTGTCGACAGTCCCTTCCAGAAAATTCATGGAAGGTGAGCCAATGAAACCGGCGACAAACTGGCTGGCAGGATAGTCGTACAACTCCAGTGGAGTCCCTAACTGTTCTACCTTTCCATCGCGCATGATTACGATTCTGTCGGCCATTGTCATAGCTTCGATCTGGTCATGAGTTACATAAATAGCAGTGGCTTTGATTTTCTCGTGCAATTCCTTGATCTCGGTGCGCATCTGGACGCGCAACTTGGCGTCTAGGTTCGACAGTGGCTCGTCGAAGAGGAAAATCTGTGGCTGCCGCACAATGGCGCGGCCCATCGCCACGCGCTGACGTTGTCCGCCTGAGAGCTGCCGTGGATACCGGTCCAGAAGGTCGGACAACCCCAGGATGGCCGCCGCTTCCTCTACGCGCCGCCGGGTGTCTTCCTTAGGTTCCTTTCTCAGGCTGAGAGCAAACGACATGTTGCCCGCAACTGTCATGTGTGGATACAACGCGTAATTCTGGAAAACCATGGCGATGTCCCGGTCCTTCGACGGCAGGTCATTCACCACTCGGTTGCCGATCTTGACGGTGCCAGCGCTGATGTCTTCTAGTCCGGCGATCATCCGCAACAGGGTTGATTTTCCGCAACCGGACGGGCCCACAAAGACAATGAATTCACCGTCTTCTATTGTAAGATTTACGCCCTTAATAACTTCGTTCTTCTCGTAAGTTTTGCGAATACCGCTAAGTTCAAGTGAGGCCAAAATCGTTCCTAAAATTTGGTTTAGACGCGCAATCCAAACAAACGCGTCGGTAAAGACAGACCGGAGAGGTTAGAGGAGACTGATAAATTTCTTCACGGTATATGCCTCAACACCTTCAATACCTCCTTCATGCCCTAAACCACTTTCTTTCACTCCACCGAAGGGCGTTTCGGTGAGAGCAAGGGACAGGCTGTTCACAGCGACCAGCCCTGCTTCAAGCGCTCTGGCGGCGCGCATCGCTGTATCAATACGGCTGCTGAACACATATGCCGACAGCCCGTAGGGCAATGCGTTGGCCCGTTCGATGACGTCATCAAAATCATTAAAGGAAACAATAGGAGCGATAGGACCGAACGTTTCATCCTGCATGAGGATAGTGTCAGGCGGCACGTTGACTACCACGGTCGGTTCATAGTAGTGACCAGCGCGTTGCATGCGCTTGCCGCCGCAGATCACGTTTGCACCTTTTTGTTGTGCGTCAAGTAGGATGGCGTCCATCGCCTCGACTCGTCGCAGGCTAGCCATCGGTCCCATGGTTGACGCAACATCGAGACCATCACCGACGACGGTCTCCCTCGCTACTTTCACGAATTCGTCGGTGAATGCTTCAATGACGCTTTCATGAACGAAGAAGCGGCTTGGTGCAATACAAACCTGGCCTGCATTTCGAAATCGCCCCAACGCTAGTGTGCAGGCTGCCATTTTCACGTCGGCATCTGCAAACACAACTGCAGCGCCGTGCCCGCCCAGTTCCATCGTTACCCGCTTCAAGCCATTTGCTGCAAGTTTGGTAAGGACCTTGCCAACCTCAATTGACCCGGTAAACGAGATCTTCCGGATGACGGGGCTCGCGATGAGCTTCTGTGATATGGCCGCCGGTGAGCCGAAGACGAGGTTCAGGACACCAGGCGGCACACCGGCGTCCACAAAGGCATGGATCAGTTCAATGCAAGTACCTGGGGTTTCCTCGGAGGCTTTGATGACGATTGAGCACCCCGCAGCAAGTGCGGCACTGATCTTGCGTGCTGGTGTACTTGCCGGGAAGTTCCAGGGCGTAAATGCCGCTACCGGGCCAACCGGTTCCTGAACCATCAGCTGGGTGATCTCTTCGGTCCGTCCGGGAATCACCCTACCGTAGATGCGCCTGGCCTCTTCGGCGGACCACTCCACAATATCTGCTGCCGCATCGACCTCGCCTTTAGCCTCGGCAAGAATCTTGCCCTGCTCTAGCGTCAGCACTTTGGCTATGCGGTCGCGGCGCTCGCGAATGAGCGCCGCAGCCATACGTAGCACACGGGCACGCTCGTAGGCTGAAGTCTTTCGCCAAGAGGCGAATCCCTGGCGGGCAGCTTCCAGTGCGTGCTCCAGATCGTTCTCTGTAGCGTGCGGCAACAGGCCAAGTTTCTCACCAGTCGATGGGTTGGTAACCGGTTCCGTTTGGCGACCGGCTGAGTCGAGCCATTTGCCATTAATAAAAAGTCCTAATGTTGGGTACATAATCAAGCCGTAGTTTGAGAAAAGATCTGGCTGGCCGGGGTCCGTGAGGTGTCCCGCTCGTGGAGAATCATCTCGGCTGCTTTCTCGCCGATCATGATGGAAGGTGCGTTGGTATTCCCTGAGATCAGTGTCGGCATGATGGACGCGTCGGCTATCCGCAGATTCTGAAGTCCATGGACCTTGAGCTGGTTGTCCACTACTGCATCGGCACCGCTACCCATGCGGCAGGTTCCCACCGGGTGATAGACCGACATAGCCTTGGTTTTGATGAATGTGCGAATGTCCTCTTCAGACTCCACTTCGCGTCCCGGGCTGCGCTCTGATTTGATCAGTCCAGCCAGAGGCTCAGCCTGCGCAATCTTTCTGGTGAGCTTGAAGCCAGCGACCATGACATCCATGTCGCGCGGATCAACCAAGTAGTTTGCGGTGATCTTGGGGGGCACCGATGGATCGGTAGACTGAATGTGCACCGTGCCATGGGAATACGGCCGCAACTGGCACACGGTAAGCGTGAACGCAGAGTAGGTGTGTAGGGATGGCGTGTCCTTTCGATCTGTACTGAAAGGATAAAGATGGAACTGCACATCGGGACGGTCCAGTTCCGGCGAGGTACGCGCAAACCCGCCTGCTACGCCAGCCCACCAGCCTAAAGGCCCCTTGCGACCCAATATATAGTGCAAACCAATCTTAACTTTGCGGACGATGCTCATCATGTCGTCGTTCAAAGTGATCGGCTCGTGCGTTTCGTAAATCAACCTCGCCTGCAGATGGTCCTGCAGACTCTCCCCCACGCCCGGCAAGTCGTGCACCAAATCTATTCCAAGGCCATTGAGCAGTTTTCCGGGGCCTACGCCCGATAGTTGCAGGATCTGCGGAGACTGGATCGCGCCGGCACACAGAACGACCTCTTTCCTTACTCGTATTTCCTGCGTCATTCCGTTGCGCAGGAAGCTGACGCCCACCGCTTTCTTGCCTTCGAAAATAATCCGGTTGACGTGGGCGCCGATGTAGACATGGAGATTCCTGCGGTGTTTCGCGGGGTGCAGGTATGCCCGCGCTGTGCTTTTCCGCACGCCCCGGCGAGCTGTTCCCTGGAAATAACCTGCCCCTTCCTGGCTTGCCCCGTTGAAGTCCTTATTTGGAGGAACGCCGCAATGCCTTGCAGACTCAATGAATGCTTCTGCAATCACATGGGGTTCTGGCAGGTCACTGACAGGCAGCGGCCCCCCGGTGCCATGCCATGCATCAGCACCGCGCTGCTGATCTTCCGCACGCTTGAAAAACGGCAACACCTCCGGATAGCTCCAGCCAATGTTCCCGTTATCGCTCCAACCGTCATAGTCCTGACGCTGCCCGCGGACGTAGAGCAGCCCATTGATCGAACTTGAGCCACCTAATACCCGTCCGCGTGGCTGCGGAATGCAGCGGCCGCCCAGGCCCGGTTCAGGCTCGGTATGAAACATCCAGTTGACAGTGGAATTGAAAAACGTCTTTCCATATCCGATCGGCACATGGATCCAGATATTGCGGTCAGTCTTGCCGGCTTCGAGCACCAGCACTGATTGATTAGGGTCTGCAGACAGACGATTGGCAACGACGCAACCGGCCGATCCTGCACCGATAACAATATAATCTACTTCTTTCAGCAACACGGTCAACTCCGTTTTCTTTGTTTAATAGGTATACGTACCTGATCAGTTCGCCAGACCACTGGTCTGAAATCCGCGGACCAGGTATTTCTGACCGAACAGGACAAGCAGCAGGCCTGGTAGGGCCAGAAGGATGTTGGCAGCCTGAATGACTGCCCAGTTCAGGTCCATTTGCTGAACGAACAAGCTCATCGCAATTGGAAGAGTGAACATCTTGTCATCACGGATCAGCATCAACCCAAGCACATAGTCATTCCAGGAGGCGGCGAATCCGAAAATAAAAACTGCAGCCAGTGCTGGAAGGGACAGCGGCAGCATGATTCGAAAAAACGTCTGGAACTTGCTGGCACCATCAATCTGTGCAGCTTCTTCATAGGATGGCGGCAGAGACTGGAAAAATTGCCACATCAACCAGAGGCCGAATGGCAGACTCAACGTCACGTGCGCAAGCGTCAGGCCGGACAGTGAATTGAGAAGCCCTGCTTTTTGGAACATCGCAAAAAACGGGATGCCCAAAAGAATTTCGGGAAACATGTATGAGAAAAGAACAATTTGCGCAATGACAGCCTTGTGCTTGAACTTCATTCGAGCCAGCGCATACCCGCCCAAAGCACTGCAGGCCATGACAATGAACCCAGCGCCAAGTGCCACACGCAGGCTGTTGCCAGCACTGGTCAGGAAGTTGGTGCTACCGAGCAGGCTAGCGAAGTTTGCAAGCGACATACTGCTGGGCAGCAACGAGGGCTTGTAGACATCCGCTGCACTGCCCAGTGCAGACTTGAGCATCCAGTAAAATGGGAAGAGCGTTGGAATCAGGTAGATAAAAATCAAGACTGATGGGAGAAAGCGAGCAGATTTACCCACGGGCAACCTCTTTGTGTGGTTGAAAGACGCGCATGTAGAAGATACCCACAACCAGAAGAATCGCAAAAATGACCGTGGATGCTGCACCGGCTGGCCCGTAGGAGTTGTCACCAAAGGCCCGTTCATAGGCATAAACCGGCAAGGTGGTGGTTGACCCGAGCGGTCCTCCGGCCGTCAACAACCAAATCACGTCAAAGCGGTTAAACATCCAGATTCCGCGCAAGAGGATAGTCAGCAAAATCGAAGCCCGGATGATGGGCAGCGTGATGCGGGTCAGCTGCTGCCACCAGTTAGCCCCATCAATGTGGGATGCTTCGTAGACGCTATGCGGCACCGTGCCGAGGTTGGACAGAGTCACCAGTATCACAAAGGGCGTGAATTGCCAAACACTGGCAGCTGTCACCAGTGCGAACGCCCAAGCACTGTTGCCAGCGAAGTCAATGGGCGAATCAACTACCCCTCCTTGTAGCAGAGTGTGGTTGATGATCCCGTAAAGACTATCTGTCATCCAACTCCAGACTAAGGCGGTGGTGACTGTAGGCACCATGTACGGCAACAGTGTAAGACTCGTGAAGATGGGTTTGCCAGAACGAAACAGCAGAAGTGCAACTCCGATGCCTAGGACCATCTCAAGCGCCGTGGTCGTGAGTGCGTAAGCGATGCCTATCGCCAGCGCACGCCAGAAGGCTCCATCTGAAAGGACCGCCTGATAGTTGGCCAGCCCCGCGTAGGTCGTATTGGCGTTAAAGGGGCCACTGTGAGTAAATCCCAGGAAAACTGCCCATGCAACCGGGATGATCATCACCACGATGAAGAGCGTTGCCACTACCGTGAACGATACGCTCATGAAGTCGAATCTTGATCTGCTGTTCATGGCTCAGGGGTCAGGCAGCTTTGAGAAGTACGCGTGCTGCGCTGGCGGCCTGGGTCACCGCGGTGGCCGCGGGCATGTTTCCCTGAATGACATTGGCCAGCATCTTGTTGTAGACAGTGCTCGTATAGATCCGTGCCCGCGCCAGGCTCAGCTTGCGGCCGCTGAAGTCAAATACCGGATTTTTGGCACCGTCCCAGGCATCCGTGATAACCCGAACGATGTCGGGGTGGGCTTTCACATAGTCGTCTTTCTGATATGGGCCTAGAAAATCTTGCTTCGAAACTGGCAGGACATGCAGGGGAATCGACCAGAGGAAGTCGTAGTAACGCTGGCCGTCGCGCAAATAACGGATGACCTCTTTGCATGCATCCAGATTCTGCGTGCCTTTGAAGATCATGTAACCTTCTGACGAGAGCCGATTTGCCGGCGCCCGCCCATAGGGCTGGATAAAAGGTTTGGTGACCTTTGCAATCTCCGGATTATTTTGACTTACCACTGAGAAAAAGCGCGCGCCGATGTAATCGGCCATGGCAATCCGGCCAGACGCATAAGAATTCATGACGTCAGCCCAAGTGAAATTGGTCGCACCTGGAGAGTACTTGGACATCCGCTTTAGAAAGTCTAGCGTTTCTATCAGTCTGGTCCGGTTCTCGCCCTGATCAAAGACAAGGTTTTCCGCGTCGTCGAAGAAGTTCACGCCATTTGACATGGCATAGCTATACAGCGCACTGACGGGGTTGTCGCCGTTTGCATTAGAATTGATCACGCACCCGTACTGACCGTTGCCCGTCAGCTTGGCAGCCGCAGCTTCGAACTGATCCCAGGTCTTGGGTACCTCCAGGCCAGCTTTTTCAAAAAGGTCGGTCCGGTACCATGAATAGGTCATCTTCACTCCGTTCGGAATGAAGTAATCATTGCCAGCAGTCTTCACACGCCAGGCTTCAGGTATCTTCGCCGCCAGCTCATTCATTGGTACTAAGAGACCGCCTGCAGAATAGAGCACCGCATCTTCGATATCCAAATTCACGACGTCTGGGGAAGTTCCGCTTTGCAGCATGGATGACACCTGCTTGCGCACGGCTTCTGGTGAGGTAAACAGTGGCTTGATCTTCAACTCTGGATTGGCTGCCTCCAGTTCCCCAATCAGGGTGCCAATGACTTTTTTCGTCGATGGCAATGACTCATAGGTCAGATAGTTGATAGTTCCCTTGAATTTTCCCTGCGCAAGTGCAGGAAAATGATGCCCAAGTGCCATGGCGGTTCCGCCAAAAATTGCACCCTTCAGAAAATTAGCCCGAGTGATACTCATGTCTGTCTCCATTTTTACGGATCATCTTGTTAATAGTCGTTGTCGCTGATGATCGTTGCGACGACAACGGCAGCTTTCACCCCTGAAAGGCTGATGAATGCGCATGCGCAATTTCAAATTTCGAGGAATGAATGGCGGGCGGTTGAGCCCCGGATGATCAGCTCATCCCGTACCACGATCGTCACGGGATCCGCCTTGGATCCGCCCATACGCTCTACAAGTCGATCGGTGGCTAATTGGCACATTTCATCCAGCGGCTGGCGGATCGTCGTCAGGTCAAAGGCTTCCCAAGACGCCATCTCGATATCGTCATAGCCTACAAGCCACAATTCATCCGGAACGCTTATGCCTCGTCGTCGTGCCGCATCACGAGCGCCAAGCGCAAGCACGTCATTCGCACAAAAAATTGAATTGGGCGGGTTGGCGAGCTCGAGTAACCGTGTTGCTGCGTCGAAACCTGCTTGGTATGAAAAGTTGCGTACGTATGTAGTGAACTGCTTCTGCAGTTCCACACCACACGATTCCATCTGGTCACGGAATCCGGCCTCGCGGTTTCGAATCGTGCTGGCATCCTGTGGGCCACTGATCATCGCAATGCGACTGCGTCCAGCTCTGACCAAATACTGTGCCACCCGCGCCCCGCCGGCGTGGTTGTCAGACTCAATCTGGTCAAGCGGCACGTCCTGCAGCACCCGATTGATTAACACGACGGGCAGGTTGGATTTGACCGCCTCACGCAATGCGCTGGAGCCTGTGGTTGCTGTCATCATCAGGACCCCATCCACCGAGCCTTCCTTGAGTGCATCGACCGCAAATGTTTCATCATCCTGATCTGCGCTCCACACCACCATGCGCAGGCCAGCGGCGCTCATCTTGGGGCCCAGGGTCTGCAACATAAGCGGATATAAGGGGTTTGCAAGCCGTGAAACCACAACACCTACAGTGCCTGAGCGGCTAGTACGCATGGCGCGGGCCATAGCATTTGGCCGGTAACCTAAACGACTAGCTACTTCACGGACCAAATTTTCCGTATGCGGTTGGACATTTCCGCGAGCCGCAAAAACCCTCGACACCGTGGCCTGTGAAACGCCAGCAACAGCCGCCACTTCTTTACTGGTTACCGCCCTATTTTTTTCCAGCACCGTATTCATCTTGTCCAATTTCAGTCTTTTATCTTCAGTTCAATTAATGTATTCGTAGTCATTTTTGGTGTCAACAAAAGTTTTATTTGGGTTTACCCCAATGACATACCAAAAAATTTCAATGCACTCGTATTCATTTTGCATATATCTCCCTCGATTACATGTAAAACTTCATCGCTGTGACGAATATCGTCGTGCATAAAGCACGCATGCGAGACGCGCTGCCGCATACGCATCTGCAAAAAGCGATGTTCCTTTTCCGAGTCTCCTATCTGCTCGGCGCGGTAGGGATCGCGCTGATAGCCGTGTGTAAATTCCGGCTCGACGCATGTCGAGCTAGGTGTTCTGTCCCGGCATTTGATGGTGCAATATTCTCTCTTGAGTGGAACGGAGCACTATGGACCATAGTTCTTCACGACTGCACCACCAAGCAGGCGCTTGGGGGTGTTTTGATCGCCTTATTTCGCCTTACTGGACGACCTACCATCATGACTTGGTCGATGTCATCTAACTTGACCGCCGCATTGACTCAGCTTAATTGCTACCCGTGCTGACCCGTTGCCTCACGTAAATTGCTACCCGTCGGGCTGTCCGGCGGGAGCATTACGACATGTGTATGGACCGGAGACATGGGAAACAGGTGTGCGAGGACATGGGAAACACTTTCCTGACGCTGGCGCTGGTGCCGGCCAAAGGACAAGTGCATGCCTTGGCAACCGAAAGACCTCATGGACATCAAACGCGACTTTGTGCAACTAGCCCTGCAGCAAGGGGCCAACCGGCGCGAGCTGTGCCGGCGCTTTGGCATCAACCCCAAGGCGGCTTACGCCCTGCTGGCGCGCCATGCGCTCGAAGGCGATGCGGCTTTCATAGCGCGCTCGCGAAAGCCCCACGCCAGCCCGACGCGCACGTCGCCCGAGGTGGAGCAAGCCGTCACAGCTCTGCGCGGGCAGCACCCCTGTTGGGGCGGGCGCAAGATCGCCCGGCGTCTGAGCGAACTGGGCCTGTCCGATGTGCCCCGGCCGAGCACCATCACGGCAATCTTGCACCGCCACGGCTTGATCACGCCCCAGGCCAGCGAAGCGGCCCAGCCCTGGCAGCGCTTCGAGCACGAAGCGCCCAACGCGCTGTGGCAGATCGACTTCAAGGGCGACTTTGCGACCCGCCAAGGGCGCTGCTACCCCTTGACGCTGCTGGACGACCACTCGCGCTTCAATCTGGCGCTGCAGGCCTGCCCCAGCGTGGCCACGACCAGCGTGCAGCCGCACCTGGCGCAGGTGTTCGAGCGCTATGGGCTGCCGGTGCGCATCAATGCGGACAATGGCGCGCCCTGGGGCAGCCCGCGCCTGGCCGGCCATGGCCTGAGCGAGCTCAGTGTCTGGCTGATCCGCCTGGGCATCCGGGTCAGCCACAGCGCGCCGTACCACCCGCAGACCAACGGCAAGATCGAGCGGTTTCATCGCTCTTTGAAAGCCGAGGTGCTGGCCGGGCGCAGCTTTGCCGGCCTGCCCGAGGCGCAGGGCGCCTTTGCGCGCTGGCGCGGCGTGTACAACCACGAGCGCCCGCACGATGCGCTGGGCTTGCGCACGCCGGCCAGCCGTTACCGTGCCAGCCCCATCGGCTATCGGCCAGCGTTGCCCGCCATCGACTACCCCGGAGCAGACACGGTGGCTGTCGTCAAGCACAACGGGGAGGTGCACTTCAAGGGCCACCAACTCAGGGTATCGAGCGCGCTGCTCAGGCTGCCTGTCGCCTTTCGCGCCGACCCCGGGCAGGACGGTTGCTACGATGTCTACTTCTGTCGCCAGCGCTTCATGCGGCTCGATTTGAATGCGCTGAAGGCAGCAGGTTGAAACCCGAAGGTGTTTCCCATGCCCCCGCACATGTGTTTCCCATGTCTCCAATGCATACAGACATGAAAAGGCAAATCAGCATGGCAACACGCAAAGAATTGACCGAGGTGCTGCTGCTCGAGTTCGGCACCGATTGGTGCGGCTTTTGTCTGTCCAGCACGCCCATCGTCACCATGGCTCTGGCCGCTCACCCCGCAGTCCAGCATCTTAAAATCGAGGACGGCGCCAGGCCGGACGCTCGGCCGATCATTCCAGGTCAAGCTGTGGCCGTCACTGATTTTCCTGGCCGATGGCCAGGAAGTGGCCCGTGGTTGACGACAATTACCTTGGCCGGTTGACGACAACTATGTTGGCCGGCTAGAGGCCTTCGCCGGGCGGGTCCGGGAGGCGGGGCTACCGTTGGACCTTCGACATCTATCGAAGGTAAACGGCA
>JAQGLT010000153.1 GCA_028292745.1 Polaromonas sp. | reverse complement strand
CCCTCTGCCGATCCACCTGACCACGTCGTTCGTCTTCGAGTCCAGCGACCATGCCGCGGCGCTGTTCAACCTGGAGCGGGCTCGGCACGTCAACTCGCGCAACAGCAACCAGACCAACGCCGTGTTCGAGCAACGCGTGGCCGCGCTGGAAGGTGGCATCGGCGCCATCGCCACCGCCAGCGGGCAGGCCGCCCTGCACCTGGCGGTCGCCACGCTGATGGGCAGTGGCTCGCACATCGTCGCCAGCACGGCGCTGTACGGCGGCTCGCAGAACCTGCTGCACTACACGCTGCGCCGCTTCGGCATCGAGACCACCTTCGTCCAGCCGGGCGACATCGACGGCTGGAAGGCCGCGATCCGGCCGAACACCAAGCTGCTCTTTGGCGAGACCGTGGGCAACCCGGGCCTGGACGTGCTGGACATCCCGACCGTGTCGGCCATCGCGCACGAGGCGGGCGTGCCGCTGCTGGTGGACTCCACCCTCACCTCGCCCTGGCTCATGAGGCCGCTGGAGCACGGGGCCGACCTGGTCTACCACTCGGCCACCAAGTTCCTGTCGGGCCACGGCACCGTCATCGGCGGCGTGGTGGTGGACGGCGGCAGCTTCGACTGGGAGGCCTCGGGCCGCTTCAGCGAACTGACCGCGCCCTACGAGGGCTTCCACAACATGGTGTTCACCGAGGAGTCGACGGTGGGCGCCTTCCTGCTGCGCGCCCGGCGCGAAGGCCTGCGCGATTTCGGCGCCTGCATGAGCCCGCACACGGCGTGGCTCATCCTGCAGGGCATCGAGACGCTGCCGCTGCGCATGGCGCGGCACATGGGCAACACGGAAAAAGTCGTCGATTTTCTGGCCCGCCATGCCTTTGTGTCGCGGGTCGGCCACCCTTTGCTTGAATCCCACGCCAGCCACGCGCTGGCCCAGAAACTGCTCCCGCGCGGCGCCGGATCGGTGTTCAGCTTCGACCTGAAAGGCAGCCGCGCGCAGGGCAAGGCGTTCGTCGAGGCCCTCAAGGTGTTCAGCCACCTGGCCAACGTCGGCGACTGCCGCAGCCTGGTCATCCACCCGGCCAGCACCACGCACTTTCGCATGAGCGATGAGGCGCTGCAGGGCGCGGGCATCTCGCAGGGCACGATTCGCCTGTCGATCGGGCTGGAAGACCCGGACGACCTGATCGACGACCTCAGGCGCGCCCTGAAGGCGGCGGAAAAGGCAGGTGCATGATGGAACTCAGCGTCAACGGCCACAGCGCCTACTGCTACACCGGCGGCAAGCCGTTCAACGCGGCCCAGCCTACCGTGGTCTTCATCCACGGCGTGCTCAACGACCACAGCGTCTGGGGCCTGCAGACCCGCTACCTGGCCCACCATGGCTGGAATGTGCTGGCGGTCGATCTGCCCGGCCATTGCCGAAGCAGCGGCGAGGCCCCGGCCAGCGTCGAGGAAGCCGCCGGCTTTGTCGCCGGCCTGCTCGATGCGGCGGGCGTGCCGCGGGCCGCGCTGGTCGGCCACAGCTGGGGATCGCTGATTGCGCTGGAGACCGCCGCCAGGCTGAAGGCGCGCATCAGCCACCTCGTGCTGGTCGGCACCGCGTTTCCGATGAAGGTGTCGCAGGCCCTGCTGGACGCGTCGCTCAACGAGCCCATGAAAGCCATTGAACTGATCAATGTGCTGTCGCGCAGCACGCTGGCACCCGTGCCCTCCAGCCTGGGCCCGGGCACCTGGGTGCATGGCGCCAGCCTGGCGCTGAACCGCCGCGTGCTGGCCAGCAACCCAAAGGTCAATGTCTTTCACCGCGGCTTCAAGGCCTGCGACACCTATGCCAACGGCGAAGCGGCCATGGCGCAGGTCGCCTGCCCGGTCCTCTTCGTGCTCGGCGCGCAGGACCAGATGACGCCTCCCAAGGCCGCCCAGGGGCTGATCGCCACGGCGCGCAAGGCCGGCAAGGCGGTGCAGGTCGTCAGCCTGGACGCGGGCCACCATCAGATGACCGAGGCGCCGGAGGAAACGCTTTTTGCGATTCGCGATTTTTTGAAGACCTGAGCCTTCGCCCGCCGACTGTTGCGCTGCCAGCCGGCCGGGACCAGACCCGTTCAGCGGCGCTTGAAGACTATCAATTCAATAGCTGGCCGTGCAGTCTGGACATGCGTTAATGCCCGTTTTGATCAAAAATCCAGTGCCAGAAGCCGGAGCAGCCAGTGCGTTACGCCATCTTGCCGAGAATGCCGTCCATCTCATCTTTGGAAAAAGCGCGCAGCATCTCGGTTCGAATGTTTCCGGCGGCGCCTATGCTCAGCGCGAAGGCATTGGCCGACTCGTCATCCGCCGCCTCGATGATGGTCACAAGGTCATAGTGCCCGGCTGTCCAGTAGATCTGCATGGTGGCGCCGAATTTCCTGGCGGCCTCCTTGACCGCATCGGCGCGTTTTGTCGTCTCTTTCACACTGCGGATTCCCTGTTCGGTAAAGCGGCACAGTGCAATGTAGGTTTTCATGATGGTCTCCCTCGCGTTGGCGGGACCTCGGGCATCGACAGGCCAGCGGCGGTCCCGAAACGCCTGCCCATGGTTCGACGGTATTCAAGGAATTGAAGACACATCGGCGTCGATCAGGCGGGCACAATGTTCTGGTTGGTGCAGAACAGGTTCGCCGGGTCGTATTTGCGCTTGACCTGGGCCAAGCGCGCGTAGTTCTGGCCGTAAGCCGCCTGCACGCGGCCGCCCTCGTCGGCGGTGAGAAAGTTCACATAGACCCCGCCACTGGCAAAAGGCGCCGAGGCTTGGAAGAAGTCACGCGCCCAGCGCATGCAGCGCTCGTCGTCGGCCGGGTCATCCCAGCGGCCGTGGACATTCATCACAAAACGCGCGTCGCGGTGGGCATAGGCTGCGGAATCGGCCGCCGGCCCCAGGGTGGCGCCGCCGATGGCGCCAAAAAATATCTCGCATTGCGGCGACGGCAGCGTGGCGATGAAGTCGATGACGGCGTCGAACAGTCCGTCCTGGAGTTCGGAAAAGTTATGCGATTTCCAGTAGTTGCGCGCCCCCGGCGTCAGCAGCGGGTCAAAGGCCTGCTGCCAGGCGACGTAGGGCATGACGCCGACATGCGTTCCCACCGGCGTGGCGAAACCGCGCAGCGGCTCGACCAGCGACTGGCCCTCGCCCGGATCGCCGGTGTAGAGCAGTGCCAGCACGATGACCTCCTGGCCGTGGACCGCCTCGGGCAGAAACGGCAGCGGCGGCGCCTTGCGCAGGACGGTCCACACCGACAGATCGTCCGGGGCTCTGGCCATGAAGTCGCGGTACTGCCGCAGCACGGCCTTGGCTTCGGAAAATGGGTAAACGATCAGCCCCGCCAGCACGTTCGGGCCGACCGGATGGAGCCGGAAGTCAAAGCGCGTCACGACGCCGAAGTTGCCGCTGCCGCCCCGCAGCGCCCAGAAGAGGTCGGGCTGCTCGGTGGCGCTGGCCCGCACCACCTGGCCGGCCGAGGTCACGACTTCGGCCGACGCCAGGCTGTCGATGGTCATGCCGTATTTGCGGCTGAGCCAGCCGAAACCGCCGCCCAGCGTCAGGCCCGCGACGCCGGTGGTGGAGTTGATGCCAAGCGGCACCGCCAGGCCGTGCGCCTGGGTGGCGGCGTCGAAATCGGCCAGCGTGGCGCCGCCTTCGACGCTGCCAAGGCGCGCGCCGGCATCGACCTGCGTGGCCTTCATCTGCGACAGGTCGATCACAATGCCGTCGTCGCACAGGGCGCTGCCCGCAATGTTGTGGCCGCCGCCCCGCACGGCCAGGGTAAAGGCGTGGTCCCGCGCAAAATTCACCGCGTGCACCACATCCTGGGTCGTCGCGCAGCGGACCATCGCTGCGGGGCGTTTGTCGATCATCGCGTTCCAGACCTGTCGCGCCTTTTCATAGGCGGCATCATCCGGAAGAATGACCTCGCCCTGAATGCCCGCCCTCAGCGCCTCGACCTGCGTGGACTGTAAGTTTTTCATGGTTGGCTCCTTGCGTGTTTTGGCTGAACGCACTCAGCGCACAACGCAAGGGCAAGAGCAAGTGGCTTGCCAGATCAGTTGCATGAGCAAATTCGCCGCCTACGGGTTTAGCACCGCCGTGGACGCGGCGCAAGGCACCCTGCCATTCGGACATGCGCCTTACCTTGATTTACATGAAACAGCGCAACGGTTCAGGCGGGCTGGCGGTGCCGGTAGCAGTTCGCGCCGCTTCAGCCCTTCAGCGCTTCAGCCAGTGTTCGGGCGCCGCTTGCAGGGCCCGCAGCAACTGCCGCGTCTCCGGCGCATGCGGGCTGCGTTGCAGGCTGGCGCCCTCCAGCGAGTCCAGCAAGCGCGACAGCGTGTTCGCCTGGGGCGTGAGGGGCCCGAAAAAGTGGGTGTGCTGCGCATCGGCCATCAGCACCGTGGGAAAGGTCTCGACATCGATATCGCCCACCAGATCGGCCTGGTCTTCGATGTCCAGCAGGGCAAACCGCAAAGCCGGGTAGCGGGCCGCCGTCTGCGCGAACACGGCCCGGTAGTCGCGGCACAGGCCGCACCAGTCGGCGCACAGGCAGACCACCCAGGTCACGGAGTCGGAGGAAGGCAAGGCAGCGGCAGGGTAAGGCATGGATGGAAAGGAGGTGGGCGGCATGGAGGAAAGAGCGGAACTAGATCGAGCTGAGCTGGCGAGGATCAACCCTGGCGGCCCCGTTATCGACGCGCCAGCTGCAACGCGGGAGCAGGCCCCTGCCGCAGGCCCGCTGCAGCGTCCAGGCGAAACAGGGGGTTGCTGCTTGAAGGCAGGAATGGCAGTGCTGATTTCTTATTTTCATAGCGCATCCCGCAGGGGCAGCGCGGGCCAGCGGGCTTTTTCCCATAATTTCTTGACCGACGGCGCCTTGTCGAGCAGCAGGCGCTGCATCAGCGGCTCCAGCAAGGTCGTGTCCGGGTCGGCCAGCAGCAGGTAGCGGGACTCGGCGCCGCCCTGCGCATCGTTGAGCTGGCCGATCCAGTCAAGCTCCACCAGCGTTTCCAGCACTGGTTCGAGCTGCAGCACATCAACCTCCAGCATGTCGGCCAGCTGCGTGGCGCTCACGCCCATGCGTGCGGTGGCACGCGCCTGGTCCAGCTGCTGCAGCGTTTCAATGGCGAGCTGAAACAGCCAGCCGTGGGCACTGCCCCGGCGCGACACCCCGACCAGCAGGCTGGGCAGGTAGGCGGTGATGACGGCGCCCATCAGCACGATGACCCACGACACGTAAATCCACACCAGCAGGATAGGCAGGGCGGCAAAGGCGCCATAGACCATCGAATAGGTCGGCACCGCGCCCAGGTAGACGCTGAGCACCTTCTTGCCGATTTCCAGGCCCGACGCCACGAACAGGCCGCCAACCAGCGCATGCGACCATTTGACATAGGTGTTGGGCACATAGCGGTACAGCGCCCCCATGCCGCCGACCACCAGGAAAAACTGGGCCACATCCAGCACGAAGCGCACGCTCACCGGCAGCGCGCCGACCAGACCGCTGGAGGCCGATACCACATACGACGTGACCGCCAGGCTGGCGGCCAGCACCAGCGGCCCCAGCGTGATGGCCGCCCAGTAGATCAGCACCCGCTGCGCCAGCGGCCGGGGCTTGCGCACGCGCCAGATGCCGTTGAGGGTGCGGTCGATCGTCAGGATGAGCGCAATCGCCGTCACCAGCAGCACCGCCAGGCCGGCAACGCCCAGCTTGCTGGCCTGGCCGCTGAACTGCGTGAGGTAGCCCAGCACCTGGCGGGCGATGTTGTCGGGAATCAGGCTTTTGATCAGCCAGACCTGCAGCGCATCCTGCAGCTTGGCAAACATCGGGAACGCCGTGAAAACGGCCAGCGCCACGGTGAAGAAAGGCACCAACGCGATCGAGGTGGTGAAGGTCAGGCTGCTGGCGGTCAGGCCCATGTGGTCTTCGCGGAACCGGTTGCGCAGGGTGATGGCGGTGTCGCGCCAGGGGAAATGCGACAGCTCTGCGAGCAAAGCCTCCAGCGAGGCGGAAATTTTCATGCCGGTATCATGCCACTGACATGAACAAAGCAAACCAAATTGAAATGACCCGCCTGCTGGCCCTGGGCAGCCTGGCCGGGCTGATTGTGCTGGGCCTGGCCTGGGAAATGTGGCTGGCGCCAATACGCCCGGGCGGCTCGCTGCTGGCCCTGAAGGTGCTGCCGCTGGTTATTCCGCTGGCCGGCATCTGGAAAAACCGCATGTACACCTACCGCTGGGTCAGCCTGATGGTGTGGCTGTATTTCACCGAAGGCGTGGTGCGCGCCTGGAGCGACCGGCCGCCGGGCAACTACCTGGCGATGGCCGAAGTCGTGCTGTGCCTGCTGCTGTTCGCGGCCTGCGCGCTGCATGTGCGCGCCCGCTTCAAGGATTTGCCCCAAGCCGCCGTGACGGGAAGGACCGCATCATGACCCAGACGCCAAGCCCCGACCTCCTCGACCAACTGCGACGCATTACTGGAGCGTCGCATGTCCTTTGCGAAGGCGACCTGAGCGCCTACACCCAGGACTGGCGCAAACGCGCCCAGGGCAAGGCGCTGGCCGTCGTGCGCCCCGCCAGCGCGGATGAAGTGGCGGCCATCGTCAGGGCCTGCGGCGCGGCGGGGGTCAGCCTGGTTCCGCAGGGTGGCAACACCGGCCTGGCGGTCGGTTCGATACCGGATGAATCTGGCACCCAGGTCGTGCTCAGCCTGCAGCGCATGAATGCGGTGCGCGACATCGACGGCGACAACCTCACGATGACCGTGGAGGCCGGCTGCATCTTGCAAAGCCTGCAGGAAACGGCCGAGAAAGCCGGCTTCCTGTTTCCGCTGAGCCTGGCCGCCGAAGGCAGCTGCACCATCGGCGGCAACCTGGCAACCAACGCCGGCGGCACCCAGGTGGTGCGCTACGGCAATGCGCGCGATTTGTGCCTGGGCCTGGAAGTGGTCACCGCCCAGGGCGAAGTCTGGCATGGCCTGTCGGGCCTGCGAAAAGACAACACCGGCTACGACCTGCGCGACCTCTTTGTCGGCAGCGAAGGCACGCTGGGCATCATCACCGCCGCTACCCTGAAGCTGTATCCGCAGCCGGCCGCGCGGCTGACCGCCTGGGCGGCGCTGCCGTCGATGGAAGCGGCGGTCACGCTGCTCGGGCTGGCGCACCAGCACCTGGGTGCGGGCCTGACCGGATTCGAGGTGATGGGGCAATTCGCCCTCAGCCTGGTGGACAAGCACTTCCCCCAACTGCGGGTGCCCTTCTTTGAGGCGTCGGCCGCCAGCGCCGGGCCGCCCCAAGCCAGACCAACCCCCTCGGGGAGCGTGGGGGCTCCTTACTGTGTGCTGCTGGAAAACTCCGACAGCGAATCCGAGGCCCACGCCCGCGAACGCTTCGAGCGCCTGCTGGAAACCGCTTTCGAGCAGGGCTGCGTGCTGGACGCCGTGGTGGCCGAGAACCTGGCGCAAGCCAAGGGCCTGTGGCACATCCGCGAAAGCATTCCGCTGGCGCAGGCCGAGGAAGGCCTGAACATCAAGCACGACATTTCAATTGCCGTCTCGCGCATTCCGGCCTTCGTCGCCGAGACGGACGCCTTGCTCCAGCGGCAGATTGCCGGCGTGCGGCTGGTGAACTTCGGCCATCTGGGCGACGGCAACCTGCACTACAACATCCAGGCGCCCGAAGGCGGCGACGCCAAGGCCTTCCTGCGCGACCGCGAGGACGAGGTCAACGCGCTGGTCTATGACACGGTGGCGCGTTTTGGCGGCTCGATCTCGGCTGAGCACGGCGTGGGCAGCCTCAAGACCGACAAGCTGGCGCTGTACAAATCACCCGTCGCACTGTCGCTGATGCGCGCCATCAAAGGCGCGCTGGACCCGCAAAACCTCATGAATCCGGGGCGGATCGTCAAGCTTTGATGGGCAGGCCGCAGGCATAATTGGCCGCCCTCGCGCCCGGACTTTGGCTCCATTCATCACCCGATTTTTTTCCATGACCCGACCCATCCGCTCCCAGTACGAAGATTTCATGCGCCACGTCGCCCGTCACGGCGTTTTCAAGCCCGACCGCACTGGCACCGGCACAACCAGCGTGTTCGGCCACCAGATGCGGTTCGACCTGAACGAAGGCTTTCCGCTGGTCACCACCAAGAAAGTTCACCTCAAATCTATCGTGCAGGAACTGCTCTGGTTCCTGACCGGATCGAGCAGCAACCACTGGCTGCTAGAGCGCGGCGTGACGATCTGGAACGAATGGGCCCGCGCCGACGGCGACTTGGGGCCGGTCTACGGCGTGCAGTGGCGCAGCTGGCCAACGCCGGACGGCGGCCACATCGACCAGATCGCCGAGGTCATCAAGACCCTCAAGACCAACCCCGACTCGCGCCGCATCATCGTCAGCGCCTGGAACGTGGCCGAGCTGGACAAGATGGCGCTGATGCCCTGCCATGCGCTGTTCCAGTTCTACGTCGCCCCAGCCACCGAGCCCGGCGGCAAGGGCAGGCTCAGCTGCCAGCTCTACCAGCGCAGCGCCGACATCTTCCTGGGCGTGCCCTTCAACATCGCCAGCTATGCGCTGCTGACGCACATGGTGGCACAGCAAACGGGCCTGGACGTGGGCGACTTCATCTGGACCGGCGGCGACTGCCACATCTACAGCAACCACGCCGAACAGGTCGAATTGCAGCTGGGCCGCTCGCCCTTCCCCTACCCGACGCTCAACATCAGGCGCAAGCCCGATTCGATCTTCGACTACCAGTTCGAGGATTTCGAGTTCCTCGACTACCAGCACCACCCGGCCATCAAGGCACCGGTGGCGGTCTGACCGGTCCCGCATCATGACCCGCATCCACCTGATCTACGCCCGCGCCGCCAACGGCGTGATCGGCAAGGACAACACCATTCCCTGGCGGCTTCCCGAAGACATGGCGCATTTCAAAAGCCTGACGCAGGGCTGGCCGGTCATCATGGGGCGCAAGACCTGGGATTCGCTGCCGCCGCGTTTTCGCCCGCTGCCCGGCCGGACCAACATCGTCATCACCCGACAGGCCGGCTGGGCCGCCGAAGGCGCCTTGCGCGCCGCCAGCCTGCCGGCGGCGCTGGCGCTGTGCGGTTCGGCTGAACAAGCCTGGGTCATCGGCGGCGCGCAAATCTATGCCGAGGCATTGCCGCTGGCCAGCCGCATCGAGCTGACCGAGATTGCACAGGACTTCGACGGCGATGCCTTCATGCCGCCGCCGGGCAGCGAATGGCGGGAAACCGCGCGCCAGGCGCATGTGTCAGCCAGTGGGCTGGCCTTCAGTTTCGTCACGCTTGAAAGGGCTGATTCATGAACATCCAGGAACTGTTCGGCATTGCGCTGCCGATCATCCAGGCGCCCATGGCCGGCGTGCAGACCAGCGCGCTGGCGATCGCGGTCTCCAACGCGGGCGGCCTGGGCTCCCTGCCCTGCGCCATGCTGACGGCAGACGTCCTTCGCGCCGAGCTTGAAGCCATCGCCGCGCAAACCCGCCAGCCGTACAACGTCAACTTCTTTTGCCACACGCCGCCCGAGCCCGACCCGGAGCGTGAAACCCGATGGCGCGCCGCGCTGGCGCCCTACTACGCCGAATTCGGCATCGACCCGGCCAGCGTGCCGACAGGCGGCGGACGCTCGCCTTTCAGCGCTGAACTTGCCGACCTGCTGCAAGCCTTCAGGCCGCCCGTCGTCAGCTTTCACTTCGGCCTGCCCTCGCCCGAACTGCTGCGGCGCGTGAAATCGTGGGGCGCCAAGGTGCTGTCCTCCGCCACCACCGTGGCCGAAGCGCGCTGGCTGGAGGCGAACGGCGCCGACGCGGTGATTGCCCAGGGCCTGGAGGCCGGTGGCCACCGGGGCATCTTCCTGAGCGATGACCTGACAACGCAAATCGGCACCATGGCCCTGCTGCCGCAGGTGGTGCGCGCCGTGCGCATCCCGGTGATCGCCGCCGGCGGCATTGCCGACGCACCGGGCGTCAAGGCCGCGCTGGCCCTGGGCGCGGCGGGCGTGCAGGTCGGCACGTCCTACCTGCTGTGCCCGGAAGCGACCACCACGGCGCTGCACCGCGCAGCGCTCAAGAGCGGGCGCGCCGAACACACCGCGCTCACCAACCTCATCACCGGCCGCCCCGCCCGAGGCATGCTGAACCGGCTGATGAAGGAGCTGGGTCCGCTGAGCGCCGCGCCGCCGGCCTTTCCGCTGGCGACCGCCGCGCTGGCGCCGCTGAAAGCCGGCGCCGAACAGCGCGGCCGCGACGATTTCTCCACCCTCTGGTCCGGGCAGAACGCCAGCGGCTGCCGCGAGCTGCCCGCCGCCGAGCTGACGCGCGCCCTGGCCGCCCTTTGATCAAGGCAGCACGCTCATGAAAATCGCCACCTGGAACATCAACTCCCTGACCGTCCGGCTGCCGCAGGTGCTGGACTGGCTGGCCGCCAACCCGGTCGATGTGCTGTGCCTGCAGGAGCTCAAGCTCAGCGACGACAAGTTTCCCCTGATGGAACTGGCGGCGGCCGGCTACCAAAGCGCCGTGTTCGGCCAGAAGACCTACAACGGCGTGGCGATCCTCAGCCGCGCGGCGGCGCGCAATGTGGTGAAGAACATCGAGGGCTTTTCCGACGAGCAGTCCCGCGTCATTGCGGGAACGCTCGACATGCCGGGCGGCGAGGTGCGGGTGGTCAACGCCTATTTCGTCAACGGCCAGTCGCCGGGCAGCGACAAGTTCGCCTACAAGATGAAGTGGCTGACTGGCCTGCGCGCCTGGCTGCAGGGCGAGCTGCTGGCGCACCCCAACCTGGTGCTGGTGGGCGACTTCAACATCACCGCCGACGACCGCGACACGTTCGACCCCGAAGGCCTGCGCGAAACCATTCACCACACGACCGAGGAGCGCCTGCATTTCCAGGCGCTGGTGAGCCTGGGCCTGACGGACGCCTTCCGCATGTTCGAGCAACCCGAGAAAAGCTACTCCTGGTGGGATTACCGCGAATTTGCCTTCCGGCGCAACCGGGGCATGCGGATCGACTACATCCTGGTCAGCGACGCGCTCAAGCCGAAGGTGGTCAGCTGCGTGATCGACAAGCTGCCGCGCAAGAATGAGCGGCCCAGCGACCATGTGCCGGTGGTCGTGGACCTTGATTTGCCATAAAAACCATAGCTGCATACGCATACTCCACCTGCGCTACAGCCGTTTTTGACCATTAATTGCAAAAATCCGCAGCCAAGCGGGCAACCGGGCGGCCATGCGCCGCCGCACCGTCAGCTCGCCAGGCCCTTGCTCGCCATGTAGGCGGCCAGCAGAATCAAAAGACAGGCAAAAGCCCGCTTGAGCTGCTTGACATCGAGCTTGTGCGCCGCCTTGGCGCCCAAAGGCGCGAACAGCACGCTGGTCGTGGCGATCAGCGCCAGCGCCGGCAGGTACACATAGCCAAAGCTGCCGGCCGGAACACCCTGCAGGTTCCATCCGGCAAAGATGTAGCCGATGGTGCCGGCCACCGCGATCGGAAAGCCCAGCGCCGCAGACGTTGCCACGGCGGTATGTATCGGCACGTTGCACCAGGCCATGAACGGCACCGAAATGAATCCGCCCCCTGCGCCGACCAGCGCCGACAGGCTGCCGATGACCGTGCCGGTGCCGAACATGCCGGCGCCCTGCGGCAGCTGCCGCGAAGGCTTGGGTTTTTTGTCGATGAACATCTGCAGGGCCGAATAGCTGACAAAGACGGCAAACACCAGCGCCAGGGTCTGGGTGGAAAGCAGCTTGGCAATTTGCGCGCCCAGCAGCGAGCCGGCGACAATGCCCGGCGCCAGCAGCTTGACGACATCCCAGCGCACCGCGCCGCGCTTGTGGTGGGCGCGCACCGACGACAGCGAGGTGAACAGGATGGTGGCCAGCGACGTGGCCAGGGCCATCTTGACCACATAGGCGTTCGGAAAACCCTGGGCCGTGGCGATATAGGTCAGGGCCGGCACCAGCAGCATGCCGCCGCCAATGCCCAGGAGGCCCGCCAGAAAGCCGCTGACGCAGCCCATGGCAAGCAGTTCGAGAATCAAGACAAGATCGAGGTTCATGGTCAGAACGCCACTGCTTGGCCGTCTTTGCGCGGGTCGGACCCGGCGACAAAGGTGTTGCCCTGCCTGAGCACCAGCTGCGCGCCGCCAAAGGCGAAAACGCCGTTGCCGCGCTCCACCGTCACGTCATGCCCGCGCGCGGCCAGTTCGCTGATGACGCCGGCATCAAAGCCCGGCTCGACGGCGACCTGGCGCCCTTGCGTCACGCGCCAGCGCGGCGCGTCGGCCGCTGCCTGCGGATTTTGTCCGTAGTGAAGCACGCGCAACGCCATCTGCACATGGCCCTGGGACTGCATCGGCCCGCCCATCACGCCGAAAGCCATTTGCGGCGTGCCGTCGGCATGCATGGCGAACGCCGGAATGATGGTGTGCGAGGGGCGCTTGCGCGGACCGACCTGGTTGGCATGCCCCTGCGCGAGCGAAAAACCATGGCCCCGGTTCTGCATGCTGATGCCTGTTCCGGGCACGACGATGCCCGAGCCGAAGCCCATGTAGTTGGACTGGATGAACGACACCATCATGCCCGAGGCGTCGGCGGCGGCGACATACACCGTGCCGCCCGGCCGGGGCGTGCCGTGGCCGGGGTCGCCGGCCTTTTCGCGGTCGATGAGCCGGGCCCGTTCGGCCAGATACGCCGGATCGAGCAGCGCGCCGGGCGCCACCTGCATCGCGTCGATGTCGGCATTGAACTGGTGCAGGTCGGCCAGGGCGAGCTTCATCGCCTCGATCGACAGGTGCACCGTCTCGACATGGTCCACCGGCTGGCTGCCGATGCCCAGCGCCTCCAGCATGCCCAGCGCCATCAGCGCGGCGATGCCCTGGCCGTTGGGCGGCAGCTCATGCACGACCGAGCCGGCGAACGGCTGCGACAGCGTGCCGCACCAGTCGGCGCTGTGGCTGGCCAGGTCGTCCTCGGTCATCGCGCCGCCATGCGCGCGGGCATGCGCCGCCATGCGCTGCGCCAGCGCGCCCCGGTAGAACGCTTCGCCGTGGCTGTCGGCAATGGCTTCGAGCGTGCTGGCATGGCCTTCGCTGCGAAACACCTCGCCCGGCTGTGGCGCCCGGCCGCCGGGCAGAAAACAGTCGGCGAAACCGGGCTGGCCGCCCAGCCGTTCCCCGCCCATGGCCCACAGATGGGCGATGACGGGCGAGACGGCAAAGCCGTTGCGCGCATAGTCGATGGCGGGCGCGACCAGGTCGGCGAACGGCAAGCGGCCGAAACGCCGCGATAGCGCGCTCCAGGCCGAAACGGCGCCGGGCACGGTCACGGCTTCCCATCCCGAATCGGGCATCGTGGCGTGACCGGCAAAACGATCGGCCGACCAGGCCGCCGGCGAACGGCCGGAGGCATTCAGGCCGTGCAGCTCCTTGCCGTCCCAGACAATGGCAAAGCCGTCGCTGCCCAGTCCGCAGCCGGTGGGCTCGACGACCGTCAGCGCCATGGCCGAGGCGATGGCCGCATCGACCGCATTGCCGCCGGCCAGCAGCATGCGCAGACCGGCTTGCGCCGCCAACGGCTGGGAGGTGCTGACGATGTTGCGGCCCAACACGGCCGAGCGGGCCGACGCATAGGGATTCGTGAAGTCCAGTGTGGATGACAACGACATCGGTAAGCCTTTATTCGAGGGTGATCTTGCGGTCGCGGATGATGCGTCCCCAGCGCTGGCTGTCGGCCGCCACCATCGCCGCGAATTGCGCGGGCGGACCCACCGGCGCGGGCTCGACGCCGAGCTTGGCCAGACTCTCGATCACATCGGGCGCATGCGCCGCCTTTTCGAAGGCGTCATGCACACGGCCGGCCAGTTCCGGCTTCATGTCGCGCGGCGCATACAGGCCGAACCAGGTGACCGAGGAAAACCCAGGCAATCCGGCTTCGGCAATGGTCGGCAACTCGGGCGCCAGTGCCGAACGCTTGTTGCCGGTGACGGCCAGTGCGCGCAGGCGGCCGTTCTTGACATGCGGCATGCCCGAGGGAATGGAGTCGATCAGCACCTGCACCGAGCCGGCAATGACATCGGGAATCGCCAGCGCCGTGCCCTTGTAGGGCACATGGGTGATAAAGACACCGGCCTGGGCCTTGAAGGCCTCGGTCGTCAGGTGCACGATGGTGCCGTTGCCGCTGCTGGCGTAATTGAGTTGGCCGGGGTGCTTTTTGGCGTAATCGATCAGCTCGGCGACGGTTTTGACCGGTAGCGAAGGCGTGACGAGCAGCACGCTGGCGGCATCGGCCAGGTGCGCGATCGGGGTGAAGTCCTTCAGCGGATCGTAGGGCAGCCGGGGCATGAGGTGCGGCGAGATGGCATGCGTGCTGCTGGTGGTCAGCAGCAGGGTGTAGCCGTCGGCGGCTCCCTTGGCCGCCTCGGCCGAGCCAATGGTGCCGCCCGCCCCGGCCTTGTTGTCAACAATCACCTGCTGGCCGATGTCCTTGGACACCCGCTGGGCAATCACCCGCGCCACCAGGTCGGTGGCGCCGCCGGCGGGAAAGGGCACAACCAGCCGCACCGGGCGCTCGGGCCAGCTTTGGGCATGGCTGGCCATGGATGCGGCGACAAGCGAGGCCGCGCCGATCAAGCGAAGGCAACTGGACAGGAAATGCATGGAAGGTTTCCTTGGAGGATCAAGCGGGTGTAACGGGTCAGGCGGTGAGCCGTGAAGCGGTAAGGCTACACGTTGCCTGAAAAAGCAATGCTGGCAGCATCATAGGAATACTTTATCCTTATCACCATAAGAAAATATGCAACGTTTCGTTGCTGAAACGGCAAACCCGCTCGTTTAAGGCTACTGAAAACGCATCGCTGATCTGCGCTGGCTACACACCGCTGCGACCGCGCCCGACAGGCAAGGCCACCACCTAGGCCGGGCCCGACAGGCATTGCTTGAGGTCCGCCAGAAAAGACAGCACCGCCTGCGGCAGGCTGCGGCCCGCCAGGGTCTGCACCTCGATGTCGCGCACGCCCATGCCCCGGTCGCTGATGGGAATGGCCACCAGCATGCCGGCGGACACCAGGTGCCGCACCGACACCTCGCCCGAGATGGAAATGCCGCCGCCCTGCAGCACGAAGTTGTGCAGGATGGTCATGTTGTTGCTGGTCAGCACCGACTCGATCAGCAACTGCTGGCGGCTGCACTCCATGTCGATCATCTGGCGCACGGTCGTGTCCGGCGCGGGCAGCGCCATCGGATAGGCGCTGATGCGCGCCAGCGTGACCGCCCGGGCCCCGGCCAGCGGATGGCCGGGGGGCATCAGGGCCAGCACGGGCGCCGGCTGGCGGTACTCGACCTTGATGTCCTTGTCGGGCGCCCGGCTGAACTTCATTCCGATGTCGGCCTCGCCGTCGCGAACCCGTGCCGACACCTGGGCGGGCGACTCGACATTGAGCTCGAAGACAATGCCCTCGTTCCTCTGCCTGAACGCCACAATCAGCGGCGGCAGGAACTCGTTGGCAAACCCTTCCGAGGCGACGATGCGCACCTTGCCCGAACGCAGCCCCTGCAGGGCCAGGATCTCGCGGATGGCCTTTTCCGCGTCCAGGCGGGTTCGCCGCGCATGGGTCGCCAGGATGTCGCCCGCCGCGTTCAGCACCATGCCGCGCGGGTGCCGCTCGAAAAGCGCCGTGCCCAGCGCCTGCTCCAGCCCGGCGATCTGGCGGCTCACGGCGGACGCGGCCACATGCAGCCGCTGCGACGCCTCGGTCACCGACCCGCAACGCGCCACTTCGAAAAAATACCGCAGCGCGGTTTCCTGAAGGTGGCGGGCGCGCAGGTCGGCCTCGGGAATGCTCATGGCTGTCCTTGGTTGCATGTGGTGACGGATGCGGCAACTATAGGGGCCACGGCTGCGCCGAGGCGGCAGCGGCCCTCAAGTCCGGCACGGCGCAGCGTACAGCGCGGCCAAATGGGCCAAGCAAGGCAAGCGCAAACCCGCAGCGGCAGCGCTGCTGACCGCCCAGGCAACGAAGAGCAGGGTCGCAGGCAGTCGGGGTGGACACCGGCAGTATGCTATTAAAATAATAGCTGTCTACGCAGGTGGCGCTTGCGCTGCAGCCCTTATTTACTCAAGATTGAGTTCCTGTATCTTGCGCGTGATGGTGTTGCGCCCAATGCCCAGCTTGTGGGCCGCCTCGATGCGCCGCCCATGCGTGTTGGCCAGGGCCGTCATGATCAGGCGAGATTCAAAGCGGCGCGTCAGCACGTCCCAGACATCGCTGCGGCCGGCGGTCAGCAGCGCCAGGGCTTCGGCCTCCAGCCCGCGCTCCCATGGCGACGAAAGCTGCCCGCCGTGGTTGCCGTCCGGCCCGGCAACCGCTGGCGCCGCAGCTGCGAAGGCGTCGGTCGCAGGCATTGCCAAGGCTTTTGCTGCCGCTCCCGCTTCTGCTGCCCCTGCTGCCCCTGCTGCCCGTTCGGGCCTAGCCGGTTCGGCTTTTTCAACCCCTGCCGCAGGCTGTCCCCCTTCAGGCGTGGCGCCCAGCACTTCGGGCGGCAGGTCCTTGGGCTCGATGACCTGGGCGGGCGCCATGACCGTCAGCCAGTGGCAGATGTTTTCCAATTGGCGCACGTTGCCGGGAAAGTTGAAGTGGCTCAGCTGCTGAAGCGCCGCTTCCGAGATGCGCTTGGGATCGACGCCCAGCTGCCTGGCGCTTTGCTGCAAAAAGTGCCGCGTCAGCATGAACACGTCCTCGCGCCGCTCGCGCAACGCCGGCAGGCGCAGCCGGATCACATTGAGGCGGTGGAACAGGTCTTCCCGAAAGCCACCTTCCTTGACGCGCTGCTCCAGGTCCTGGTGCGTGGCGGCGATCACCCGCACGTTGGCCTTGACGGCATTGTGGCCGCCGACGCGGTAGAAGTGGCCGTCGCTCAGCACCCGCAGCAGCCGGGTCTGCAGGTCGAACGGCATGTCGCCGATCTCGTCGAGGAACAGCGTGCCGCCATCGGCCTGTTCAAACCGGCCCCGGCGCAGCGTCTGCGCCCCGGTGAAGGCGCCGCGCTCATGGCCGAACAGCTCGCTTTCCAGCAGGTCCTTCGGAATGGCGGCGGTGTTGATGGCGATGAACGGCCCGTTGGCGCGCGGCGAATGCTTGTGCAGCGCGCGCGCCACCAGCTCCTTGCCCGAGCCGGATTCGCCGGTGATCATCACCGTGACCATGCTCTGGCTCAGACGCCCGATGGCACGAAACACGTCCTGCATGGCCGGCGCTTGGCCCAGCATCTCGGGCGCGGCGGCCATGCGCTCCTCGGCCACTTCCTCGCGCTGGCTTTCCTCGACGGCGCGGCGGATCAGCTCGGTGGCCTTGTGCAGGTCGAAGGGCTTGGGCAGGTATTCGAAAGCGCCGCCCTGAAATGCGGAAACGGCGCTGTCCAGGTCGGAAAACGCCGTCATGATGATCACCGGCAGGCCGGGAAGCTTGACCTTTACCTTCTCCAGCAGGTCCAGGCCAGAACCGCCAGGCATGCGGATGTCGCTGACCAGAATCTGAGGGCCGTCCAATTCGGTGGCGATGTCGAGCGCCGCCAGCACTTCGCGCGGGTTGGTGAAGCTGCGCGTCGGCAGGCCTTCGCGCAGCAGGGCTTTTTCCAGAACAAACCGGATGGACTGGTCATCGTCAACAATCCAGATCGGTTTCATGCTTTTATCCCTTTGCTACGAGCAGTTATCTTCCAGTGAGAACGACAGGCTTCAGGGCAGCGGTATCAGCAGCTTGAAGTCTGTATGGCCCGGCCGGCTGTCGCACTCGATCAAACCGTGGTGTTGCTGGACAAAAGTTTGCGCCAATGTCAGCCCCAGCCCCGAACCGCCCTCCCGCCCCGACACCAGGGGATAAAAAATACGGTCTTTGATGGAGTCCGGCACGCCCGGCCCATTGTCGATGACATGCAATTCCAGTGCCAGGCGGTAGCGCTGCTTGCCGAAAGTCACCTGGCGGGCGATGCGCGTTCGGAAAATGATGCGCGCTTCGCCTGCGGCCATGCGCTCGGCCAGCACCTGGGCGGCGTTGTGGGCAATGTTCAGCACCGCCTGGATGAGCTGCTCGCGGTCGCCCCGGAACTCGGGAATCGAGGTGTCGTAGTCGCGCACCACCCGCAAGCCCTTGGGGAATTCGGCCAGGATCAGAGACCGCACGCGTTCGCAGACTTCGTGGATATTGACATCGCCGACCAGGTGCGGCCGGCGGTGCGGCGCGAGCAGGCGGTCCACCAGTGTCTGCAGGCGGTCGGCCTCGTGGATGATGACCTGGGTGTACTCGGTCAACTCCCTGTCGATCTCCATCTGCAGCAGTTGGGCCGCCCCGCGAATGCCACCCAGCGGGTTCTTGATTTCGTGCGCCAGGTTGCGGATCAGCTCCTTGTTGGCCTGCGCCTGGTCGATCAGCCGCTCTTCCCGATCCTGCTTGGCCTGCTGCTCAAGCGGCAGCATCTCCACGATGGCTTCGCCCACGATGTCGGTCTGGGCCACGACCACATGCACCGGCATGGGCTCATGGTTCAGCCGCCGCAGCCAGGCGTCATAGCGCAGCGCGGCAAATTCATTGCTGCCCGCGCCTTCCAGGGCATGCTTGAGGATGGGAGGCTCGGTGAAGCAGTCGGGCAGCTGCGAGCCTTCGATCGTGCGCCGCGAGGTGCCCAGCGCATCTTCGAGGGCCGCATTGGCGAAAATGACGCAGCCGTCGGTGCGGACCACCGCAACCAGCGTGGCCAGCAGGTCGAAGGCCTGAAAGCGGATCGGCCCCGAGGCGGGGAAGGACGAAAGAGAGGTGGGGGAAAACGGCTTTTTCAAGCCGTCCATTTTCATGCAGAAGACTGGGCGGCCAGGCTCAATTTGCAGCTGGCAGGCGCGAAATCTCGCGTTTGAGGCCGGCAATGTCGCTTTGGCTGCGAATGATGCTTTCCTTGAGATCGCTCACCCGGTCCAGGTAGCGCTGGTAATTGCGCGACTCGATGCCCTGCTTTTCAGGCTCGCCGTTGTTGTATTCCTTTTGCAGCTCCGCCAGCTTGGCCTCGGATTTTTTCAGTTCCGATTCGAGGATGATGCGCGAGTCGCTGTCACGCGCCCGCTGATCCGGGCTGCTGTCGGGCCTTGAGGTGCCGCCCGGGACCGGGCTGGTGGCGGTGCGCGGGGGCGCCGCCTTGGGAACCGGCGTGCCCTGCACCACCGTGACATTGCCGCCGGACACCAGCTTGCAGCCGCGCACCTGGGCGTCCTTGGCGTTGTTGATGTATTCAGGCGCATTGCCGCCCGCCCCCGCGCAGCGGTAAATCTGCTGCGCCGAGGCGCCATGGCTGGCCCCCAGCAGCAGCAGGGGCAAGACGGACAAAGGAAAAATGGTTTTCATAAAGGACTTCGATGGTCTGGATGCGCTTGACTTTAACGTGCACAGAAAAGGCGAAGAAGGTCTATGAGTATGCGGCAAAGCCTGGCAAACACAAAACACCCTTCTTGTCACCTTGGCATCCCCATGAAAAAAGGATGGCATTTACCATCCTTTTTGTTCAGGCATCCACTTTTTTCCAGTGAATGGACCGGCGCTTCGCAGCGCGTTTACAGGGAGTAGTACATGTCGAATTCAATCGGGTGCGTGGCCTGGCGCAGGCGCGTGACCTCACCCATCTTCAACTCGATATAGGCGTCCAGCATGCTGTCGGTGAACACGCCGCCCTTGGTCAGGAAACCCCGGCCCGTGTCGAGCGCTTCGAGCGCCTGGTCCAGGCTGTGGCAGACGGTCGGGACCAGCGCATCTTCCTCGGGCGGCAGATGGTACAGATCCTTGGTGGCGGCTTCGCCCGGATGGATCTTGTTTTCCACGCCATCGAGGCCGGCCATCATCAAAGCCGCGAAGCCGAGGTAAGGGTTCATCAGTGGATCGGGAAAACGCGCCTCGATGCGGCGGCCCTTGGGGTTGGCCACGTAAGGAATACGGATCGAGGCCGAGCGGTTCTTGGCTGAGTACGCCAGCTTGACCGGGGCTTCGTAGCCAGGCACCAGGCGCTGGTAGCTGTTGGTGCCGGGGTTGGTGATGGCGTTCAGGGCACGGGCATGCTTGATGATGCCGCCAACGTAGTACAGCGCGAAGTCCGACAGGCCCGCATAGCCGTCGCCGGCGAACAGGTTCTTGCCGTCTTTCCAGATCGACTGGTGCACATGCATGCCCGAGCCGTTGTCGCCAACGATGGGTTTGGGCATGAAGGTCGCGGTCTTGCCATAGGCATTGGCCACGTTGTGCACCACGTATTTCAGAACCTGGGTCCAGTCGGCGCGCTCGACCAGCGTGCTGAACCGGGTGCCGATCTCGTTCTGGCCGGCGCCGGCGACTTCGTGGTGGAAGACTTCCACCGGAATGCCAAGCGATTCCAGGATCAGCGACATTTCAGCGCGCATGTCCTGCGTGCTGTCCACGGGAGGCACGGGAAAGTAGCCGCCCTTGACGGTTGGGCGATGGCCGCGGTTGCCGCCTTCGAGCTTCTTGCCCGAATTCCAGGGCGCTTCGTATTCCTCGATCTTGAAGAAGGTGCCCGACATGTCGGTGTTCCAGCGCACGTCGTCAAAGATGAAAAATTCCGGCTCCGGCCCGAAGTAGGCGGTATCACCCAGGCCCGAGGCCTTGAGGTAGGCTTCGGCGCGCTTGGCAATGGAACGTGGATCGCGGTCATAGGCCTTGCCGTCACTCGGCTCGACCACATCGCAGCTCAAGAACAGCGTGGTTTCCTCAAAAAACGGATCGATGTTGGCAGTGTTGGCATCGGGCATGAGTTGCATGTCAGAGGCTTCAATCCCTTTCCAGCCGGCAACCGATGAACCGTCGAAGGCATGGCCCGAAACGAATTTGTCTTCATCAAAATGGGACACGGGCACGGTCACATGCTGCTCTTTTCCCCGTGTATCGGTAAAGCGGAAGTCAACGAACTTGACTTCGTTTTCCTTGACCATTTTCATGACGTCTGCGACGGTCTTTGCCATCAAAATCTCCTGTACTGGATGAGTGGTTGAAAAATTCAATTCGATCAGCTGAATGCACTTTTTGTGCCAAAGCCAAGAACCCTGGAAATTTTGGCTGAGCCTGCGATTGTGCCGTCATTGTGCGCATGGAACGGATGGGCGCTTGATTTGTTGGATGCCCGTGGAAAAAAGTTTGCGACTGAACGCACCATAAAAGTGCGCCAAATACATGCACCTTTATGGCGCCTGCATCAGCGCACCAATTGAGGGCCCAGCTGAAGATTAAATTGGTGCAGTCCCGCCAATAACGCTGCAAACGCATGCTCCACTGCCTCGGGGGTTCCTTTCACGCCGAGTTCAATGTGGCGGCCAAATTCCGGATGGTCCACGCTGGGCAGACTGAACACCTTGACGCTGGAATATGCCGCCTCGATGTCGAGCATGAGCGGCGTCAGCATTGCTTCCATGGAACCCATCACAATGACCGACTTTTCAATGGAGGGGGCCTTTTGGTGCAGATGCGCGTAGTGCTGGTCCAGCACCCATTCGATCATGGGCCAGGCCATGACTGGAAAACCCGGCAGGAAATGTATGCCCCCACGCTCCCCCACTGCGTGTGGGTCGCTGCCCCCCGAGGGGGTCGCCCCGCCTGCAGTCCGGCTAAGCCGGTCCTGCGGCCGGAACTTGGATCGATCCGCATCGGTCCTTGCGCTCTCTGCTTCGCTTGGATCGCTGTGCTCGCTTGCCTGGGCCGGCCTGGCGCCTGCACGTTCAACAAAGCAGCTGAAACCCGGAATCTTGTTGTAGGGGTTGGGAATGATGTCGGCCCCTAGCGGAAATACGCCCATGTTCAGGCGGTGCAGGTTGTCATGCCGATCGGCATCGAACACGACGCCCTGCTCCCTGGCCGTGTCGCGCATGCGCTCTTCGATGAGCCTTTTTGCCTCCGGGTGCAGTGCCAGCTCAACGCTCAGCGCCCTGGCAGCGCACTGGCGCGTGTGGTCGTCGGGCGTGGCGCCGATGCCGCCGGTCGAAAAAACGATGTCGCCCGACTCCCGCGCCGCTGCGAAAGCGCGCGCCAGTGTCGCGGTGATGCGCGCCGGATCATCGCCAACGTAATCGGCATAGGCCAACGGCAGGCCGCGCGCGGCCAGCAGTTCGATGACTTTGGGCAGGTGCTTGTCGGCGCGCTTGCCCGAGAGGATTTCGTCGCCGATGACGATGAGTCCGAAATGGGGGGTCATGGCTGGAGTCCTGAAGTTAGGGCGTTGAGGCCGGCCGGCCAACGGAGGAAGCTGGCCCGGTTACGGGAGCGGGCAGCGTTGCAGGCATGGGCGAGTTAGCTATTGAATCAATAGCATTGTGCGCTGATGCTGCCTGCGCCAAAGCCGTATTTTGCTTACGAACCTGCTCCAGCGCGGCCAGGCAGTAATGGGCAAACCAGAGCGACGAGAAGGCAAACACCAGGGTGTAGATCCAGATGGCCACCGGCACCAGAACAGGCGCCATAGCCACGAACATGGCACCCGATGCCCAGAGCAGGCTGGGCGCCGCGCCCAGATAGCCGCTGAGCACGCCGATGCCCAGCAACGGCAGCCGGTTCTCGCTGAACACCTGTTGCCGTTCCTGCGGGCTCGCATGGTCTGCCAGCGTGTCGTAGGACATGACACGGTAGGTCAGCCAGCCCCAGATAAGCGGCGGCAAGATCAGAATCAACGGCGGCACCAGCCAGAGTGGAACCGATACCAGCAGTGCCAGAGCAGCAAGCAGCGTCGAGCCCAGCGATCGGGCCATGCTGCCGCCGAGAGAGCCGCCTTTTTTACGCTCCAGCTGTGGAAATCTTCGCCTCGCCACCAGCGCCACCATGCTGGGCGTCATGAAGAACGCGACAAACAGCAGCGTGGCAATGACGATGATCGGAATCGCTAGGAAGAGCACCAGCGCCGGTGCCAGCACCAGATGCAGGCTGCCCAGCCCGACACCCTCCAGCCAGTGGGACATGGCGTTGACCAGTTCGTAGCTTTCCAGGCTGCGCCGTACAGCCGTGAGGGCGCTTTCCCAGTAAAAATAGCCCAGCGCCAGCGACAGCGCGCCCATGACGATCACCGGCAGGATGGACAGCCCGATGACGCGCGGATGCAGGCAATACATCACTGCCCGCCAGAAAGAGTCGAGCAGTCGGGTCATGGCTCGATCTGGCCGCGGCTCATGCCCGCCCAAACAACCGTTTGACCCCCAGCCACTGCTGGGCCCATAAGCCGTGGCCGTAATCGCGGTTGGACTCGACCTGGTCGCGGATACCGGTGGGGTCATAGCGCTGTTCGAAATTGGCCGTGCCGAACAGAATGTCCCACCAGGGCAGCAAGACGCCGAAGTTATGTCCGCCAAGCTTCACGGCCCCCACGCTTGCCACTTCGTGTGCTGCGCTGCCCTCCGAGGGGGCGCTGCGCCTGCGGCCCGGCGAAGCCGGTTCCCTGGCCCCTGCTGGCAAGGCGCGCGCGGTCCCCTGCACGCTTACTCCCGCAGCATTGTGCTTGGGCCGGACCGGCGTTTCATGACCGAGGCCGATGCTGTGATGCAACCGGTGAAAGCGCGGGCTGACCCAGAGACGCTCGCCAAAGCGGCCAAACCACAGCCGCACGTTGGCGTGCTGAAAGCTTTCGCTGAGCTGCGTCAGGGCCACGATGAGAATGAACTGCTCTGGCGGCACGCCGATGAGCTGCGCCACCACGACCATGATGGCATCGTCCAGGATGCTTTCCAGCAGATGGCTGCGATTGTCGCTCCACATCGTCATCTGCCGCTGCGAGTGGTGCAGCGAATGCAGGCGCCACCACCACTCCAGCTGGTGTTGGCCACGATGCGTCCAGTACCCGATGAAATCGAAGACCACCAGGTAAATGAGCAGGCTGACAACGGCATGGTCGGTGACGCCCGGCCACAGCTGGTCAAGGTGAAAGGTGCCGTAGCCGGCGGCACGCAGGGCACCAAAGGCCTGGTCGAACCATGGATCGAGGGTAAAAAACAAAGCGATCCGGAACAGGCCCAGCCGGTGGATCAACGTGTAGAAGATGTCGGTGCGGATGCTCGCCCGGTCACTGGGTGAGTCCATGGCCTCCACGGGCCGCCAGCGCTGCAGCGGGCCGATGACCGCGAGCAAGATGGCGATCTGGATGACGCCCATCATGAACCAGGCCGTCGCCGCATAGGCGTCTTCCAGCAGGCTGGCCATGTCCAGCGCAAACAACGCCGGCTGCACCAGTGCCTGAAACAGCCAGCCCTGCACGCCAACGAAAATACCCGTGATCCAGTCCATGGTGCCTACTTTCCCGTCTGAACCGGCGACGCACCGCCGTGCCCCTCGATCCAGGCGGTGTACCGGGGATGCTGACGCAGGGTTTTGAAGCAAAAACCGCGTGACTGCAGGCCGGTGATCAAGGGCTCCAGCACCGCTGGCGCCCAGGCATCCTTGCGCGACCAGATTCCCAGGTGCGCTATCAGGATATCGCCAGGCTGAATGCCCTGCAGCGCTTTTTTCAGGAGCATGTCGTTCGGGTAGTTGTCACTGGGCAGTTCGTCGCCCAGAAAACCGGCAGGCGCCCAGCCGACATGGGCATAACCACAGGATTGGGCGGCAGCCAAAAGCGCTGGCGAGGTTTTTCCGCCCGGCGCCCGAAAAAGCGGCAGCGGCTTTTTGCCCGTGATTTCGTGCAGGCGGGTGGCAGCGCGGCCGATTTCATCGCAGTATTGCCGGGCAGACCAGGTCAACTCCTTGCCTTCCAAAGGGCCAGCGGAGGGGCGGACCTTGAACCGGGCGGGCGTACCACTGGCGCCCGGCATATCGGCGCGCCAGTAAGCGTGGTCGTAGGTGTGCGAGGCAAACTCGTGGCCTTCGCCCGCCCGCGCTTTCCACCAACCCGCCCAATGCGTTCCCAGGCTGCCGTCACCGGTCCGGGTGCGTTCATTGGCTGCAAAGAAGGTCACCTTGACCTGATGCCGGTTCAATACCTCGGCCATGAACGGCGCCACTTCCATATGACCGGTGTCCAATGTCAGGTAGACCGGCCTGCAGGTTGCGGGCTGCTCGTCATTTTTTACATCAAAAGCCCTTCCAGCGCTTGCTGCAACAGCGCAAGTAGCTATTAATAAAATAGCAAAAGAGGCTTGCCTAACGTGGCGCGTGATCCAGCATCCAAACGCCATGGGGACTCCTGCCAACGTTGATTTGACGCACCACCTTGCGGCTGGCGGTGTCGATGAAGGTAAGCTTGCGGATCCAGCGCGAGGTCACCAGGATCTGGCTGCCGTCGCGGGTCACGTCCATGCAGTCAGGCCCGCCCGGCGCTGGAAAGCTGTCCACCACTTCCAGCGTCTGCAAGTTAACCTTGCTGATGGTGTTGGCCACCCGGTTGCTCACCAGCAGGTGCCGCTTGTCGCCGAAAGCGCGGAAAGCATGGGCACCGGCTGCCGTCTTGATGAACTTGACGCGCTTGGGCTCCTTCCCGCTCACGTCGTAGACCTCGACGCCATCCCCGCCGGTCAGGGCGACCAGGATGAGCTTGTCATTGCCAGCGCCAAAGACATCGGCCGGCGTCGAGCCGGTCTTGGTGCGCCATTTGATGGTTTGCGTGGCAATATCGACAGCGATCAGCTCGTCGCTGTCCTGCATGGTCGAATAGATCGTGCTGCTTTTGCTGTCAATCCATAAATGACTGGGCGTCTTGCCGGTTGGCACCCGTTTGGCCAGCACCATGTCCTTGCCGTCCCAGTGGTAGACGTCGATGTGGTTCAGCCGGTTGGCTGCCGTCACGAACCACTTCATGTCCGGGGAAAAACGCAGGTGGTAGGGATCGAGGACGCCACGCACCGTGCGCTGGACTTCGGCTGTCCTGGGGTCGATAAAGGTCAGCGAATCCGACAGCGCATTGGCCACGATCACTGATTTTTCGTCCGGCGTCAGGTACAGGTGATGGGGTTGCTTGCCAGTCTGGATGCGCTTGGTTTCGGTCCAGGTGACCGGATTGATGACGCTGACGCTGTCCTCAAGTGAATTGAGCACGAACACCGGCATCGTAATAGCCCCGGCCGCCGGCACCGATGCCGAGACCTGTGAGGTTTGCGCCAGTACCGGTAGGCACAGCATACCGATAAGGGCGTAGAGCCCAGTGGCCAGAATACGGTAGGAAGCAGTCACAAATAGGCTTTCAAAATCAGCTCGCTAGTGTAGCGGCTGGTCATGAAACCGGCTGTCCAACCTTCTCGTCATGCCATGCCAAGATGCCAAGAAATTCATGCGAATCACTTGGTGGAGGCAGCCAGTTGTCGATTCACAGGATGCCGATCTGCATGCCCGGAATGCATCCTGTAAGTGCCTACTTCGGCGTTGAAATGGCCGGTGCCTTTGCAGGCACCGCGGCAATGCCGTTCAAGTCCTGTGCCGTCAGCCAGCGCCACTGGCCCGGCAGGAGGTCAGCCGGCAGCGCCAAGTCCCCAATGCGTGCACGGTGGAGCGCCTCAACCCGGTTCCCCACGGCGGCAATCATGCGCTTGACCTGATGGTATTTGCCTTCCGTCAGTGTCAGGCTGAGCTGCAGATTGCCGGTTTGCTCGCATGCTGCGGCCCGAACCGGCTTGGGATCATCGTCCAGTACCACGCCCGCCAGCAGCTTGTTGATCTGCTGGCTGTCGACCGAGTGCTTGACAGTGACCTCATAAACCTTGGGCACATGGTGCTTGGGCGAACTCATTCGGTGAATGAACTTGCCATCGTCCGACAGCAGCAGCAGCCCGGTCGTGTCCTGGTCGAGCCGCCCCACGGCTTGCACCCCTGCAGCGGCGCCACCGCCGCGCTGGCGAATCGGCGCCGGCAGCAGCGTGTAGATACTGGGGTAGGTGCTCGGCTTTTGCGAGCATTCGTAGCCGGCGGGCTTGTGCAGCATCAAATAGGCCTTTTCATGGTATTCCCAAGCCACTTCCTGCACCGTGAAATGAAGTTCATCTGCTACAAACTCCATAGCAGGATCTATACAAGGAGTCTGCGCTACCGTCACAAAACCCTGTTGAATCAGCCCCGCGCAGACACGCCGGGTGCCAAAACCCTGGGAAAAAAGAATTTCCTGCAATTGCATATGTGTTTTTGCCATGGCCGTATTGTCGCCCCGGCAACTCAAGCCACCGGCCTACCGACGAATAGCTCATCAGCTTTCAATGAACGCTGTCGGCAGAACAATAATCCTTAAGCCTCAAATCCTTGTTGCTAACGGCTCAGGCCTTTGCTGCGCCACTTGACCTGCCAGGCTGATCATGACGATTAAAAAGAAACGTATTTTTCTGACCATTGCCGTCACATTTTTTCTGACCTTGGTTGCGGTATTGCTGGCTGTGAACTTGACCAGCAGCGGTGAAAAGGACGTCAGCCGCGAATTGCCTCGGCTTTACTCGGCTCACGAACCCCAGTTTCGACGTGCCATGGGCACGTTGTTGGGACCCCCGTTGATAGGCGGGAACCGAGCCCAGGAACTTCTCAATGGCGACCAGATTTTCCCCGCCATGTTGTCAGCCATCCGCAGTGCCAAGCACACCATTACCTTTGAGACCTATATCTATTGGTCAGGCGATATTGGGCGGGCATTTGCCGATGCGCTAGCCGAACGGTCAAAGGCGGGCGTGAAAGTGCATGTCTTGCTGGACTGGGTGGGCAGCGCCAAGATCGCCGATGAATTTCTTGACGAAATGCTTGCGTCAGGGGTTGAAATACGCAAGTTTCATAAGCCGAGCTGGTACAACCTCGCTCGCATGAACAACCGCACACACCGCAAGCTGCTGGTCATTGACGGGAAAACGGGTTTCACCGGCGGCGTGGGCATCGCGCCCAAATGGACCGGCAATGGCCAGGACGCCGACCACTGGCGCGATTCCCACTACCAGATCGACGGCCCGGTGGTTGCCCAGATGCAGGCAGTGTTCATGGAAAACTGGCTCAAGGTGACAGGCCAGGTCATGCATGGCGAAACTTACTTTCCCGCACTGGCACCGGTAGGAAACACCAGCGCCCAGGTATTTTCAAGCTCGCCATCTGGGGGGAGTGAAAGCATGCAGTTGATGTACCAGTTGTCCATCACGGCAGCAGCCCGCACCATCGATGTGTCCAGCGCCTATTTTGTCCCTGACGACATCACCACCAAGGTACTGGTCGATGCGCTCAAGCGCGGTGTGAAAATTCGCATCATCACCCCGGGTGAAATTATTGACACCGATACCGTGCGCGCTGCTTCTCGCGGCAGCTGGGGGCCCTTGCTTGAGGCCGGCGCCGAAATTTATGAATACCAGCCGAGCATGTACCACTGCAAAGTCATGATCGTGGACAACCTTCTGGTATCCGTCGGTTCGACCAATTTTGACAACCGCTCCTTCCGGCTGAATGACGAAGCCAATCTCAATGTCTATGACAGCGCTTTTGCCGAGCGGCAAACCAACATTTTTGAGATTGACCTGCAGCATGCCCGCCGGGTAACCCATGAAGAATGGAACAACCGGCCATTGAAAGAAAAATTGCATGAACGCGTGGCCTTGCTGCTTGGCTCACAGTTGTAAATGGCGCACTTGGCCCAAGGACTGGGCATGGCTGACCGGCAAGCGGGACTAGTGGATACTGCACCGGCCTGATGCTGCCCCTGTCCCGCAAGAGTGTCGAGCCGATGGCCGCGCGCCTTGACCGATTGCACGCCACTGCATGCCAGTGCTCATCACCAGTCGCTGCATCACTTTTTCGCCAAGTCCCGGTGGAGCGATGCTGAGTTGCTCTACCACGTGGAGCAGTGGGCGGTGCCAAGGGTGGCTCTTCACCCTACCCCAGAAAACTGGGCCAATCAAAGTAGAAAAATCCGGCATGATTTTTACTCATGAAAAGAGAACGGGTCATGGACAACAGCTTCCTGCGCATGCAGTAGACTATTTATTGGTTTCGGCGACATTCCCCGTTTTTGCATTCGCTAAGATTGTTTTTGAGTTCGCAGCCCATAAGTGCCAGGGAATTTTTTGGACCGCTTCGCGTTTGCTGCCCACCTCCAGATAAACCCGTCGAATCGGCCGGCGATGCGTTTGGCACTGGGGAACCGAGTTCCTGCACTGAACATCGGTCAGCATTAGGAGGACATACAAGAGTCAGGGAAACGGTTTAGAGGAAACGGAGTAACAAGAAGGCAGTTTTGGGCGTTTACCCTCAACTATTTCCTCCAGATATTTCCCGCTTTGGAATGGCCGTCAACGAACGTCAGAGCACCTTATTGCACCAAGGACACGGCTAAGTTAACGACTTTCCAAAGAAAAAGGCCAATTGCTGGACTTCAGCAATTGGCCTTAGACGGTGTAATGGTGGGCTGGGGTCTATTGAAAGATGGCTTGAAACCCGCATGGATGCTAGGTTTCACTTTCCAAAACCCTGTTTTGTTCCCCCGTTTGTTCCCCCGCTTTGCCTTTGCTACCCCCGGTTTTTTGCTTGTTTTGCTGCTTTTGCCAAATCGCAAGCATCTGACATCAGTGTCACCGTCCTCCTTCAAATAAATTCCAGCGTATAGCAAAGGCGCAACAGCCTTCCCTTTGCTGAATCCGGTTTAAATATGATCTCTTATTTGTCTGCCCGAGAAAACAGTTCGTTTCCGACAAGCGACTCTAGGCTTTGAAACCCGGCCCTCGCGCGCGCGCACGACACAAGTTGGGAATTAGCAGTAAATCAAAGGGAACTGCCGGTTTCCATGGCTTGACCCGCCAGACTTTAAGGCCGCCCCCCGACCTGCCATCTTTTTTGGTTAGCTTTAGCAGCGCAGGATGAACAGCCGGTTTCCCTGATTCGATTACCTGAACTTTCAGGCCGCCCCTGTCCTCAGGAAAAATCTTTCCATTTCGCGGGTGTGCGCAAAAAGAGGGCTGGCGGTTTCCATCGTTCGATCAGCCAGACTTTTGACCCGCCCCTGTCTGGTGGCTGGGGCATTTGCTGATTTTGAATTAATTCAAATGGGGGATTTAATCTCTGCGTGAGAAACAGTGTGGTTTCCAGCATCGACTTGCTCCAGACTTTTGATGCCCCCCTACTGGCAGGACGCAACCAGCTCCCTCGCCTGCCTCAGCTCCTCATTCACCAATCTCTGTTTTTAAATAGGGTTATTGAATAGACAACCCCGTTTACCACTCCTTACACTACAGAAAAACTAGAACTGTATCGCTCAAGGTCGGATAAAAATGCTTTTAAGCACATTCATCGAAACGCATAAGATAGAAATACTAAAGGAGTGGGACAGCTTCGCAGCAAAGCTGTTCGGTGAGTCCACCACGCCTAGCAAGTTCTTACTTCGTGATCATGCAGCAGAGATATTGGTTGAGGTCGTTTTGGAAATGCGACGAACAGAAACCTTACGGCAGAAAAAAGAAAAATCAATGAGCGCTTTGTTGCCGGCTCACTTATATGAGACCGCAGGCGATATTCATGGGATTCAAAGACACGATGCTGGACTGAGCATGTCATTTTTAGCAGCGGAATTTCGTGCGCTTCGCGCATCGGTTCTAGCGCTTTGGCTGCCAAAGATTCACTCACTTAATGAGATTCATTTTGCGGAGATGTTGAGATTCAATGCGGCACTTGATGATGCACTGGCAGACTCAATTGCTACTTATGAACTTGAAAGAGCGGCTTGATAACCGATTTTTAACGTAAAGGCTGACATGTTGTTAAAACAATCTGATGTTGGCCTGGCTTTATGCTCCCCACCTAAAAATAGCACCTGCCTTATTCTTCATTACCGGCAACTATTGACCAGCTCACGCGCCTGCCTCACCTGCTCATTGACCATCTTGGTCAGCTCCCGCAACTCTGCCCGGTAGCCGCCCGTCCAGGCATTGCCAGCTACCGCCGCTTTACCCTCGGGGCTTGTCGGCCCGGTGGACTGCTGCCACGGCTTCCACCTTTGAATAGCTTGGCTTTGGCGTTTGCGACGCTCTGGTGTCCATCCATTTGCTTTGGCCATGGTCTGCCTCCAATAGTTTGGTTTGCTCACTCTGACTATTTTTCTGCGTGCGAGACTGCACGCACTGCGCCAGGCCAGCGCCTGCCTTCATCCCCTAATTTCCTACCCTCAAATTGAGGACGGGGAAAAGTCAGCCCGTTCAGGGCGGGCTAGTTCAGATTGTGAAATGGGGGGGTGCCCAATGCCTAGTGCTGCATACCACCCAGCATAGGGCGTATTGCGAACCATTCGCCGGTTGTAATCGGGCGCGCCATCACTCCACCATGGCGGCCCGCGTTCGCCCAGGGCTTGCTTGGCTGCATTGACAGCCTGCCGAGCTAGTGTTTCGGCAGTGGCATCTTGACTGCGCAGTGCTTTGCCAACTGCACGGCGTGCGCGCATGAGGCCTGCGACAAGCCGGGCGCGGTCTTCTTGAGAAAGCGCGGGGTTGGCTGTGCGCCAGAGCCTGCCGCGGACCACGAAGTAGCGAAGGTCTGGCGTAACAGGGTAGGGTGGATTTGGCGCCATGCCGGCAGGATAGCTTGTTGCAGGCGTAAAAAAGCCCGCGCGGGGCGGGCTGATTACTCTTGCTTTGCAATTAAGCAGCCATTAGCTCTGGCTTCTCCGCCTGCGCTTTCGAACTCCACTTGTGATTGGTCTCGGTCGCCACGATTTGCTGGTTGACTAAGCGCTCCACAGTATTTGTCCTGTTAATAATTTCGGTAATCTTCCCGTCACCATTCAATCTTTCCAAGACAAGCATTCTCAGCATCACATCGGCAGCTGTGGGTATTTTTCCCGTGCGCTCCCAAAGGCTTACAGCTTGCTCTGTAACGCCATGCATACGAGCAAAACTTTGCTGAGAAAGGCACAACATGGTGCGCAGAAACCGAAACTCTTTCGCTTTCAGCTTTCCGGCCTTATTGGCCAACTCGGTAGCAAGCAATTCATGCAAGCCATCTGCGTCATCAATAGACACCGCCTTCCCGTACGGTGTCTTCTTTACGTTGTAGCCGTTTTCCAGCCAAACGTTGTCAAGACCGCTCTCGGTGTAGTGGTACATCTGTATCTCCGTTTAATTAATCAACATCACTGTCACAACCACCAAGTTGGGGTTGTCGTCATCTAGCGCAACTATTGCAGCGCAATTACGCCCGGCAACATAAAGTTCCATGCGGCATTCCAAACTCCCTTTGGCTGGGTTTGGTTCAGGCGGCCTGCGTATGCAGCCACATCGAAGAATCTCGAAAACTTCATTCAGTAAAACCTTTCTCTCCTTCATCCGTTTTTTGACGTGGAGGAGAAGAAAAATGCAAGCTGAATCCTGCGCAACTTCTCTAATATGCCTTTGCAGTTGCGAGGTTGACTTTGCCCCAAAAACCTTGTAGCCCATAAAAAGTATGCCTTAATGTAACGTTATTGAGGCTTTATAGCGAACTATTTTTCTCAAACCCCTGTAGGAAGGTTGCCATTAAGACAGCTTGTCAAAAGCCATGAATGAATAGGCCTGAAATACCGGAAAACCCAAAAGTCTAGCCAGCATCTTCACTCAATGCTCCTGAATTGATAGCAATTTATCAATTCAACTCCTTCCATAGTTTTCCTTCCACTGTGGATGAACCCAGTCTTAATCATTCTGGGACATGCCGGGAAGCAGATTAAGGCCTGTTCGCTGAACCAGCTCACGGTAGCTTATGGGCGGCCCAACCTTCGTGCTGTCTGCATTGGCCTGCCAGTGCGCCCAGGCCCGGCCCGTCTGCTCGTCATAGACCAGCTTGAATAGGTGGCTAGGCACGCGCACCTGGTTTGCGCCGATGGTGACGCTGCTCTGATCGAACACCGGCCCGGTGATGACGAACACATCGCCTTTGGCCCGCGATGCATATTTCCGCGTGTCGTTCTCAATCTTTGCCCAGGGGCCACTGTTGTGTCTAGCGACCTGCGGGACCATGTTGGCCAAACTAAAGCTCTGGTCCATGGCTGTCGGAGTAGGCATGTTTGCAGCAGGTGCCATGTGTCCCTTGGTGTAGCCGGAGCCTTTGTAGTCGGACAGCTCGGCGCGTTCACCTTGCGGTAGGCGGGCATCGGCAAAGAATTTGTCCGAGCGCTTTTCGTCGGCGTCCAGAATGCTTTGCCGGTTGAGCTTTTCAGCGACGAACACCGGCGTGCGGGTCTCGCCGCTGTGCAGCACGGCAAACGCCTCGTAGCAGAGTTCGCGCTGTTTGGGCGCAGGCGGCACGACCGGCGCCATGCCGCGTGCGAAGAACTGAGGGCAGGCGGCAAACCGCGCTGGCTGCGTTTGTTGCCCTGTTGGCAGGGTTGGGGTGGTTGGGTTGGCTTCAAAGGGCCGAAGGCTGCAGCTCGTGGCTTGAAGGCCACCAATGACCACGGCTACAAGCGCCAAGCCTAGACGCCGCGCAAGAGTTGCAGCCCTGGTTTTACGTGGATTAGCTTTTCTCATGCAAAGTGGTTAATAAGTAACGGTTCAACAATGTAAAAGCCCGCTCGAAGCGGGCCGATGGATAGGTTTATTTCCTGCCAGGGGGGGCATTTCCTCTGCCAGGGCCAGAGGGATGACCTGGCTCTTTACTAGGCCAGTTCGGATTCGGCGGGCTGCTTGCTTCTGGTTTTTGCATAGTGCTTCCTTGTAAGGCCATCATGTTAGACCGAAGCGTGTCGCTCTAACAAGGAGCCATTGCTACAAGAAGAATGCACATCGTCTTCGGATCATCAGGATTGCATCCGACCCGCGCCATCGCCCAGCCCCATAGATCAACCGATATGAATGCCCATCTTCACCAGCTTGGAGCTCATGCCTGCCAGTGTCTGCATGACGTTGGTGTCATGGATGGCCTGCAAGCGCCAGAACGTTTTCCAGTGCATCCCCTTGGGCTTGTCGCCATGGCCGTGAATCACGCCAGGAACCCAGCCCAGCCGGTCGCGTAAATCGTTAGCTCGCCGGTAGGCCCGGTTGTTCGGGGTTTCCCGTTGGCTTTTATAAGCCAGCCTGTGGCAGTGGCGACAGGCAAACATCGCGCCGCCGTAGAGCACCGCCACACGCCGGCCACAGCCCACGGCAGGGCACAGCCACCAAGCGCGCTGCCCGCCATAGTGACAAGCCGTCCAAGCCAGGCGCACGGGGTACTTCATGGCCTTCCACTCGCCACCGTGATCCCGCTGCCGATAGTCGAGCGTCACGCGGTCAGTGTGAACCTCCATATCAATGCTCGCCTCTGCCTTGCCGTTACGGCTCCAGGTCAGGCTGACAGGCTGCTGTGGCTTCAATAGCCCGTCCCGCTGCAGCTTGCGCACATCGAGCGCCAGCATATCGCTTGTGGTGCGCTTGCCGCCGTAGTTGCCGCTACTTGAACTACCCATGCCTTGTTCCTCAAACAGATTTACCGAAATCATCAATCAAGTCAAGCGATACCTGTCTTCGTCGAAAGTGGTTATCCGCGGTTTGTTTAACCTTGTTTTTCGGCACTTTTCGATACTGTGTCGAACGCGGACAGGTTGGACTACAGGGCCGGAGGGGATGAACTCGAACGATAACTATTAGCCTATTCACCGTGTGTCGCATCTGGTTTGATTGCCAACAGTGGTGCAGTTGGTCGTCTTGCTACCTTGAATAGGCATTAGGTAAGGCTGCATCTGCGGAGCTTGATACGGTCTTTGGTTCATCAACATCTGCAGCGCCGCCAGTCGCCTTGCCTCTTCTTGCTGCTGCTGTGCAAAACGTTGCTGCTGTTCAGCGGCTTCACGTTGCTCCTGAGCTTGCCTTTGGGCATCGCTTCGCTGTTTTGCGTTTCTTGAGCTTTGCGCTTCAAAGTCGCGAGCAATTGCGTCCATCCTGTTTTTCAAATCGGCCGTTGCTTTTGCCCTCAGTTTGGCAAGGTCACCGTAGGTAATCTTTCCACCATACAGGTCAGCCAGTGCTGATTGAACCTCTACCCGGTAGGAGGCAATCCTCTTTCAACTGGGCCAGGCAAGCCGTCGATGGATTCTCAGGACCGCTTTGTGCTCGCGCTTCAAAACCAACACCAAATGCCATACAGCCGATGGTCAAAGTGCCAACGAAAGCAAGCCCCATGCGCCCTGCCTCCCCAAATACGTTATGTTTCATACGCCGCCCCGTGGTTGTTTTGTTTTCAGCTCATCATAAAGACTGCCAACGAAAACGTGTTCAAGGAGCTCCGTATTTATTCGCTTTCTTTCGGGTAGCAAGGTATCGAACGGCGGCTAACACCGGCCAGCCTGCAAACGTTGAACCAGCAGCATCAGCGAATGGTTGACCTGATTACTGGTTTGCTCAAAGCGGTCCTCTATCCGTTCGAAGGTCGCCCAGCGTTGCCACTTCGGCTTGCCGGCATCCAAGATGGCGGCGAGTTGGTGGTATCGGGTGTTTGCCCTGTCATGCGCGGAGCCGCTTTGTGAGCTGTAGCTGACCTTCTGGCACTTGCGGCACGCAAACCGTCTTGAACGCATGAAAAGCACAGCAGCGCGGCCGCGGCAAACAGGGCATTGAAACCAGGTTCTGGTGCCCCCGTATGGGCACAGCGTCAAGGTTGTTCGAATGGTTTGAGAAGCGTCCTGGCCTTCCACTGCGTACCTAAGCCGGATTGAGTCAAGACCCACTGATGCGCCAATGCTGCCCGCAATTTCGTTTCCCCGTGTCCATCGCCAGTTGAACGCCTTGCCTTCGGCCAAATAGCCGACCTTGCGCCAGATACGAATATCGACCTTAAGTGTTTGCTCTGCCTTGAGCCGATGCCCCGGCCTGCCTGCGCCCTGTCGATTGCCGCCTGTACCCATAATTAATCCTTCACAGAAAACGAAATCATTTGGGTAACCCGCTTGAGGAGTTTTTGCAATGCCAGGTCGTGCTTGGCAGCTTCCGCCAGCCGTGCGGCCGGGTCGGGCCACTTGAACTCTTGAGTGCGCTCTGCCTGGCGTTTGATAAAGCCCACCATGCAGTCAACCATTTCCGGGCGGCTTCCGGCTCCTCCAGCCATATGAGTGCGCGCTATTGCGAGGGCGTGTTCGATCAATCCGAGATAGCCACTGATGATTTTCCGATGATCCTGATCTGTAGCAACCCGGTTCATGCTGCACCGCCGTTCTTTGCAGTTGCGCTGGCTGCATTGGCCAGGTCGTACATGGTCTGAGTGAAGTCGCTGTTGACGGCCTCCAGTTCCCGCGCCATGTAGCTCAGCACAGTGCTGGTCGTGTCTTCCATCACCAGCCAGTTGTTTGAGGTGTCCACACTGGAAGTAACATCGGCCCGCATTTCCGGGTGGTGTTTCATCACGCTGTCGATGCCTTTGAGCGTGCGCCGGGCTTCGCTGGCAAAAGCGGCCAGCTTCACAATCTCTGTCAGGTTGTACAGCTTCAAGGACAGGTCATCGGCCCTGCTGGTGGCTGCGTCGACAAGGAAGGCTTGCGCCGAAGGGGTCTTGGTGGTTGTGTTCATCACTTGCCACCTTCTTTCAGCGCCTTGCGCACGCTGTAGTTGGCTTCCTCGGCAATGTGGGCCAGGCCGGCGATGGTGCTGAGCTGGTTTTGTAGGTTGAACAGCAGCTGCGAGGTGCTGACAGAATCTTGAAAAGAGCCTGAGCGCTTATCGTTCGACACCATGTAGGCAGTGTTGTCCACCACTTCAGCCAGGGCGCGAGTATGTGCACCAATCAGCTCAATCGCGCCATCGGCAAACCATTCCATCTCGTTTGGCGACAGACGCTTTCTGGACTTTTTCCACAGCAATTCCATCACTGATGCGCTGGTGAAAACTTCGTGGATAGGCTTGTCAGCTTTGGCTGGCGGTGTTGGCGCTACAGGTGCTGCGGGCGCTGCTGGTGCTACTGGCACCGCGGGCGCTGCGGCGGCCTTGGTCGTCTTTTTGGCGGCGCTCATGATGCGCTCCCGATTGCTTGCTCAGCGCAAGCTTGCTTGAGCATGGCTGTGGCCCGGATTGCCCGGCCCGTGGCGGCCTTCAGACCGGATTCGGTGCTGGGCAGCCGGATGAAGTACAGCGCCGTGCTAAGCGCGTTCTCGATGGCTTGCTGACGTGCGATGGTGTCCAGTTTGGACGTGGTGGGGGTGTTGACCTTGGTCATGGTTTCGGCTCCTATCTGAGACTGCAAACCACTCGCTGCCTTACTACGGGCAACGGGTGGACGGGATGTTAGTAACATGGAGATAGCCATGCGGCCAGCCTTACGGACAAGCCCATCCCGCCCGAAACCATGGATGCGCCGAAACTTCGGCCCATCATTAAATTCAGGACGTGAAAAAACCTCGCTGTCGGGGAGGTTGCCCGCTATCTCTATGGTGTTACTAGCACCGGGAACGAATGTAGCACAGCGCTTCAAAGCTGGGTAGCGCTTTTTGCGGCTGGGTGCTATATTTGATTCGGCTTTCATGATTGCCGTCGTGGTGGTGTGATGACCCCCGACGGCTTTTTTTATTGGCGCCATCAATGGGTTGCTCCTGTTCCCAGCACGTACACGCCCACGCGGTGCAGGTGCCCGCCCTCAGTGGCAATCCGCGTCCAAGCGGTTGTGATGCTCTCGCCAGAATTGCGCAGCTGCAGCACACGCGCCCGCGGGTCGTACACATCCAGATGGCGCATGGCTTCAAAGGTGCTCAAGCTGAACTGGCTCAGCGCAGCCCGGATGCGGGCGCATTGCACGGCAGAGCTGGTGCCGGGATGCGCCGCCAGAATGGCTGCCAAAGCCTGGCGCTTGTCGTCAGATGTGCTGGTTAGCATGGGTGGGCCTCCAGGCTCAGCGTTGCAGCCGACAAAGCCACCATTGCACTTTTGATGCGCTGATACCCTTCCCGGTGGTCTGGTGCGCCCCGTGCTGCCTTTACCGCAACGGCCTGTGCCACGGCCAGCATGGACTGGGCCGGCATGGGGATGGCGCTGCGCTGGCCAGCCTCGATGCCGACCGCCTTGTTTATCAGGCGGTTCACATTCATGTGGACGTGCCGCTCATGCTCTGAGCCGGCCGCCAGGGCGTGCAGTTCATCATGCAGCTGGTGGTAAGTCGGCAGGTATTCAGCGCCATGCTGGACAGCGGCGCGGCGTGCTTCACCGAAGGCTTTGACCAGACGAACCTTGAGCTGGCGAGTGCGCGGCGTGTTGCGGCTGTAAGTCAGCAGCAGGTAGCACTGGTCTTCGTTTAGCAATGCAAACTTTTCGGGCCTGCCGCCTTGTTCCCCGATAGGTTTAGCGGTTTCAAACCGGAGAACCCCCAGTTCCAGGAAGTCGGTTTTGTGCTGCTCAAGCAGTTCACCGACGTTCTTGTGCTGATTGCCCAGGTGCTGGGCCAGCAGGCGGCTGTCGATACGGGGCTCGGCCTTGACGATGGCCAGCGGGAAGGAGTGCGGTGTCAGGAGGGTCTTCATGATCCGCCCCTTACGCCTGTACCAACTCGATGCGTTTGGCATGAAGGCGGTTAACCAGCTCCTTGATCTGCGCCTCAGACTGGCCAGCAATGCGGGCCTCGTTAATGGCTTTGATCTCGTAATCCGGCCAGCCGACAGACCTCTCGCCAATGGGTACTGGTTTGACGAACAGCCCGCGTTTTATGGCGGTGTAGATGGAAGCGTGGGACTTGTGCCCGGTTTCAGCCTTGACGGCTTGCATTCTGAGAATTGACATTGAAAGCCCCTGTAGTGCATTGGCAACCGTTGCCAATTGGGCTAGTCTCAGATTCTCAGGTCGGCAATAGTGGCAATTGCCAAACTGAATTGGCAATTGCCAGTAAAACCCTTATTTCATGCGGCCTGCAAGAGCATCTGGGATTTTCTTTAAATGCTCTTCAATCGCCCGCTTTGATACATGCGCGTCCAATTCATCAGTCATGCCCTCAATTGATAGCGCTGCCTTCCCGGGCGAGTCGATAGTTAACTTTGCTGCCTTTGCCAAGGCTGCAATGATGGTCAGCAGAGTGTTGCGCTCGGTGGTCATTAGGGGTCGACTATCGCCCGCAACATGATTTAAACGACGCTCAAGGTGAGCTATTTTTAAGTTTTGCGAGTCAAATTTTTGTTGTAGCTGCTGATGTTGCTCCATCAGATTTGTCCCTAGAGCCTCACGACTGCCAGGCATTAACCCATATTTAATCAAGCTTCTCCGCCTATAGATTGAAAGCGCAAGGTCATAAACTTCGTCATCGAGCGATTCAGCCCACTCAATTAAATGGCCATTACCAAGGCCATAGACTTGCAACAGTTCCCTAAGCTCACCAATGGGGGCATAGGTTCTTACCGGGATTGGTTCTCCTGAACCTAATTCGCGAGCAAAGACCTTTACTGCTAGCTCCTTAGCCGATGCGGCCCTTAGCAGGGCTTTTAGAATTTTTTGTTGAAGTGGTTGAGCAGCTTTTCGTGCTTCATGGTTGGAAACCAGCTCGTCAAAATCTGGGTCATCACCGCCGTTTACCCTCCACCACTCGTCCAACGCAGCTAGAAGTGCTGCATCCTCAAGATTGAAATACTGTGCGCCGAACTGCGGAAGCTCCAGGTAGTCCGTTTCACCGTTCGGTATGTCGTGTTCGTTGATGGCCGGAGTCATAGCGTCCCTAACGCACCTGAAAAGAAAACCAACGCCGCCAGGTCAGGGTGTCCCGGTTTTCGCCATCGGGGATCAGCCGATAGCTAGGCGTGGTCTAAAACCGTTTGCTTATGCCGCTTTGAACTGGATCACCTCCGCCCCCACGGCCAGCTTGTCGAGGTAGTCGGCCCACAGCTGAATCTGCTCAAAGCGCTGCTTCAGGTATTGCGTCCTGTTGTAGCTGCGCCCGTTGGCATCTTTCACCGCATGGGCTAGGTTGGCTTCGATGGCCAGGGGGTCAAGATTCAAATGATCCACCAGCATGGTGCGTGCCGTTGCCCTGAAACCGTGCCAAGTCTGCTCCTTGCCAAAGCCCAGCGCATACAGGGCACTGCGCACTGAGTTATCTGATATGGGCCTGTCGTGGCTTCTCTCCCCAGGAAACACATACTTCCCGTGACCTGTCAGGGGGTGAAGGCTTCTCAGCAGTGCCACCGCCTGCACTGGCAAGGGCACGGTGTGAGCTGCGCCCTGCTCTTTCTCCAGCTTGGTGCGCTTCATCTTCATGCTAGGAATAGTCCACAGCGCCGCGTCTAAATCCAGCTCTGCCCATTCCATCATGCTCAGGTTGCCGGGCCTTTGGTACAACACGGGGGCAAGTTGTAACGCCGTTCGCACAATTGGCCCGCCCTTGTAGCGCTTGATGGCTCTTAAAAGTTCACCCAGTCGCACGGGGTCAACGATGGCGGCAAAGGTCTTGCCCCGGTAGGGGGTCAGCCGGGCCTTCAAGCCTTCTGTGATGTTGCGCTGCGTGCTCGTAGTGGTCGGCAGCCAGTAGTCCCAAACCTGCCGCGCCAGCATAAGCACGCGGTCTGCCGTTTCCACTGCCCCCCGTTCCTCCACCTTGTGCAGCGCCGCCAGCAGCTCCATGGCGTGAATCTCTGGCATGGGCCGGTTACCAATCCAAGGGAACAGATCGCGCTCGAGCTGGCGTAAGGAACGTTCAGCATGGCCCGCGCTCCACTGAGGGGCCTGCTTGGCGTACCACTCCAGCGCCACGGTTTTGAAAGTGTTGTCATTGGAGCGGCTGGCCTTGAGCTTTTCCACCTTGCGCACCATCACGGGATCAGCGCCTTGCGACTTGTGCAGCTTGGCGGCATCCCGTCCCTTGCGTGCCTCCCTCGGCCCTACCGCCGGGTAACTGCCCAGCGCCATGCGCCCTTCTTTTCCGTCTTTGCGGTATTTGTAGAACCAGCGCTTTGAGCCTGCCCGGCTAACTTCAAGATACAGCCCGCCGGAACAGGCCAGGCGCGCCCGGCTCTTGTCTGGTGGGCAAGCTGCGTTCTTGCATTCGGCATCGGTCAGCATGGGGAACAGCTCCAGGTAGGGGGAACAAAAGCGAAGCCGTCACAGGTAAATGGGGGAACAACCCCTCATAAACCCGGTTTACCCCCGCTTGTTCCCCCGGATGTTCCCCCACAATGAAGTGGCTGTCAATGTCGCGCTTTGTCGTTCCCTGCCATGTAAGCTGCTGATTTACCAATGAAAAAGGCCGCCAACTGTATGTCGTTGGCGGCCTTTGTCGTTAGTGATGGTGGAGCTGGGGGGATTTGAACCCCCGTCCGCAAGCCTTGTTCGGGCAGATCTACATGTTTAGCGTTCTGATTTAAAGTCTCGCTTCCTGCATCGCGCAGCCGCACGCTATACAGGACGCCAGTACCCTATTTTCTTACCCCAGGTTAAGGTACCCAGCCTGGAGCCAGCCGATAAAATTATCTTTACAGCCGGGAGCTTCTAACTTGCGTTAAACACCCCTTGCCCAGCCCATCGGCCTGCTGTTGTAAAGCTCACTGGCAATTAAGCAGCGAGTGC
>JAQGLT010000130.1 GCA_028292745.1 Polaromonas sp. | reverse complement strand
CGTCAACCTCATGGCGGGCATCGTGGCGTATTGCCTGCAACCTGTAAAACCTCGCATTGCACTGCTGGACTCTCGGGACTCGCTGGCTTGAACTGACCCTCTTTCTTATCCAAAACTCAGGTTACCTATACCGGTCGGTCAGGCGCGATGAAACCGTGCTAAAGATGCGGATCAAGGAAATCACCCAGACACGGGTGCATTACGGCTACCGCCGGGTACACGTGATGCTACGCCGCGAAGGCCACCAGGACATGCGTCAAACGCGTGTACCGGATTTATCGGCAGGAGGGGTTGGCGTTGCGACTGAAGCGACCGCGTCGCAGCAAGGCAGCTAAGCTGCGCCAGCCCAAACAGTTGGCGCATGCCATCAATGAAGTCTGGAGCATGGACTTCGTCGCCGACGAGATCTACGACGGCCGCAAACTACGCATGCTTACCGTCGTCGATGGGTTCACTCGCGAGTGCCTGGCCATCGATGTCGGGCAAAGCTTGAAAGGAGACGATGTGGTGAACACCCTAATGCGCATCACCGGAGAACGAGGCTTTCCTAAAACGATCAAGACCGACAACGGTAGTGAGTTCATCTCCAAGGTCATGGACAAATGGGCCTACGAGCATGGCGTCGAGTTGGATTTGAGCAGGCCGGGCAAGCCGACCGATAACGCCAAAGTGGAAAGCTTCAATGGCCGATTGCGTCAGGAATGCCTGAACGCGCATTGGTTTATGTCCCTTGCCGATGCGCAGGGGAAGATTGGGGCCTGGCGCACCGAGTACAACGAGAGCCGGCCCCACTCTGCGCTAGACTGGCTTACACCCGCCGAATTCGCCCGCCGAAGTGCCCTGCAGGGCACTTCGGCGATCCCCCAGAAGCCGGGATTTTCTAGTTCTGCGCGGTACTAGATCGGGGTCAGGGTCAGCATGGCCCGGTTGACGGACATTGAACTGGGCTTCTCACTCAGGGCTCAGAACTGTGGGTAAAAGCAAGTTTTACCACGCGCATACGTTGGTCCGCAGCAATACAGGTGAGCATCAGCCGGAAAACCCTGGATCAGTGCCCCCATATCGATGAAGCAGCCTAATAAATTTGAAAGGAAGCATTAGGAAAACACCATAAATCCCGAATTCAGAAAATTCCTGAAGTTCAATGAGCAAACTCACAGTGCCTGTGGAAATGGGGCGATTCTATGCATCCGTCTAAGTCTGCACGGCAGGCTTGGAATCGCGATCGTTAGCTCATGGAAGGGCTGTTTTTCCTGGGGTCGTCCCATAGATAATTTAGTTCTACCATGTTCAAGTCGCTATGGGTTTGCCCATTGATAGAATTTTGTGCTCGGGCACTAGGCCTGTAAAGGCAAAATCGACTTGTGGTACTCGTCCGCTCATGATGTCGGCAATCGCGGCTGCAGAACCGCAGGAATGCGTCCAGCCCAGCGTGCCGTGTCCGGTATTAAGGAAGAGGTTACTCGTTTTGGAGCGGCCGATGTAAGGCACATTGGATGGCGTGGCCGGGCGCAGGCCGGTCCAGTATTGCGCGTTCTGGCCATCAGTCATGGCGGGAAAGAGCTGACGCACGCGCCGCACAATTGCCTCGCAACGCACCAAGTTCAGTTCGGTACTGTAGCCGTTCAGTTCGGCTGTGCCGGCAATGCGCAGGCGGTCACCAAAGCGTGAAAATACCAGTTTGTACTCATCATCGGTCAGCGAGACGTTGTATGACGCGGCCTCGTTAATGACGGGCAGCGTGACCGAATACCCTTTAGCCGGGTAAATCCGCAGGGTTTGGCCTAGTAATTTGGCCCATTGTGCACTGTAGGCACCCAGACACATTAGATAAGCGTCAGACTTCAAATCGCTTATCACACCCTCGGAATTGGCAACCTGTACGGCTGTGAGTGCGTCGCCTTCCTTGCGGGCGCCTACGATGCGGGTGTTGTACAGGAACTCCACGCCTTGGATCTTACACAGGGAGGCCAGTTGGCGAGTGAAAGCGTGCGCGTCGCCTGATTCGTCGCTGGGTGTCATGCTGCCGCCGACGATTTTTGCGCGGCTGGCCGCCAATGCGGGTTCAATAGCCACACATTGATCTGGCGACTTCATGTCCAGTTCGCAGCCGTATTCGCGCATCAAAGCGGCCGGGGCTTGGGCATCGGCGTACTCCTGTTCGCTAGTGTAGAAGTGCAAAATCCCTTCGGTTTTTTGCTGGTAATCCATACCGGTCTGGTCGCGCAGTTGTTGTAGCGTTGCGCGGCTGTACAGGCCCAAGTTCACCATCTGCTTGATGTTGTGGCGGGTCCGGGCGGGCGTGCATTCGCGCAGGAACTGCAAGCCCCACAGCCACTGGTTGAGATCAGGCCGCAGCCGAAACAGCAGCGGCGCATCTTCCCTGGCAAGCCATTTCAGCACCTTCAGCGGCGCGCCCGAATTGGCCCAGGGCTCGGCATGACTGACCGAAATCTGCCCGCCATTGGCAAAGCTGGTCTCCAGGCCGGCGCCCGGCTGGCGGTCGACCACGGTGACTTCGTGGCCGGCTTGACGCAAAAACCATGCGGACGTGATGCCGGTGACACCGGCGCCTAAAACGGTAATTTTCATGCTGTTTCTCAAGGAAAAAGGTCGCAAGCCCAGGCGGGGCAAGCGCAGTCAGCTATGAAATAGATAGTATTTCAAGGCGCAGGCGATCACCCAACCGGGTGCCGCTCCCACTGTCCTTGGTACCTGAGAGATTCAACCGCAACACCCTCGGTGCTCTGCGGTTTTGCTCCTTCGGTGGTGACCGCATTGCGCGGCCACTCTCTCCAGATTCGGCGTTTTTCATTCAATACGGGAGCCTGAGCGATCATGGGAGATTGCGCCTTCGGCGGCTGTTGCTGGGCAGCAGCGCTCTCTTGAGTGAGGCCAGACTCTAGCATATTGCCCAAGTACCAGTCGGAAAAATCCAAGCTATTTTTCACGGCTGAAAGCAAAAGGCCGCTGCGCTGTCGGAACGCAGTGAATCTTTTGTCAAGCCAATGAACTGGCCCTGCTATTTCACTGAGACAGCATTCGCATCTGCATCTCAGTCGCGCAACCGCTCGGCTGCAAACTGGCGGAATAAACCCATGGACGGCGCCTCGGTGCGCCCAGCCAGCGTGACAAACGCAAAGCGGGCGCCAGCGGTCAAGGGTGGATTGGTCACCAGCTCGCTGAGCTGTCCCGTCACAATGCCGGCGCGGGCGGCAGCCAGAATGCCGAGGTAGATCGCGTCCGAAGCCTTGACCACCTCAATCAGGCTGGTGATGTCGTCGCAACGCAGGCTTACGGCCTGCTGCGGATCGGCCTGCGGCCCAAAGCGCTGGACCAGCAGGTGGGCGATCTCCGCGCTCAGCGGCGTAGAAGCCAGTGGATAGCACAGCAGCTCGTCAAATGAAACCGGCCCGACGTTTTGTAACAAGGGGTGGCCACTGCGGCAGACAAAGCCGGCGCGCAACTCGGTCAGGTATTCGATGGCCAAGTCCGGTGCCGGCGAAATGCGACGCACATCGACCACTAGCGCATCCAAAGTACGCTGGCGCAACTGCATTAGCTGCAATTCAGTCCCGCCCGGCGACACGCTGACCTGCACGCCTGGATGATGCTTGGCCATGTGGAGCAGAAAAGGTGTCATCAGCATCGCGCCAGGTCCCGAGCCCAGGCCGATTCGGATGGCACCCAAGTCGCATTGTCTGAGCAGGTCCGCGCTACGGCGCAGCTCGGACGCGTCCAGCACCATCCGCCCCGCGCGTAAGGCCACGGTTTCGCCCAATGGCGTGAGTGCATTGCGCTTGCCTGTACGGTCAATCAGCTTGCCATTGAGGTCGATTTCCAGCGTCTGGATGCTGCGACTCAGCGCTGACTGCGTAAGGTGCAACTGCTCGGCGGCGCGGCTGAATGAACCGGTTTCCGCCAAAGCCAGCAGGTGTTCAAGGTGGCGCAGGTTCATTTGACAACAATTGAAGTATGAGTATTTTGAATAGGAATAAGAAAATAACGCATTGGACTTGCAAGATAAAAACTTATAGCATGTATGAGTACATGTTACTATTTTTTACATACTTATTGGAGGTAAAACTATGAAGGCTATAGCCCCAAAAATTGGCACGCTTCTCGTAGGCCTGCTGCTGGCCAGCGCGGCCATGGCTGCCGACCCTTACCCATCTAAGCCAATCACCATGATGGTGCCATATCCAGCCGGCGGTTTGTCGGACACGTTAGGACGTCTGGTAAGCACCAATATGGCAAAGCATTTGGGCCAGCCAGTAGTAGTGGAAAACCTGAGCGGCATGAGTGGCGCAATCGGAGCACAGAAAGTGCTGGACGCCCCTGGTGACGGTTACCACCTTTTTCAGGCCTCGCCGAATGAGGTGATTTTGTCACCGTTGGCGAACGAGCCCGTCAAGTTCAAGAGCGAGGACTTCCGTATGGTGCAACTGCTCGGTACTTTCCCGATAGTGCTGCTCGCGCGCAATGATCTGCCTGCCAACACCGCCGATGAGGTGGTTACGCTGGCGCGCAAAGTTTCCAAGGAGCGACCGCTGACCTACGGCAGCGTGGGCGTGGGTTCGTTCTACCACCTGATGGGCGCGTACCTGGGTGCTACCACCAATGCGAAGATGACGCATATGCCCTACCAGGGCATTGCGCCACTGCTGAAGGACATGGGTGAAGGCAAGGTCGATATTGCCATGCTGCCGTACTCAAAGCAGTACCAAGCACTGGTCGAGAAGGGTAGTCTAAAGATCATCGGCACGCTGGCTAACACCAGACCTAAGTCGCTCGCGAATTTGCCTACCGTGAACGAAGGCAAGCTGCTCAATAACTTCGGCTTTTCGATCTGGACCGGCTATATGGTCAAAAAAGACACGCCTGACAGAGTGGTAGAGCAGCTGAATAAGGCGATTTCCGCAACACTGGCTGATCCGGCTGTACGCAAACAACTCGAAGACCAAAGCATGATTGTTGCTTCGCCCATGACGCAAGTCGAGGGCAATAGGCAGTATGCAAGGGAAACCACGATCTTCCGCGCGATAGCTCAGTTTGTAAAGCTGCCCCGTCAGTGATAACGATCCAAGTACGCTGCCCTTGACGCCTGGATTCAGTACGACGAATTCGTGATACTGCGTACCTCTACTGCTTATGCTGAATTCGGCTTGCTTATACATGCATGTCGACATGCATGTGCTACCCATCGTGGCTAAATACTTAGTTGAGCGGGCCGGTTTGGCCCGCCGCTCAGCTTGACCTCTAGTTCGCCGAGGAACGCCTATTTTTATCGGGCTTGAGAGGAAAAAGCAATTAAAGCGGGTTACTTCTAAGCAAAAAGGAGGGCGAGCTAAGGATGATGTTCAAAACTTCGTACCAACCCCGATGGTCTGAGAGTCATGCTTGGCAAACAATAGCGGCATGAAACAACAAGACCTTGGCTTGATGCTGAGCACGCGGCGCACTCGCAAAGAGGTGCTGCTCGATGAGATGGGGCAGGTGATGCCGTGGGCTGAGCTGGTGGCGCTGATAGCGGCGCATGCCCCTGTGGCCAAGACCGGGCGCCCGCCTTTTGATCTGGAGATGATGCTGCGCATCCATTGCTTGCAGCAATGGTTTGGGCTGTCGGACCTGGCAGCCGAAGAAGCCCTGTTCGAGATGACCATCTACCGTGACTTCTGTGGCCTGAGCGGCACGGACCGGATCCCCGACGGGGTCAGCATCCTGCGCTTTCGCCACCTGCTGGAAAGGTATGATTTGAGCTCACACATTCTGCAGATCATCAACGACAAGCTCAACGCGCAGGGCCTCATGCTCAAGAGCGGCACTGTGGTCGACGCCACCTTAATCGCCGCGCCGAGCTCCACCAAGAACAAGGGCGGCAAGCGAGACCTTGAAATGCACCAGACCAAGAAAGGCAACCAGTAATGGAATGGACGCCCCTACCTGTAATGACAGTGTTGTGCCAAAGTGGAGCGTTGCTCAACCACTTGAATCGAAAGAGGTGTCACCATGGAAATTACCACTATTGGAATTGACCTAGCAAAGA